>NZ_JBQQBY010000103.1:0-500 GCF_052246385.1 Streptomyces sp. 8N616 | reverse complement strand
CGCGGCCTCCCACGTCCTTCATCGGTTCCTGGTGCCAAGGCATCCACCGTGCGCCCTTAAAAACTTGGCCACAGATGCTCGCGTCCACTGTGCAGTTCTCAAACAACGACCAGCCACCCACCACCCCCGCGCCAACACGCAGAGTTCACCGGGACCGGCATACCGAAGGAACAGCCACACGGCCGCACCCTCAGACACCCAACAGCGTGCCCGGCCCAGCAGTCGTCCCTCCCGCGTTCCACACTCCGAAGAGCAGTACTAGCGGACAGATCCAACCCACTGTGCCGAGTAGTCAACGTTCCACCCATGAGCAACCAGCACCGGACATTCGCCGGTGTTCTGGCCTCTGACCAAGCCAGGGCCTGGCAAGAAGTGCTCCTTAGAAAGGAGGTGATCCAGCCGCACCTTCCGGTACGGCTACCTTGTTACGACTTCGTCCCAATCGCCAGTCCCACCTTCGACGGCTCCCCCCACAAGGGTTGGGCCACCGGCTTCGGGTG
>NZ_JBQQBY010000102.1:0-683 GCF_052246385.1 Streptomyces sp. 8N616 | reverse complement strand
GTAGTCGGCGTACTGCACCGGCAGCGGCGACCACGACGGCACCTCACCAGCCGTACGCGCCGCATACGCGGCAGCAAGATCCCGCGCCAGCGGACCACGCGACCACGCATCACTCACGATGTGATGCGTCAGCACGAGCAGGACGTGGTTGTCCCGCGATACGGCGAACAGCCCTGCCCGGAAGGGGATGTCGGAGGCGAGGTCGAAGCCGTGGCTCGCGGCGCGCGCGAGATCGTCATGAAGCCGCGCCTCACTGGTCTCCGCGAACGGGAGTTCCGGCCGGGCTTCCTCGACGGGCAGTACGATCTGCCGGGGTCCCTCGGCGTCCTCGGTGAAGACGGTGCGCAGGCTCTCGTGCCGCGCCACCACGTCCGCCAGCGCCTGACGCATGGCCTCACGGTCGAGGGGACCGGTCAGTCGCAGTGCGACCGGGGCGTTGTAGGTGGCGGTCGGGCCTTCGAACTGGTTCAGGAACCACAGCCGCTGCTGTGCGTACGACAACGGAATGCGGTCCGGACGCGGACGGGCGGTCACGCCCCGACGGGCGACCGAGGCCCCTTCCAGCGCCGCGGAGATACCCGCGACGGTCGGCGTCTCGAAAAGCTGCCGGATGGGCAGCTCGGCGTCCAGGACCGTGCGGATACGGCCGACGAGCCTGGTCGCGAGAAGCGAATGGCCGCCGA
>NZ_JBQQBY010000101.1:0-943 GCF_052246385.1 Streptomyces sp. 8N616 | reverse complement strand
TTGCCCGGGAGACTCAGGCCAGTCCGTTCATGGTGGTGCAGGCGGGCCTGGCGGCATTGCTGACCCGGCTGGGCGCCGGGACGGACATCCCCGTCGGCACCCCGATCGCAGGCCGCACCGACGACGCCGTCAATGATCTGATCGGTCTCTTCCTCAACTCGCTGGTGCTGCGCACGGACACTTCCGGCGATCCGACCTTCACCGAGCTGATCAGCCATGTCCGTACGACCAACCTGTCGGCGTACGCGCATCAGGATCTGCCGTTCGAGCGGCTGGTCGAGGCGATCAATCCGGAGCGTTCACTGTCCCGGCACCCCCTCTTCCAGGTGCTGCTGACCTTCAACAACACGGACTACCAAAGTGCGTTGGATGCCTTGGCCGGCCTTCCCGGGCTGACGGTCGCGCGCGAGCCGGTCGACGTGTCTGTCGCGAAGTTCGATCTCGCTTTCGGCTTTGCTGAGAACCGCCACGACAGTGGCCAGGAGACGGGTTTGCAGGGCGTGCTGGAGTACAGCACCGACCTGTTCGACCGCGTCACCGCCGAATCGCTGGTCGACCGGTTGATACGTGTGCTGCGGTCGGCCGTCGCCGAGCCTGATGAGCCGTTGAGTCGCATTGATGTGCTGGATGCCGATGAGGCCCGCAGGCTGCTGGTGGAGTGGAATGACACCGGGCGTGTGGTGCCGTCGCTGTCGGTTTCCGAGTGGTTCGAGGAGCGGGTTGCCGGTGCTCCGGACGCGGCTGCGGTGGTGGCCGGGGATGTGGTGCTGTCGTATGCGGAGCTGAATGCGCGGGCCAATCGGCTGGCCCGGTTGCTGGTCGGTCGGGGGGCGGGGCCCGGGCGGTTTGTGGCGGTGGCGTTGCCTCGGTCGGCGGATCTGGTGGTGGCGCTGCTGGCGGTGCTGAAGTCGGGTGCGGCGTATCTGCCGTTGGACACCGAGTA
>NZ_JBQQBY010000100.1:0-982 GCF_052246385.1 Streptomyces sp. 8N616 | reverse complement strand
CTAGACGAGTAGTTCCGATTGCGGGGTTCACGGACGCGGGGAGGGTGTCCAACATCGGGTTGTGACGACCGAGTTAGACACCCTCTTGACCGCACTGTACGTGCACATCGACGACCGCTTGAAGACCTCGCGGTGGCGTGGTCGGCCGCCCCGGTTGACCGACGCGGAACTGGTCACCCTAGCCGTGGCCCAGGCCATGCTCGGCTTCCACTGCGAGGCCCGCTGGCTGCGCTTCGCCCACGCCCACCTGCACGGCATGTTCCCCTACCTGCCCCAGCGGCCCGCCTACAACAAGCGCCTGCGGGCCGCACTGGGCCTGGTCGAGCAGGCGATCCGGTCCCTGGCCGCGGACACCGACCTGTGGCTGGACGACCTGTGGATCGTGGACTCCACACCCGTCGAATGCGCCCGCTCGCGTGAGACCGTCAAGCGCTCCGACCTGGCCGGATGGGCAAACTATGGCTACTGCCGCTCCCACTCACGCTTCTACTGGGGTCTGAAGCTGCACCTGGTGTGCACCCCGGCCGGCCTGCCGGTCACCTGGGCTCTGGCCGACCCGAAGACCGACGAACGGCAGGTGCTGGCCGCTCTGATCGACAACGAACCGCACCTGGCCGCCGACCGTCCGGGCCTGCTCATCCTGGCCGACAAGGGCTACATCTCCGCCGAACTCGACCGCTTCCTGGCCGCCCGCGGCATCAGACTTCTGCGGCCCTCCTACCGCAACCGCGGCACTCCCCGGCCGGGAGAAGCCCTGCTCAAGACGGTGCGGCAGCTGATTGAGTCGGTCAACGACACCCTCAAGGGCCAGCTCGACCTCGAACAGCACGGCGGCAGGACCATCGAGGGCGTCAGTGTCCGCGTGGCTCAGCGGATCCTGGCGATGACCTGCGCGATCTGGCACAACCGCACCATCGGCGCACCCGTCACCCGCTCGCTGATCGCCTACGACCACTGAGCCACATCGGAACTAATCGTCTAG
>NZ_JBQQBY010000099.1:0-1022 GCF_052246385.1 Streptomyces sp. 8N616 | reverse complement strand
TGTGTTGTCCGGGGACGTTGGTGACAGACGACACGCCTTGAGTGGTCCTTGAATGGGGCGAGGGCCTTCTGGTTTCGGTGTGGATTGCGACATCTCTCACCGGTCCACAGGAGGCCCTCGTTGTCCCACCGTAATGCCCCGCTAACTCCGACCGGCAGGCTGCGTCTGGCCCGGTGTGTCATCGACGACGGATGGCCGCTGCGGCGGGCCGCCGAACGTTTCCAGGTCAGCTACACCACCGCTGCACGCTGGGCCAACCGCTACCGGCAGCAGGGGGCGGCGGGTATGCATGACCGCTCCAGCCGCCCGCACCACTCACCCCGCAGGACGTCCGCTGCCACCGAAGAGCAGGTGGTACGGATGCGGCGCGAGCACCGCATCGGCCCGCTCCGGCTGTCCGCCCGAGCCGGTGTGGCCGCCTCTACCGCCCACCGCATCTTGCAACGCCACAGCATGCCCTCGCTGACCGCGCTGGACCGGGCCACAGGTGAACCCGTGCGCCGCTACGAACGCCGACGCCCCGGCGAGCTGGTCCACATCGACGTCAAGAAGCTCGGCCGCATCCCCGACGGCGGCGGCCACAAAGCCCTCGGCCGAGCCGCCGGCCGCAAGAACCGCACCAGCACCGGTTACGCCTACCTGCACACAGCGCTGGATGACCACTCCCGCCTGGCCTACACCGAGAACCTGCCCGACGAGAAAGCAGCCACCTGCGCCGGCTTCCTGACCCGAGCCACCACCTGGTTCGCCAGCCAAGGGATCACCGTCGAACGAGTCCTGACCGACAACGCCTGGGCCTACACCAAGGACACCTGGCGGCGAACCTGCCACGACTTGAGCATCCAGCCCCGCTGGACCCGCCCCTGGCGGCCCCAGACCAACGGCAAGGTCGAACGCTTCCACCGCACCCTGCTCGAGGAATGGGCCTACCAACGCCCCTACCACTCAGAAGCAGAACGACAAGCCGCGTTCCCCGCATGGCTGGACTGGTACAACTACCACCGACCCCACACCGGCATCGC
>NZ_JBQQBY010000098.1:0-1162 GCF_052246385.1 Streptomyces sp. 8N616 | reverse complement strand
CTCCAACGGCACCCCTCGGGCCCGGTGACACCACCCCCCAGGTCATCCCTTCGACAGGGGGGAACAGTCATGCCGGGCCCGGAGGCCAGCGGCCCTCTTGCAGGACCGCGAAGAAGATAACGGGGGGCGGGCGCGCGCCTGCGGGGGCGGGCGCGCGCCCGGGTGCGTCAGCCCTTGCCGGTGGCCAGTTCGCGGCTGCGGTCGCGGGCCGCTTCGAGGGCGGCGAGGAGTGCGGCTCGTACGCCGTGGCGCTCGAGCTCGCGGATGGCGTTGATCGTCGTACCCGCGGGTGAGGTCACGGCCTCGCGGAGCTTCACCGGGTGCTCGCCGCTGTCGCGGAGCATGACGGCGGCGCCGATGGCGGCCTGGACGATCAGGTCATGGGCCTTGTCGCGGGGCAGGCCGAGGAGGATGCCGGCGTCGGTCATGGCCTCGACGAGGAAGTAGAAGTAGGCCGGGCCGGAGCCGGAGAGGGCGGTGGCCGCGTCCTGCTGGGCCTCTGGGACGCGCAGCGTCTTGCCGACGCCGCCGAAGATCTCCTCGGTGTGGGCGAGGTGCTCGGCGGTGGCGTGGCTGCCCGCCGAGATGACGGACATGGCCTCGTCGACGAGGGCGGGGGTGTTGGTCATAACGCGGACGACCGGGGTGCCGGCGGCGAGCCGCTGCTCGAAGTAGGCGGTGGGGATGCCGGCGGCGCCGCTGATGACGAGGCGGTCGGAAGGGACGTGGGGGGCGAGCTCGTCGAGCAGTGCGCCCATGTCCTGGGGCTTGACGGTGAGGATGAGGGTGTCGGCGATCTTGGCTGCTTCGGGGTTCGAGACGGCCTCGACGCCGTACCGGGCGCGGAGCTCTTCGGCGCGTTCGGGGCGGCGGGCGGTGACGAGGAGGTCGGACGGGGACCAGCCGCCGCGGATCATGCCGCTGAGCAGGGCTTCGCCGATCTTGCCGGTGCCGAGAACGGCGACCTTTTGCGTCATGGTGTCGCTCACCTCATCGGGGGTGCGGGGTGTGCGCCTGAGCGCACGTGGTGCGGGGTGTGCGCGTGAGCGCGCGTCGTGCGGGGTCCATCCTGGCACCCGCGCCGCCGCTGCGCCGGTGCCCCGCCTCCGGCGGGGCTTCTTCCCACCCGCCCGCCCTTCAAAGGGGCTCCGCCCCTTGACCC
>NZ_JBQQBY010000097.1:0-1198 GCF_052246385.1 Streptomyces sp. 8N616 | reverse complement strand
GTCTACGCCGACCCGGACCGGGACGCTCTGCACGTCCGCGCGGCCGACGAGGCCTACGCGCTGGGTGGTGACACCCCGGCCACCAGCTACCTGGACATCGCCAAAGTCCTCCAGGCGGCCGCCGATTCCGGCGCGGACGCCATCCACCCCGGGTACGGCTTCCTCTCCGAGAACGCCGACTTCGCCCAGGCCGTGCTGGACGCGGGGCTGATCTGGATCGGCCCGCCGCCGCAGGCCATCCGCGATCTGGGTGACAAGGTCGCGGCCCGGCACATCGCGCAGCGCGCCGGTGCGCCGCTGGTCGCCGGCACGCCCGACCCGGTGTCCGGCGCCGAGGAGGTCGTGGCCTTCGCCGAACAGCACGGCCTGCCGATCGCGATCAAGGCGGCCTTCGGCGGCGGCGGGCGCGGCCTGAAGGTGGCCCGCACGCTGGAGGAGGTCCCCGAGCTGTACGAGTCGGCGGTGCGCGAGGCGGTCGCCGCCTTCGGCCGCGGCGAGTGCTTCGTCGAGCGCTACCTGGACAAGCCCCGGCACGTGGAGACCCAGTGCCTGGCCGACTCCCACGGCAATGTCGTGGTGGTATCCACCCGGGACTGCTCGCTGCAGCGCCGCCACCAGAAGCTGGTGGAGGAAGCCCCGGCTCCCTTTCTGAGCCAGGCTCAGAACGACGAGCTGTACGCCGCGTCGAAGGCCATCCTCAAGGAGGCGGGCTACGTCGGCGCGGGCACGGTGGAGTTCCTGGTCGGCCACGACGGCACGATCTCCTTCCTGGAGGTCAACACCCGCCTCCAGGTCGAGCACCCGGTGACCGAGGAGGTCACCGGCATCGACCTGGTCCGCGAGATGTTCCGCATCGCCGACGGCGAGGAATTGGGCTACACCGACCCGGTGGTGCGGGGCCACTCCTTCGAGTTCCGCATCAACGGCGAGGACCCGGGCCGTAACTTCCTCCCGGCCCCGGGCACGGTCACCGCCTTCGTCCCGCCCGCGGGGCCGGGCGTGCGGCTGGACGCGGGCGTGGAGTCCGGCAGCGTGATCGGCCCGGCCTGGGACTCGCTGCTGGCCAAGCTGATCGTCACCGGCGCCACCCGGCAGCAGGCGCTGCAGCGCGCGGCGCGTGCGCTGGCGGAGTTCCAGGTGGAGGGCATGGCCACCGCGATCCCCTTCCACCGCGCAGTGGTCACCGACCCGGCCTTCG
>NZ_JBQQBY010000096.1:0-1304 GCF_052246385.1 Streptomyces sp. 8N616 | reverse complement strand
CTTGGATTCAAGGGATCGTCGCAACACGTGATCACTGACGTGTGGTGGTGAGCAGTTTAGACAGGCGCTCGGCTGGGGTTTCCCAGCCGAGCGTCTTGCGTGGGCGGCCGTTGAGTTCGGTAGCGACGGCGTCGAGGTGTTCGCGGGTGTGGACGGCCAGGTCGGTGCCCTTGGGGAAGTACTGCCGCAGCAGACCATTCGTGTTCTCGTTGGAGCCGCGCTGCCAGGGGCTGCCGGGGTCGCAGAAGTAGACCGGCATGTTCGCGGCGGTGGAGAAGTTCTGGTGGCCTGCCATCTCGTTGCCCTGGTCCCAGGTCAGAGACCGCTTGAGCTGGGGCGGCAGCGTCCTGACGGTGTCTGCCAGGGCGAGGTGGAAGTGCTCGGCTCGATGCCCGTCGGGCAGATGGACCAGCATCAGGAAGCGAGTGGAGCGTTCCACCAGCGTGCCAATCGCGGAGCGGTGGCCGAGACCGACGATGCAATCGCCTTCCCAGTGCCCGGGGATGGCTCGGTCCGCAGCCTCGGCGGGCCGCTCGCTGATCATCACCATCGGTGCAGCGAAGCGCGGCCGACGCTTGGCGGACTGGCGGTTGGGCTTGCGTCTGGCCCTGCCGGTGCGCAGGGCCCTGGTCAGCTCTCTGCGCAGTTCTCCGCGGCCCTGGACGTAGAGAGCCTGGTAGATGGTCTCGTGCGTCACGCGCATCTCCAGGTCGTCGGGGAAGTCCCGGCGGAGCTGGTGGGCTATCTGTTCCGGGCTCCACCGCCTGTCCAGGCCGTCCTGGACGTAGTCCCGCAGGCGCGGGCTGAGACTCATCTTCCCGGGCTTGGGCCGAGGCCGGCGGGCGTCGGTGCGGCTCTGGGCAACGTAGGGCCCATAGCGGTACTGGTTGCCTCGCACGAGGGTTCGGTTGCGCTGTATCTCGCGGCTGATGGTGGAAGGGCTTCGGCCCAGTTCCTCAGCGATCATGCGGAGGGAAGCTTTGTTCCGCAGCCGGTCAGCGATGTAGAGGCGCTCGCCCTGGCTCAGATACCGGCCTGATGCGGCGGGGACGGGCGTCCGCGCTGATGACCGGGCGGGGGGCCTGAACCTGTCAGGGGCATCCCGGCCGTTGCGCCACTCACGGCCTGTCCGTTCATTAACACCGACCAGCCGGGATGCCTCTTTGTTGCTGTAGCCCTGACTCACGAAGCGGAAGTATTGCTCCCGCTCGCGGATCAGCCTCTTGCGCCCCTGCGCGACCGTCCGGTCCTGCCGGATCTCGAAGTCCATCGCACCCCTTGAGCTGGGGTGTTGCAACGACCAC
>NZ_JBQQBY010000095.1:0-1336 GCF_052246385.1 Streptomyces sp. 8N616 | reverse complement strand
GATGCTGGGTGAGCGTGTGCAGCTGCTCCTGCGAGAGCGGCTCGTGCACCTCGACGAACTCTCCGTGCGGCAGCCGCTTGATGATGCCGCTCTCCCGCCCGTGCAGCACCTTGTCCCGGTCCCGCCGCTGCAGCCCCAGGCAGATCCGCTTGGTCACGACGAACGCGATGACCGGGCCGGCGAAGAAGGCGATCCTGACGAACCAGGTGATCGCGTTGATCGACAGGTGGAAGTGGGTCGCCCAGATGTCGTTGCCACCACCGACGAGCAGGATGAAGTACACGCTCAGCCAGGCCGCGCCGAAGGCGGTACGGGTCGGGGCGTTGCGCGGGCGGTCCAGGATGTGGTGCTCGCGCTTGTCCCCGGTCACCCAGGACTCGATGAACGGCCACACCGCGATCGCGACCAGCACCAACGGAAAGATCATCAGCGGGATGAAGACCCCGAGCGCGAGCGTGTGACCCGCGAAGTTGATCTCCCAGCCCGGCATCAGACGGATCAGGCCCTCGGAAAAGCCCATGTACCAGTCGGGCTGGGCTCCCGTGGAGACCTGGTCGGCCCGGTAGGGCCCGAGCGCCCAGATCGGGTTGATGCTCGCGATACCGGCGATCACCGCGGTCAGACCGAACACCAGGAAGAAGAAGCCCCCCGCCTTGGCCATGTAGACCGGCAGCAGCGGCATACCCACCACATTCTTCTCGTTCTTGCCCGGCCCGGGGAACTGCGTGTGCTTGTGGTAGAAGACCAGGATCAGATGCGCCACCAGCAGACCCAGCATCAGCCCCGGCAGCAGCAGCACATGGATCGAGAAGAACCGCGGCACGAAATCCGTCCCCGGAAACTCCCCACCGAACAGGAAGAACGACAGGTACGTGCCCACGATCGGCACGGACAAAATCGCGCCCTCCATGAACCGCACACCGGTACCCGACAGCAGGTCGTCCGGCAGCGAGTAACCGGTGAACCCGGTGAACATGCCCAGCACCAGCAGCAGGAACCCGAACAGCCAGTTGATCTCACGCGGCTTCCGGAACGCACCGGTGAAGAACACCCGCATCATGTGCACGAACATCGCCGCGATGAAGATCAGCGCACCCCAGTGGTGAATCTGCCGGATCAGCAGACCACCCCGGACATCGAAACTGATGTCCAGCGTCGAGGCATACGCCTCCGACATCCGCACACCCTGCAACGGCACATAACTACCGTGGTACTCCACCTCGTTCATCGCCGGGTGGAAGAACAGCGTCAGATACACACCCGTCAAAATGATGATGATGAAGCTGTAGAGCGCAACCTCACCCAGCATGAACGACCAGTGGTCCGGAAAGATCTT
>NZ_JBQQBY010000094.1:0-1405 GCF_052246385.1 Streptomyces sp. 8N616 | reverse complement strand
CGGTGGGAGTCTCAATGATGAAGTCAAGCCGCTTGAGTGACGGGAGGGGCGGAGGTGAAGGTCCGTCCGTCACGCAGCAGCGCCCACAGCACACTCGCTCGGCGGCGGGCCAGCGCGATGACGGCCTGGGCATGCTTGCAGCCCTCGGCGCGCTTCTTGAGGTAGAAGTCCCGGTTCGGTCCCTCACGGATGATGCTGGTCTGCGCGGACATGTAGAACACCCTGCGTAGGCGGCGGCTATAGCGTTTGGGCCGGTGAAGGTTGCCGGTCCGACGGCCGGAGTCGCGCGGAACTGGCACCAGCCCGGCCGCCGAGGCCAGATGGCCGGCGTCCGCGTATGAGGCCAGGTCGCCGGCGGCCACGACGAACTCCGCCCCGAGTATCGGCCCCATCCCGGGCAGGGACTCGATGATCTCCGCCTGCGGGTGGATGCGGAAGGTGTCGCGGATCTGCTTGTCGATGCGCTTGAGCCGGTCGTCCAGGGTCAGGATCTGCGCGGCCAGGTCGGCGACGATCCGCGCGGCGACGTCCTCGCCGGGCAGCGCGGTCTGCTGGGCCTGCGCGGCCTCCAGTGCGGTGGCCGCGACACCGTCGGCGCCCCGGACGCCGCGGTTGGCCCGCCATGCCGTGAGCCGGGTCCGGCCGCGGCGGCGGATGGCCGCGGGGGTCTGATACCCGGTCAGCAGGACCAGCGCGCCCTTGTGAGCCGAGTAGTCGAAGGCCCGCTCCAGGGCAGGGAAGACACCAGTGAGCACGTCGCGGAGCCGGTTGATCATCCGCACGCGATCGGCCACGAGGTCGGCGCGGTGGGCGGTCAGGAGCGCGAGGTCGGCGGCCAGCTGAGCGGGCACGTCGATGGCAGCGAAATCCTGGCGGTGGCGGGCGGTTTCGGCGATGACGTAGGCGTCGCGGGCGTCGGTCTTGGCCTCGCCCCGATAGGCGGCCGACATGCGGTTGACCGTGCGGCCGGGCACGTAGACGGCCCGCTGGCCGTGCGCCGCGAGCAGGGCCAGCAGCAACGTGGACGAGGTTCC
Source organism: Streptomyces sp. 8N616 (assembly GCF_052246385.1). Lineage (NCBI taxonomy): Bacteria > Bacillati > Actinomycetota > Actinomycetes > Kitasatosporales > Streptomycetaceae > Streptomyces > Streptomyces sp. 8N616. The sequence continues at coordinate 371 of NZ_JBQQBY010000094.1, read as the reverse complement.
GGAGATGTCGACCGCCCAGTGGACCTCGTCCGCCAGATCCAGGATTTCGCCGAGCGCGGTCAGGATCGCCGACTCGTCGTTGTCGATCTTCTTCGACCACAGCGTCGCACCTGTCTCATCGACCACGGCCGCCCAGTGGTGGCCCTTCCCGGCGTCGATGCCGGCCCAGACCTGGGTCCGTCGCTTGCTCACTCGCCCCTCCTCGTTCCGCACAGCAGCGCCGTCGGCCCGAGGAACACCCCGCTGTCATCTCCGTAATCAGCGACCGAAGCGCACATCTCAATCAGCAGCCAGGGCGCCCCGGAGAGCTGGGCGGCCACTCCCACCGAGCCACGTCCGACAAGGCGTTGTCAGCCACACCCGGCCCTCCC
>NZ_JBQQBY010000093.1:0-1489 GCF_052246385.1 Streptomyces sp. 8N616 | reverse complement strand
AAGAAGCTGTCGTCGATGCTGATGCCGGTCAGGCCGAGGACTTCGGCGAACAGGCCGCACAGGATCTCCTCGCGGGGAGAGCGCGGCGCCCGCCCGACCCACTCCGGACCGTAGTCCGGGGCGGGCAGAGCCCGCCGGTCCAGCTTGCCGTTGGGCGTCAGCGGAAAAGCCTCCACCCCCACCAACGCCGAGGGCACCATGTACTCCGGCAACGACGCGGCGACATGCCCCCGCAGATCCACGGCCTGCGGCACCGGCTCCCCGGCACCCGCGACGACATAGCCCACCAGACGCTTGTCCCCGGGCCGGTCCTCACGCACGACCACAGCAGCCTGCGCCACCTGCGGATGCGACACGAGCACGGACTCGATCTCACCCAACTCGATACGGAAACCCCGCACCTTGACCTGGTCATCGACCCGGGCCAGATACTCCAAGCCGCCCGCGGCCGACCACCGCACCAGATCACCGGTCCGATACATACGGCACCCCGGCGAACCGAACGGGTCCGCCACAAACCGCTCACCCGTCAGCGACGCCCGGTTCACATACCCCAGCGCCACCCCCTCACCGGCCACATACAGCTCCCCAGGAACCCCCACCGGAACCGGCCGCAACCGCCCATCGAGCACATACACCCGCGTGTTGGCAATCGGACCACCGATCCCCGGAGCACCCTCCACGACCCCATCGACGACCGAAGCCGTGGACCAGATCGTCGTCTCCGTCGGCCCGTACAGATTCGTCACCGACTCCGCCCGCTCGACCAGCACCCCCGCCAGATCGGCCGGCAGCACCTCACCCCCCACCAGCACCCGCACACCAGCAAGCCGCACACCCTCAGCGACCACAGCACGCCACAAACTCGGCGTCGCCTGCATCACCGTCACACCAGCGGAAGCCATCAGATCGCCCAACGCCCGCGGATCACGCACCCGCTCACGCTCGGCCACCACCACACACCCACCACTGACCAACGGCCCGAACAACTCCAGCCCCGCAATGTCGAACCCGACCGTGGTCACCGCCAACAACCGGTCACCCACCCCGAACCCGCACACCTCACCCATCGAACCCAGGAAATTCACCAACGCCCCACCCGGCACCACCACACCCTTCGGGCGACCCGTCGACCCCGACGTATAGATCACATAAACCGGATCCAGCGCAGAGACCCCACCGCGCCTCTCCCCGGTGTCCAGATTCCCCGCCGCCAGATGCGACAGCTCCTCCACCGTCTCCGGCGCATCCATCAGCACCCGCGGCACATCCGCCTCCGGCAGCAAGCCATCCAGCTCACCCACCGTCAGCATCGACTGCGGACGCGCGTCTTGGAGCATGTAGGCGAGCCGGTCAGCCGGGTACTCGGTGTCCAACGGCAGATACGCCGCACCCGACTTCAGCACCGCCAGCAGCGCCACCACCAGATCCGCCGACCGAGGCAACGCCACCGCCACAAACCGCCCGGGCCCCGCCCCCCGACCGACCA
>NZ_JBQQBY010000092.1:0-1494 GCF_052246385.1 Streptomyces sp. 8N616 | reverse complement strand
GGGGGGGTGCCTCTATGTCTGTGGTCAAGCGAGGCGTGGGGTTCTGGGTTCGTAGAAGGTGCCGTCGCGGAGCATGGCGAACAGCACGCTGATGCGGTGGCGGGCGAGGCGGAGGAGGGCCTGGGTGTGGGTCTTTCCGCGGGCCCGGCAGCGGTCGTAGTAGGTGCGGGAGGCGGGATCGTGCAGGGCGGCGAAGGCGGACAGGAACATCGCGCGTTTGAGCTGCCGGTTGCCGCCTCTCGGGGCGTGTTCGCCGTGGATCGAGGTCCCCGACGACTTCGTCGTCGGGGCCAGACCGGCGTAGGAGGCCAGGTGGGCGGCGGTGGGGAAGCTGGTGCCGTCGCCGACGGTGACCAGCAAGGTGGCGGCGGTCCTGACCGCGATCCCGGGCATCGAGGTCAGGACCTGGGAAAGAGGGTGTGCCTCCAGCAGGGCCTCGATCTGCGCTTCCAGAGCACGGCGTTGCTCGTGGACGGCGGCGAGCGAGCGGGCCAGGGATGGGATCACGACGTCGAGGGTGCCGGTGCCGGGGACGACAACGGTCTGCTCGTCGAGCGCGTCGAAGACGTCGTCGATCAGCCGGACGGCCATGCGGGGAGCCTTGGGCCTGATCACCTCGACCAGCCTGCGGCGTCCGGCTTTCCGCAGCGCGGCCGGGGAGCCGTAGCGTTCCAGCAGCCAGGTCACCGCTGCATGGTCGAGACGGGGGCCCAGGACGCGCTCCAGGGAGGGGTGGAACTGCGTGAGCAGGCCGCGTATCCGGTTGCTGGTGCGGGTGGCTTCAGCCGCCAGGTCCTGGTCGAAGCCCACCAGGACGGTGAGCTCGGCAGTGATCTCGTCGGTGAGCTCCAGCGAGCGCAGGGTGTGGGGCATGGTGCGGGCGGCGTCCGCGATCACCGCCGCGTCGCGGGCGTCGGTCTTTGCCTCGCCGGGGTAGAGATCGGCGATGCGGCGCATGGCAAGTCCCGGCAGGTAGGCGACCTTGCAGCCCGCGTCCCGGGCGACGGTGAGCGGGAGGGCGCCGATGGAGGCGGGCTGGTCCACGATCACGAGGACCGTGCCGAACTTCGCGGCCAGCTTGTCGAACACGGCCCGCAACTTCGGCTCGCTGTTGGGCAGGGGCTTGTCGAAGACCTTCTTGCCGGCCGGGGTGAGCCCGTGCCCGTGGTGGGCGCTCTTGCCGACGTCCAGGCCGAGGAAGACGCCCACGTCGTCGATGTCGTACAACCCGTCCTCCCGAACAGGGCTCGTGCGGTGCTGGCCAGGGCTTCGGCGCCGTACGCGCGCATCCACGTTATGCAGACCTGCCACCCCAGAGATGCCGGGCGTTGCGCTCGGCGGGGCGGTAGTCGGACCTCTCATCAGCGTCTCCAACGGCACCCCTCGGGCCCGGTGACACCACCCCCCAGGTCATCCCTTCGACAGGGGGGAACAGTCATGCCGGGCCCGGAGGCCAGCGGCCCTCTTGCAGGACCGCGAAGAAGATAACGGGGG
>NZ_JBQQBY010000090.1:0-1659 GCF_052246385.1 Streptomyces sp. 8N616 | reverse complement strand
TGCCCGCCCCGGACTACGGTCCGGAGTGGGTCGGGCGGGCGCCGCGCTCTCCCCGCGAGGAGATCCTGTGCGGCCTGTTCGCCGAAGTCCTCGGCCTGACCGGCATCAGCATCGACGACAGCTTCTTTGCGCTCGGCGGTCATTCGCTGCTGGCGACCCGCCTGGTGAGCCGTATCCGTTCGGTGCTGGACGCCGAGCTGTCCGTACGGCAGCTCTTCGAGACCCCCACCGTCGCCGGACTCGCCACCGCACTCGACGGAGCCACCCAAGCACGGGCCGCCGTGCGGGTGGCGTCACCGCGCCCCGAACGACTTCCGCTCTCCCTCGCACAGCGACGCCTGTGGTTCCTCGACCAGTTCGAGGGGCCCAGTGCCGCGTACCACCTGCCGGTGGCCCTGCGCCTTTCCGGCTCTCTCGACCGTGAGGCGATGGAGCGGGCGATCGCGGATGTGGTGGCGCGGCACGAGAGTCTGCGGACGGTGTTCGCGGAGGACGCCGAGGGCCCGTACCAGCTCGTACTGGACGCGTCCCGTGCCCGGCCCGAGCTGACGGTCATCACGACCGACGCCCGCCACCTCGACGAGGAGCTGAACCGGGCCGCTCGGCGCGAGTTCGACCTGTGTGAGGACCTGCCGCTGCGGGCCGTGCTGTTCGAGCTGGGCGACGACGAGTACGCGCTGCTCATCGTGATCCACCACATCGCAGGCGATGCCTGGTCCATGGGCCCGTTGGCTCGCGATCTCACAGCGGCGTACACGGCACGTACGGTCGGTGAGGCGCCGTCGTGGTCGCCGCTGCCGGTCCAGTACGCGGACTACAGCCTGTGGCAGAGCGAGGTCCTCGGCTCCGACGAGGACCCGGACAGCGAAGTCGCACGCCAACTCGCCTACTGGCAGGCGGAACTGGAGGACCTGCCCCAGGAACTGGTGCTTCCCACCGACCGTTCCAGGCCCGCAGTGGCCTCGTACGAGGGCGATCGCGTGGAATTCGAGATCCCGGCGGCCGTGTACCGGGAACTGACGACCATCGCCCGTGACACCCAGTCCAGCCCGTTCATGGTGTTGCAGGCGGCCCTGGCTGCCTTGCTGACGCGGATGGGTGCGGGGACGGACATTCCCCTCGGCACGCCGATCGCCGGGCGTACGGATGACGCGCTGGACGACCTGATCGGGTTCTTCGTCAACACGCTCGTGCTGCGGACGGACACCTCCGGCGACCCGACCTTCACCGAACTCGTCGACCGCGTTCGTACGCAGAACCTGACGGCGTACGCGCACCAGGATCTGCCGTTCGAGCGGCTGGTCGAGGTGGTCAACCCGGAGCGCTCGCTGTCCCGGCACCCCCTCTTCCAGGTGTTGCTTACCTTCAACAACACCGATCAGGGAGCGGGCGAGGCGATTGCCTCGCTGCCCGGCGTCAGCGTGGCCGAGCAACGGGTCGAGGCCGGCGCGGCGAAGTTCGATCTGTCCTTCCGCTTCGCCGAGCAGCGCGACGAGTCCGGTGGGGTCGCTGCCCTGCACGGTGCCTTGGACTTCAGCACGGATTTGTTCGATCGGGGTACGGCCGTGGCTTTGGTGGCGCGGTTGGTGCGGGTGTTGGAGTGTGTGGTGGCTGATCCGTTGGTGCGGGTCGGTGGGGTGGATGTGTGGGTGGCTGGTG
>NZ_JBQQBY010000089.1:0-1688 GCF_052246385.1 Streptomyces sp. 8N616 | reverse complement strand
CTGGAGGCGGTGGAACACGCCAGGCGATTAGGGCTGGCCATCCACGCTCAGCTGTACCGGCGGCAGCAGCGTGAGACAGGCCTTACCAGTCTGGTGGACACCGCACGGGAACTGGCTGCGTTGCACGACCTGGAGTCCACACTCAAGATCATCACGAGGCGGGCGCGACTACTGCTCGGCGTCGACATGTCCTACATCGGCCTTCCGGACGACGAGGGAGCGTTCTGCGTGTGCGCTTCCGATGGCCATACCGCAGGGCTGAACGTGGGGCTGCGGCTGCCGGCGAGCACGGAGATCGGCAGCGTCGTAACGACCGGTCCCTCACCGTTCTGCACCCCTGACTACCTCGATGACCAGCGGTTCGAGCACAGCGAGTCGATCGATGAGGCGGTCGGGGCCGAAGGTCTCCACGCCGTCATGGCGGTTCCCCTGAGCGACTGCACACAATCGCTCGGCGCACTGTACGTGGCTGATCGGAGGGTGCGTCACTTCACCGCGGATGAGATCGCGTTGCTGAGCTTCCTCGGGGACATCGCCGGTGTGGCCATCGAGAGAGCCCGGCAGTGGGACCGGATGATCGCCCAGGTGAGGGGCTTGCGGCAGGGCGTGTCCCGGTGCGAAGCCGATCTGAGGAGTACCGAGGAGCTCAGCGCCATCCACGACCAGCTGATCGAACTGGTATTGAGGGGCGGCGATCTCCGGGCTCTGGCCGAGGAGGTCAGCCAGCGGCTCAACAGCGGCCTGCTGATCTTCGCCGCCAACGGCACCGTCCTGGCAACAGCCGGGAACCTGCCTGAGAAAGAGGAGGGCGCGCTGCTGGTGGCCGCGGTGGACGCTCACACCATCGGCGAGCCGGCGCCGGTGCAACTGGACGACGGCATGTGGACCATGCCGGTCGCCACCGGCAACGAGTACCTCGGCACGCTGTTCCTCGACCCCGGCCGCCCGCTCACCGACCGGGACCAGCAGCTGCTACGGCGCGCCGCGCAAACGGCGGCGGTCATGCTGCTGTTGCAGAACAGCAGGACCGCCACGGCCGATGGCCACGTTCGTGACGAGCTCCTCGACGATCTCCTGGTCAGTCCGCAGCGCCCGCGGCCGCAGCTGGAGAGACGCGCACGCCGGTTCGGCATCGACCTGAAGGAGCCGCACGTGGTGGTCGTCGCCCGTCCCGAGGGGGGCGCCCAGGCCAAGACGTGCACCTGGGCCTCCTCGTATGCCCACCGCATGAACGGGCTCAAGAGCATGCAGGGTGACTCCGCCGTGCTCCTGCTGCCGGCGAAGGACGCGGGAGAGGCGGCCCGGATGGTCTGCGACGAGTTGTCGCCGCTGCTCGGCCACCCGGTGACGGTGGCGGCTGCGGGTCCGGTGTCGGATCCGGGAGCGGTCTTCCAGGGATACCAGGAGGCGGCTCGCTGCCTTGACGCGATGACGGTGCTCGGTGCGGTCGGGAGTGCCGCCTCCGCGCGCGAACTGGGCTTTCTGGGCGTGCTGTTATCGGACAGCCTCGATGCGGAGGGATTCATCGACTCGGTGATCGGTCCCGTCTTCGACTACGACCGGCAGCGTTTCACCGAGCTCACCCGCACCATGGACGCCTACTTCGACACCGGTGGCAGCCCGAGGTACGCGGCCGAGAAACTGCATGTGCACCCCAACACCGTCGTCCGCCGGCTGGAGCGGATCAG
>NZ_JBQQBY010000088.1:0-1752 GCF_052246385.1 Streptomyces sp. 8N616 | reverse complement strand
GGGCCTGTATTTCAATTAGTGCTCGGTGGGCGGGTGTTGGCGGAACACTGAAGGTATGGCTGCGCGTACGGTCGACCGGGTCTCCGTTGCGGCTCTGAAGGCCAAGTTTGATCAGCTCCTGCCCCACCTCGACGAGCGCCGTCGCCGGCTCTACCTCGCCAGCGAGGCCGGCGCGATCGGGCATGGCGGGATCGCGCTGGTGGCCGCCGCTTCCGGCGCCAGTGCGGCCACCGTCGCGCGAGGGATCGCCGAGCTGTCCGGCGGTCCCCTGCCGACCGGGCGGATCAGAGCCCCGGGAGCCGGCCGCAAACGGTTGACGGCCACCGACCCGGGCCTGCGGCCCGCGCTGGAGGCCCTGATCGAGCCGCACACCCGGGGTGATCCGGTCTCACCGTTGCGCTGGACCACGCTCTCGCTGAGGACCCTGGCCTCGGCGTTGACCGCACAGGGCCACCCGGTCAGCGCGGCGACCGTCGGACGCCTGCTGCACGCCCTGGGATACAGCCTGCAAGGCACCGCCAAGACCTCGGAAGGCACCGGCCATACGGATCGTGACGCCCAATTTGCCCGCCTGAACGCCACCGCCACAGCCTTCCTCGACGATCACCAGCCGGTGATCAGCGTGGACACCAAGGCCAAGGAATGGCTCGGCAACCGCGACCGGCCCGGTCGCACCTGGCGGCCGGGCAAGGACCCGATACGCGTGGACTGCCACACCTTCACCACCAACGATCAACCGGTCGTCATCCCTTACGGGATCTACGACATCGCCCGCAACACCGGCTGGGTGAACGTCGGAACCGACCACGACACCGCCGAATTCGCGGTGGAATCCATCCGCCGCTGGTGGCGGCACCGCGGACGGGCCGACCACCCGGAGGCCACTCGGCTACTGATCACCGCCGACTGCGGTGGCTCCAACGACCCCCGCCGCTGGACGTGGAAGAAGCACCTGGCCGCCCTCGCCCTGGAGAGCGGGCTGGAGATCACCGTCTGCCACCTCCCGCCGGGAACGTCGAAGTGGAACAAGATCGAGCATCGGATGTTCTGCCACATCACCGCGAACTGGCGGGGCCGGCCGCTGACCAGCTACCAGGTCGTCATCGAGACCATCGCCGCCACGACCACCCGCACCGGGCTGTGGATCGGCGCCGAGCTGGACACGGGCAGCTACGGCCTGGGCACCGCGGTCGCACCCGCCGAGTTCCACGCCCTGCCGATCACACCCCACGCCTCCCACGGCGACTGGAACTACACCCTGGCACCGCTCCCGCCCCGGCCTGCCGAGTCACTCAAGAGCAGACGACGGATCGATCCCGCCCTGACCGCAATGCTCACCGATCCGGCCCTGACCGGAATGCTGCGGCCCGCCTTCGACCGCTTGGCGGCAATCTCGGAACCGTACTGGGACGCCTTGGCCGAGGCGGCCTTCCAACGACGCTTCCACCGTCCACGCAGCTACCTCCACCCTCAAACCAGCAGCCTGGACCACTACCACCGCCTCCTGGCAGCTCTGTTACGCCGCCGAAGAGCGATCACCAGCACGCTCCTGGCCCAGCTGCTGGACGTCGGCCGCACCAACCTGTCCAACCAGTTCCAAGACGGCCATCGCCTTCTGGACCTGCACCGTGTCGCCGTCACCCCGCTGCCCGGATCACCCGCCCGCACCCTGGAACAGCTCAAAGCCCGCCTGCCACCCCACGAAGATCGCCCAGCAGATCCACTCTGACAGTTATTCAGCTACGGGCCCCC
>NZ_JBQQBY010000087.1:0-1834 GCF_052246385.1 Streptomyces sp. 8N616 | reverse complement strand
TCGGCGGCCATTCGCTTCTCGCGACCAGGCTCGTCGGCCGTATCCGCACGGTCCTGGACGCCGAGCTGCCCATCCGGCAGCTTTTCGAGACGCCGACCGTCGCGGGTATCTCCGCGGCGCTGGAAGGTGCCTCGGTCGCCCGTCGGGGCGTGACCGCCCGTCCGCGGCCGGACCGCATTCCGTTGTCGTACGCACAGCAGCGGCTGTGGTTCCTGAACCAGTTCGAAGGCCCGACCGCCACCTACAACATTCCCGTCTCGCTGCGGTTGACCGGTCCCCTCGACCGTGAGGCCATGCGTCAGGCGCTGGCGGACGTGGTGGCGCGGCACGAGAGTCTGCGCACCGTCTTCACCGAGGACGCCGAGGGCTCGTACCAGATGATCCTCGAGCCGCGGGTCACCCATCCGGAGCTGACGGTCGTCGAATCGGATCCGCACACCATCGACGAGCAGCTGCGCGAGGCCGCCCGCCGCGGGTTCGACCTGTCCGCAGAAACGCCCCTGCGGGCCACGCTGTTCGCGTTGGGCGACGAGGAGCACGTACTTCTGCTGCTCCTGCATCACATCGTGAGTGATGCGTGGTCGCGTGGTCCGCTGGCGCGGGATCTTGCTGCCGCGTATGCGGCGCGTACGGCTGGTGAGGTGCCGTCGTGGTCGCCGCTGCCGGTGCAGTACGCCGACTACAGCCTGTGGCAGCGCGAGGTCCTGGGCTCCGAGGAGGACCCGGACAGTGAGATCTCTCGTCAGCTGGCGTACTGGCGGGATGCGTTGGCGGGTCTGCCGGATCAGTTGGAGTTGCCGACCGACCGGCCGCGGCCGGCTGTTGCTTCCCATCGGGGCGAGCGGATCGCCTTTGAGGTGCCGGCGGAGCTGTACGAGCGGGTGGTCGCCCTTGCCCGGGAGACTCAGGCCAGTCCGTTCATGGTGGTGCAGGCGGGCCTGGCGGCATTGCTGACCCGGCTGGGCGCCGGGACGGACATCCCCGTCGGCACCCCGATCGCAGGCCGCACCGACGACGCGCTCGAGAACTTGGTGGGTGTCTTCATCAACACGCTTGTGCTGCGCACGGACACCTCCGGCGACCCGACGGCCCGGGCGCTCATCGAGCGGGTGCGGGCGCAGAGCCTGTCGGCGTACGCGCATCAGGATCTGCCGTTCGAGCGGCTGGTCGAGGTGGTCAATCCGGAGCGGTCGCTGTCCCGGCACCCCCTCTTCCAGGTGCTGCTGGCCTTCAACAACACGGACACGGCCGCCGTGGACGACGCCGTAGCCCAGCTGCCCGGCCTGACGGTCACGCGGGCCGCCACCGACACGGGCGTCGGCAAGTTCGACCTGTCGTTCGCCTTCGCCGACCGGCGCGGTGCCGGCAACGAGCAGGCGGGCCTGCAGGGTGTGCTGGAGTACAGCACCGATCTGTTCGACCCGGCGACGGTTGAAGCGTTGGGGCAGCGCTTCCTCCGCGTACTCGAGGCCATGGTCACCGGGCCCGACGAGCCGATCAGCCGAGCGGAGCTGCTGGATGCCGATGAGGCCCGCAGGCTGCTGGTGGAGTGGAATGACACCGGGCGTGTGGTGCCGTCGCTGTCGGTTTCCGAGTGGTTCGAGGAGCGGGTTGCCGGTGCTCCGGATGCGGCTGCGGTGGTAGCCGGGGATGTGGTGCTGTCGTATGCGGAGCTGAATGCGCGGGCCAATCGGCTGGCCCGGTTGTTGGTCGGTCGGGGGGCGGGGCCCGGGCGGTTTGTGGCGGTGGCGTTGCCTCGGTCGGCGGATCTGGTGGTGGCGCTGCTGGCGGTGCTGAAGTCGGGTGCGGCGTATCTGCCGTTGGACACCGAGTA
>NZ_JBQQBY010000086.1:0-1859 GCF_052246385.1 Streptomyces sp. 8N616 | reverse complement strand
TTCAGCACGGATTTGTTCGATCGGGGTACGGCCGTGGCTTTGGTGGCGCGGTTGGTGCGGGTGTTGGAGTGTGTGGTGGCTGATCCGTTGGTGCGGGTCGGTGGGGTGGATGTGTGGGTGGCTGGTGAGCGGGAGCGGCTGCTGGGGGAGTGGGTCGATACCGGGCGTGTGGTGCGTGGGGTGTCGTTGCCGGTGTTGTTTGCGGAGCAGGTGGCGCGGACGCCGGGTGCGGTGGCGGTGGAGTGCGAGGGTGTGGGGCTGTCGTATGCGGAGTTGGATGCGCGGTCGAATCGTCTGGCGCGGTGGTTGGTGGCTCGGGGGGTGGGGCCTGAGCGGTTTGTGGTGGTGATGCTGCCGCGGTCGGTGGATTTGGTGGTGGCGTTGCTGGCGGTGGTGAAGGCCGGTGGTGCGTATGTGCCGGTGGATCCGGAGTATCCGTCCGAGCGCATTGAGTTCATTCTCGGGGACGCGGATCCGGTGCTGGTCATCGATGACGTGTCGGTGTTCGCGGAAGCGGAGGAATTCTCGGGGGATCCGCTGACGGATGTGGACCGGGTGTCGGTGTTGGGGCTGCGTCATCCGGTGTATGTGATCTATACCTCGGGTTCGACGGGGCTGCCGAAGGGTGTGGTGGTTGAGCACGCGTCGGTGGGTGCGTATTTGGAGCGTGCGCGTGAGGTGTATGGGGATGCGTCGGGTACGGCGTTGCTGCATTCGTCGGTGGCGTTCGATCTGACGGTTACCGCGTTGTACACCCCGTTGGTCAGTGGTGGCCGGGTGGTGTTGGCCGAGCTTGATGAGAGGGCCGCGGTCAGCGGGTCGCCGACTTTGATGAAGGTGACGCCGTCGCATGTGGGTCTGTTGGAGGCGCTTCCGGGCGAGGTGTCGCCGTCGGGCACGTTGATCACCGGTGGTGAGGCTCTGACGGGTGAGGCGTTGGAGGGTTGGCGTGCTGCGCATCCGGATGTGACCGTGGTGAATGCGTATGGTCCGACGGAAGCAACGGTCAACTGCACGGACTTCCGCATTGTTCCTGGTGAGCCTGTGGCTGGGGGTGCGGTGCCGATTGGGCGTCCGTTCTGGAATACGCGGGCTTATGTGTTGGATGCGTGGTTGCGGCCGGTCCCTGTTGGTGTGGCGGGGGAGTTGTATGTGGCCGGTGCGGTGCTGGCGCGTGGTTATTGGGCTCGGGGGGGTCTGACGGCGGAGCGGTTTGTTGCGGATCCGTTTGGTCCGGCGGGTGCGCGGATGTATCGCACGGGTGATGTGGCTCGCTGGAATGCCGATGGTCAGTTGGTGTATGTGGGCCGGGTTGATGACCAGGTCAAGGTGCGGGGTTTCCGGATCGAGCTGGGAGAGATCCAGTCCGTGCTCGCGTCGCATCCGCGAGTTGCGCGTGCCGCCATGCTCGTGCGCGAGGACCGGCCCGGCGACAAGCGGCTCATCGGCTATCTCGTTCCGACGCCTGGCGGCGGTGTTCGGTCTGCGGAGTTGCGGGATCATGTCGCGGCTCGGTTGCCGGATTACATGGTGCCGTCGGCGTTCGTTGTCCTTGATGAGCTGCCGTTGACGGTGAACGGCAAGCTGGACCGGCGGGCCCTGCCCGCTCCGGACTATGGCCCGGAGTCGGTCGGCCGTACCCCGCGCTCGCCGCGTGAGGAGATCTTGTGCGATCTGTTCGCCGAGGTCCTCGGTGTGCCGGCTGTGAGCATCGATGATGACTTCTTCCAGCTCGGCGGCCATTCGCTTCTCGCGACCAGGCTCGTCGGCCGTATCCGCACGGTCCTGGACGCCGAGCTGCCCATCCGGCAGCTTTTCGAGACGCCGACCGTCGCGGGTATCTCCGCGGCGCTGGAAGG
>NZ_JBQQBY010000085.1:0-1957 GCF_052246385.1 Streptomyces sp. 8N616 | reverse complement strand
TGAGCAACGAGAGCCTGGCCAACCTGCTCAAGGAGGAGCGTCGGTTCGCACCGCCCGCCGATCTGGCCGCCGCCGCCAACGTCACCGCGGAGGCATACCAACGGGCCGGAGCCGACCGGCTGGGCTTCTGGGCCGAGCAGGCCCGCCGGCTGACCTGGATCACCGAACCCACCGAGACCCTGGACTGGAGCAACCCGCCCTTCGCCAAGTGGTTCGCCGACGGCAAGCTCAACGTCGCGTACAACTGCGTCGACCGGCACGTCGAGAACGGCCTGGGGGACCGCGTCGCCCTCCACTTCGAGGGCGAACCGGGCGACACCCGCTCCCTCACCTACGCCGAACTGCAACACGAGGTCTCCAAGACCGCCCACGCCCTGACCGAGCTAGGCGTGCAGGCAGGCGACCGGGTGGCCATCTACCTGCCCATGATCCCCGAAGCAGTCATCGCCATGCTGGCCTGCGCCCGCATCGGCGCCCCGCACTCCGTCGTCTTCGGCGGCTTCTCCGCCGACGCCCTGGCCACCCGCATCCAGGACGCCGACGCCCGCGTAGTCATCACCGCCGACGGCGGCTACCGCCGCGGCAAGCCCTCCGCACTCAAGCCCGCCGTAGACCAGGCCGCCGACCGCGTGGACCGCGTCCGCCACGTCCTGGTCGTCCGCCGCACCGGCCAAGAAGTCGCCTGGACCCAAGGCCGCGACGTGTGGTGGCACGAACTGGTCGACCGCCAGCCCGACACCCACACCCCACAGGCCTTCGACGCCGAACACCCCCTGTTCATCCTCTACACCTCCGGCACCACCGGTAAGCCCAAAGGCATCCTCCACACCACCGGCGGCTACCTCACCCAGGTCTCCTACACCCACCACACCGTCTTCGACCTCAAACCCGAATCGGACGTCTTCTGGTGCACCGCCGACGTCGGCTGGGTCACCGGCCACTCCTACATCGTCTACGGCCCACTGGCCAACGGCGCCACCGAAGTCCTCTACGAGGGCACCCCCGACACCCCACACCAGGGCCGCTGGTGGGAGATCGTGCAAAAGTACGGCGTCACCACCCTCTACACCGCGCCCACCGCGATCCGAGCCTGCATGAAGTGGGGCGACGACATCCCCGCCACATTCGACCTCAGCAGCCTGCGCATCCTCGGCTCGGTCGGCGAGCCGATCAACCCCGAGGCATGGATCTGGTACCGCAAACACATCGGCGCGGACCACACACCCATCGTCGACACCTGGTGGCAGACCGAAACCGGCGCCATCATGATCAGCCCACTCCCCGGCGTCACCGAAACCAAACCCGGCTCCGCCCAAGCCCCCCTCCCCGGCATCGCCGCCACCGTCGTCGACGACGAGGCCCACGAAGTACCCAACGGCTCCGGCGGCTACCTGGTCCTGACCCAACCCTGGCCCGCCATGCTCCGCACCATCTGGGGCGACGACCAGCGCTACCTCGACACCTACTGGTCCCGCTTCCCCGGCCGCTACTTCGCCGGCGACGGCGCCAAGAAAGACAACGACGGCGACATCTGGCTCCTCGGCCGAGTCGACGACGTCATGCTCGTCTCCGGCCACAACATCTCCACCACCGAGGTCGAATCCGCCCTCGTCTCCCACCCCAAGGTCGCCGAAGCCGCAGTCGTCGGCGCCACCGACCCCCACACCACCCAAGCCATCGTCGCCTTCGTCATCCTCCGCGGCACCGCCTCCGAAGACGACACACTGGTCGAGGAACTGCGCATCCACGTCGCCACGGCACTCGGCCCCATCGCCAAACCCAAGCGCATCCTCCCGGTCGCCGAACTCCCCAAGACCCGCTCCGGCAAAATCATGCGCAGACTCCTCCGCGACGTCGCCGAAAACCGCACACTCGGCGACGTGACCACCCTCACCGACTCCTCCGTCATGGAACTCATCCAGAGCAAACTGCCCACCGCCGCAAGCGAAGACTGAGC
>NZ_JBQQBY010000084.1:0-2029 GCF_052246385.1 Streptomyces sp. 8N616 | reverse complement strand
GGGCACCCTCATCGCCCCGCGGAACGAACGCCCACACCCGTAAACTCCAGCGGAGCGATCAGGACGGAAGTCCCGGCCAGGGAGGACAAGTGAACGCAATACCCGAGACCGAGACGGGGACCGAGACCGTGGCAGTGCTCGGGCCCGGTGGAGTCGGAGGGCTCGTCGGGGCGCTGCTCGCCCGCGCGGGACACCGCGTCGTATGTCTGGCCGGGGCGGAGACGGCCGAGGTGCTGCGCCGTGACGGGCTGTCCGTGAGCAGCGGAAAGTACGGCGACTTCACGGTGTCCGTCGAGGCCGCCACCGAATTGACGGAGCCGGTCGGCACCTGCCTGATCGCGGTCAAGGAGACCGCCCTCGCCCCGGCCCTCGCGCGCGTGACGCCGGAAGCGCTCGGCTTTTCCGGCCTGGTCGTGCCGCTGCTCAACGGCCTCGAGCACGTCGCGCAACTCCGCGAGCACTACCCCGCGGACCAGGTGGCCGCCGCCACCATCAAGGTCGAGTCGACCCGCGTCGCGCCGGGCCGAATCGAGCACACCAGCCCGTTCGCCGCGATCGAGCTCGCGTCCCAGGCAGCGCCCCGCGACCGCCTGGACCGGACCGCGAAGCTGCTCCAGGGCGCCGGCCTGGATGTGCGGGTCCGCGACGACGAGGCCGCGATGCTCTGGGACAAGCTCGCCTTCCTCGCCCCGATGGCCCTGCTGACCACCCGGTACGGCCTGACGGTCGGAGGCGTACGCACGGAGCGGCGGCCCGAGTTGCTCGCCGTCCTCGGCGAGATCACCGCCACCGCGCACGCGTCCGGAGGGCCGGTCGACGCCGACCGCATTCTCGGCATGTTCGACCGCGCGCCCGCCGGGATGAAGTCCTCCATGCAGCGCGACGCCGAGGCCGGCCGCCCGCTGGAACTGGACGCGATCGGAGGGGCGGTGCTCCGCGCGGCACAGCAGTACCGGATCGAAGTGCCGGTCATGTCCCAGGTCGTGGACGAACTCCGCACCCGCTGACCGCTGCCCGGTAATGACCGGCCTCGGTCCGGCTCCGGGTCCGGACCCGGGGCCGGGAATGCGGGTCCGCTGAAGATCGTTGATCCTGGGACGAAGCACTGCCCGACGAGACAAGGATCGACCGCTCGTGAGCAAGGTCCCCCAGATCACCCTGAACAACGGCGTCCGCATGCCCCAACTCGGCTTCGGCGTCTGGCAGGTGCCGGACGACGAGGCGGAGCGGGCCGTGGGCACCGCGCTCGAGGCGGGATACCGCAGCATCGACACCGCCGCCGCGTACGAGAACGAGCAGGGCACGGGCAAGGCCGTCGCCGCCTCCGGGATTTCCCGCGAGGAGCTGTTCATCACGACCAAGCTGTGGAACAGCGCGTCCGAAACATGGACGCGGGACAACGTCCTGCGCGAGTTCGACGCCTCCCTCGACCGGCTAGGCCTCGACTACCTCGATCTGTACCTGGTCCACTGGCCGAGGCCGATGCGCGATGACTACCTCGCCGTCCTGCGGGCGTTCGACGAGATCGAGAAGAGCGGCCGCGCCAGGGCGATCGGCGTCTCGAACTTCAAGCCGGCCCACCTCCGCCGCGTGGTCGACGAGACCGGCGTCGTCCCGGCCGTCAACCAGATCGAGCTGCACCCGAACCTCCCGCAGGCCGAAGCGCGGGCCTTCCACGCGGAGCACGACATCGCGACCGAGGCGTGGTCCCCGCTGGGCCAGGGCAAGGGGCTCCTCGAGGAATCGAGGATCGGCGAGCTCGCGCGGAAGCACGGCCGTACGCCCGCGCAGATCGTGCTGCGCTGGCACCTGCAGATCGGCAACGTCGTGATCCCCAAGTCGGTCACGCCCTCCCGCATCCGCGAGAACATCGACGTCTTCGGCTTCGAGCTCGACGCCGACGATCTGACCGCCCTCGCTGCCCTGGACACCGGAACCCGCCTCGGACCGGACCCCGACACCTTCGACTGGAACTGATCCAGGACGCTTCGGGTAGGACCGCGACCGCGACAGCCCACCTACCCACCCG
>NZ_JBQQBY010000083.1:0-2671 GCF_052246385.1 Streptomyces sp. 8N616 | reverse complement strand
CCTTTTTTGGTTCCCCCCCACCCCCGGCGGTTTGTGTGCGCCGCGGCGTCGGGCACCCCGTCGGGCACCCCCGGCTGCGGCGCCCCGACCTGCGGAGCGAACGCCGCGAGGGCGCGCATCGCTGCACGAGGGCGCCTCGCCGCATGGGGGGTACATCACCGCCCGGGCGGTGCGGGTGCGGAAGCCCGGTTCCCGGCAGGACAGCCACCGGGCCCGGGACGCGACGCGTTCCGGGCCCGGTTCGCTGCTGCGCGCCCAGCGGGTCTAAGCCCTGCGCAGGCTCGGCTTGAGCTCCTTGAGACGGCCCAGCAGGCCGTTCACGAAGGCCGGCGAGTCGTCGGTGGAGAACTCCTTGGCGAGTTGCACGGCCTCGTCGATCACCACCGCGTCCGGAACGTCGTCCTCCCAGATCAGCTCGTACGCGCCGAGCCGCAGAATGTTCCGGTCCACCACGGGCATGCGGTCGAGCGTCCAGCCCACGGCGTAGGTGGCGATCAGCTCGTCGATCCGGTCCGTGTGCTCCGCGTACCCCTCGACCAGCTGCATCGTGTACTCGTTGACCGGCGGCTGCCGGTCGTCGGTCCGGGCGAGCCGCAGCCAGTCCGCGAGCACGGTCCGCACGGCGGCGCCGCGCTGGTCGGACTCGAAAAGGATCTGGAATGCGCGCTTCCGGGCCTTGTTGCGTGCTGCCACGGTTACTTGTTCACCCGGCCGAGGTACTCGCCGGAGCGGGTGTCGACCTTGATCTTCTCGCCCGTGGTGATGAAGAGCGGAACGCCGATCTCGTAGCCGGTCTCCAGGCGCGCGGGCTTGGAGCCGCCAGTGGAGCGGTCACCCTGGACGCCGGGCTCGGTGTACTCGATGGACAGCTCGACGGCGGCCGGGAGCTCGACGTACAGCGGGTTGCCCTCGTACATCGCCACCACGGCCTCGAATCCCTCGAGGAGGAAGTTGGCTGCGTCGCCCACGGTCTCCGGGGTGATGTGGAGCTGGTCGTACGTGTCCATGTCCATGAACACGAAGTCGCTGCCGTCCTTGTACGAGAACTGCATGCCGCGCTTGTCGACATTGGCCGTCTCGACCTTCACGCCGGCGTTGAAGGTCTTGTCGACCACCTTGCCGGAGAGCACGTGCTTCAGCTTGGTGCGGACAAAGGCAGGGCCCTTGCCGGGCTTGACGTGCTGGAACTCGACGACGGACCAGAGCTGGCCCCCGTCGAGCTTGAGCACCATGCCGTTCTTCAGGTCGTTCGTGGTGGCCACGGTTGCTTGAATCTCCTGGACTGGCTGGAGGGGAGACCTGGCTGCGCGCCGGACTCACTGGAGCTAGAGCGCGAGCAGTTCCTTGGTCGTGATGGTGAGTAGCTCGGGTCCGCCGTCCGCCTCGGGGCGGACGACGAGCGTGTCATTGATCCGGACACCGCCCCGGCCCGGGAGGTGGACCCCCGGTTCGACGGTGACCGGCACACAAGCGTCCAGTTTACCCATGGCCGTGGGAGACAGCTGAGGCTCCTCGTCTATTTCCAGTCCTACCCCGTGTCCCGTGGCGCCTTCCAGGCCCTCCCCGTGCCCCGCGGCGTCGAGGACCTGGCGCGCGGCCCGGTCCACATCGCAGTACACGGCGCCCGGCACGAGCGCCTCCCGGCCGGCCCGCTGAGCCGCGAAGACCAGGTCGTACAGCTCGATCTGCCAGGCCGCGGGCGAGGTGCCGATGACGAAGGTACGGCCCAGCTCGCAGCGGTAGCCGCGGTAGTTCGCGCCCAGGCAGACGCTCAGGAAGTCGCCTTCCTCGACCCGGCGGTCGGAGGGCAGGTGCCCGGCGGCGCCGGCGTTCGGCCCCGTGGCGACGGATGTGGGGAAGGCCGGGCCGTCCGCACCGTGGTCGACCAGGCGGCGCTCGAGTTCCAGGGCGAGATGCCGCTCGGTACGGCCGACCAGGATCGACTCCAGCAGCTCGCCGAGAGCCTGGTCGGAGATCTCGGCGGCGATCCGCAGGCAGGCGATCTCCTCGTCGTCCTTGATCAGCCGCTGCTGCTCGACGGCACAGCCGAGGTCGGCGAGACGGAGCTGCGGGGCGGCGGCACCGAGAGCCCGGTGCCGGGCGACGGTCAGGTGGTGCTCCTCGACCGCGAGGGTCTCGGCCCCGGCCTCGGCCGCCAGGCCGGCGGCGGCGACGGCGCTGTCGGCGCCGGGCCCGGGGAGGGCCAGAACGCGCAGGTCCTCGGCGAGGCGGCCCTCGGCAGGGTCGCCGGAGGGGGGTCCTGCGCTGAGGAGGACGTCCTCGGCGGGGCCGAGGAGCAGGGCCGCGCCGTACGGGGCGCCGCCCGCGAGGTAGCGGACGTTCGCGGGGCGCGAGACCAGCACGGCGGCCCTCCCGGCCGCCGCGCATCTGTCGCGCAGCCGCGAGCGCCTGGCCGTGTGCACCTCTGCCATGTATCCGAGCGTACGAGCGGATGCGGCCCGCGGCCCGACGAGCACCGCCGGACGGGCGCGCACGCGTCCGTGGAACGACCAGCCGGGCTGCCCTGCCGGGCAGCCCCGCAGCGGCCGCACCGCGCTGCACGCCGCCGGAGTCGGCCCTGTCGCCGCGCGCACAGCCGGCACGGGCCCGCGCGCCCGCCGCCTCGGCCCGCTGCCACCCAACCCCGCCTTCGGCGCGGGTCAATTCCCAC
>NZ_JBQQBY010000082.1:0-2859 GCF_052246385.1 Streptomyces sp. 8N616 | reverse complement strand
CACGCCCCAAAGTCCACCCGACTGGGCTTGCCCACCGGTCATCGCCGACGGCCGAAGGTCTGCTGCTCAGGGACAGTTGATGGCGGTGTCTCCGGAATCGCGATTGCACGAGTCGACGGCGAGACCGCCATCGAGGCTGTCGTTGGCGCTGACACCGTCGACCGCGTTGAGAGTGTCGTTGCCCTCATTGCCGTTGTGGGTGTCATTGCCGCTGCCGCCGTTGAGGGTGTCATTGCCCTGGCTGCCGTTGAGGGAGTCGTTGCCCTCATTGCCATTGAGGGTGTCGTTTCCGGCGTTGCCGGTAATGGTGTCGTTGCCGCCGAGCCCGGAGATGGTGTCGTTGCCCGGCCCACCAATGATGGTGTCGTTGCCCGGGGTCGCCTGGGGTCTGCGTGCGGTGGCCGGGTCGTCACCGATGAGTCGGTCGGCTCTTGGGCCACCCTCCAGCCGATCCTCGCCGCCGCCTCCGTACACCGTCGCTGGGGCGTCCACGTTCGGGGAGACCGTGATGGCGTCGTCGGCGTCGTTGCCCGTGACCGCAACAGCCTCGACAGGCATCGGGCACTCCACGGTGTCCTCCGATCTCAGCTGGCAGGGCGCGACGGCCGTCACGGTGTCCCCGGCATCCGTCACCACGATGACGTTGCCCTGCCGCCGGATGGTGATGTCGTTCGCCACGCCCTGGCCGGCTGTGACGACCAGGACGTTGCCGGTCTTCTCGACTGTGGTGCCCGCGAGGGCCGCCGGGCCGGGCGTGACCGGGACGGCGGCGGCAGACGATCCTGCCAGCAGAACGCAGGCAGTCGCTGCTATGGACACCGTCAGGTGGATGCGGCGCGTGTTCATGATGATGGTCCCTCCCTTGTCGTGTCGCGTGTGTCGCCGGTGAAACCGCTCGCAGCGCGCATCCATCACGGGCAGCCCGTCAGGCTGTCTCCCAGGTCGGCGGTGCAATCGTCCACATCCGCCCCGCCTTCGAGATAGTCATTGCCACTGACGTTGTCCACGGCGTTGATCGTGTCCCTGCCGTTGCCCCCGTCAGCGAAGTCGGTGCCCGCGCCGGCGACGATCTGGTCGGCGCCGCTTCCACCGCTGACCACGTCGTTGCCGGTGTTGGCGTTGATGAGGTCCGTGCCGCCGTTTCCCTCGATGGAGTCGTTGCCGGACCCGCCGAAGACCCGGTCCGCCCCGGTTCCAGCAGTCAGGGTGTCGTTTCCGGCACCGCCTGAGAGGAAGTCGGAGCCTTCGTTGCCCTCCAGGGTGTCGTTGGCCGACCCGCCGTAGAGGCTGTCATCGCCCCCGCCGCCGACCAGCGTGGTTCCGAGGCTGGGCAGCGAGGAGCTGACACTGTCGTTCTGGTCACCGGCGTTCACGACGAGCTCCGTGGTCGTGCCGGCTCCCGGGCACGTGGCTTCGGTGGCGCTGAGGGCGGTACAGCCGCCGGACGCCGCGATGGTGTCTCCGGTGTCCTTGATACGGATGCTGTCACCGACCTGCGAGACGGTGATGCTGTTCCCCCGACCCACCCCGGCGGTGACCGTGATGGTGGTGCCGGTCTTGTTGACCAGCGTGGTGGCAAAGACGGTGCTGCCCCCTTGCTCCGTGCCGGGGGTCGCACTCGCCACGCCCGTGAGATACGACGTGAAACCGCACACCGCTGTCAGGAATGCAGCGGTGTGCACGAGCTTCCTGTCCATGACCTGCTCCTCAAATGAATGTGGAACGTTGCCTTCGGTCCTGTGGACTTCGTGGTTGCTCTCCAGTGGGCGGTCGTGACGGCGTAAGTCCGGCCGGAAAGCCGCCATTTCCTCGATCACCGGGAGAGCGCCCACCCACGATGCGGCGCTTCCATGTAGCCGACGTGCATGCCGCCGCATGACAACGTTGGCAAGCACGTGCCCGGCTCTGCACACGGGCAATGTCGCCGTGGAATGCGCTGAACGTGGGTGGACTCCGCACAAGTCCCTGCTGCAACCCCCCTGTGCCGTTGCAGCCTTCTGCGATTGCCGGCCAACTCCCGACTGGGTCGGCACATCGAGGCTCAATGCGTCATCGGTTCGTGGCAGGTGTTTGAGAGAATGCCGTGGCACAAAGTCATGCAGAAGGAGATTTAACGCCAAAGCTGGCCGGAAAAAGTGATCTCGCAGAGCGCGCAGAAGCGGCGGGGAGTCGGCGCCGGCCCCAACCGTCCCCACCACGGAGAGCCCAACTCGTAGCGGTGCTACCGGGCCTGCACAATGGGCACATGAAGAAGAAGACCCTGATCATCGTCGCTGCCTGTGTGGGTATTTGGGCCGTCGGCTGGGCCGTGACGCCGGTGCTGAAGAAGCACGACGACAACTTCCCGGACGCGTTCAACGACCACGTCCTCCATGAACGCATCAAGACCTTCCCGACCGCGCGCAACGCCCCGGAGGTCGGCGACGGCGAAGGGCTCTTCGTTCTCCCCGACTGGGTCCCCAAGGACGCCACGGACGTGACGGTCAAGGTGGAGACCGACGGCAACGCCAAACTCATACGTTTCACCCTCGCCGATACCCCACTGAAGCTGAGCGGTGAGGAGGGCTGCCACGAGGGTGCCTTTTCCGACGGGCCGACGCTCGATGCGGACTGGTGGCCGCAGGACGTGGGGGACGGTGCCGGGCGGCCGGAGTGCTCCGAGATGTACCAGTTCCGGGTGGCGGTCAAGGGGGAGCGGGTCTACGCCTGGAGCAACGGCGACCTCGCGCAGACCTAGACGATTAGTTCCGATGTGGCTCAGTGGTCGTAGGCGATCAGCGAGCGGGTGACGGGTGCGCCGATGGTGCGGTTGTGCCAGATCGCGCAGGTCATCGCCAGGATCCGCTGAGCCACGCGGAC
>NZ_JBQQBY010000081.1:0-3044 GCF_052246385.1 Streptomyces sp. 8N616 | reverse complement strand
CATAAAGGGCGGGCGGGTGGGGAAAAGCCCGCGCCGTTAGGCGTGGGACGAGTCGAGCAGGAAGGCGGTCGCCGCCATGGAACTGGTCATTCGCGACGCGCAAGTCATCGACGGTACCGCCGGTCCCTCGTACCGCGCCGACGTCGCCGTCGACAACGCCCGCATCGCCGCCATCGTGCCGCACGGCTCCGGCCCGCGCCCCGCAGCCAACCGCACCGTCGACGCCTCCGGCCTCGCCCTCTCCCCCGGCTTCATCGACATGCACGCGCACAGCGACCTCGCCCTCCTCCGCGACCCCTCCCACGAGGCGAAGGCCGCGCAGGGCGTCACCCTCGAAGTCATCGGCCAGGACGGCCTGTCCTACGCCCCCGTCGACGACCGCACTCTCGCCCAGGTCCGCACCCAGATCACCGGCTGGAACGGCGACGGTTCCGACATCGACTTCGACTGGCGGACCGTCGGCGAGTACCTCGACCGCCTGGACCACGGCTTCGACGGCGAGGGCATCGCCGTCAACGCCGCCTACCTCATCCCCCAGGGCACCGTCCGCATGCTCGCCGTCGGCTGGGACGACCGCCCCGCCACCGCCGCCGAACTCGGCCGCATGAAGCGGCTCGTCGCCGAGGGACTCCACCAGGGAGCCGTGGGGGTGTCCTCCGGCCTCACCTACACCCCCGGCATGTACGCCTCCGGCGCCGAACTCACCGAACTCTGCCGCGTCGTGGCGGAGCACGGCGGCTACTACTGCCCGCACCACCGCTCGTACGGCGCCGGCGCCCTCGAGGCGTACGAGGAGATGGTCGCCCTCAGCCGGGACGCCGGGTGCGCCCTCCATCTCGCCCACGCCACCATGAACTTCGGCGTGAACAAGGGCCGCGCGCCCGAGCTGATGGCCCTCCTCGACGCGGCGCTCGCGAGCGGCGCGGACATCTCCCTCGACACCTATCCCTACCTGCCCGGCTGCACGACCCTCGTCGCGATGCTGCCGAGCTGGGCGAGCGAGGGCGGCCCGGACGCCGTCCTGGCCCGCCTCCGGGACGACGGGACGGCCGAGCGGATCCGGCACGTGATGGAGGTCGAGGGCGCCGACGGCTGTCACGGCGTGCCGATCGAGTGGGACACGATCGAGATCTCCGGCGTCTCGGACCCGGACTTCTCCGTCTACGTCGGCAGGACGATCGCCCGCAGCGCGGCCGAGCGCGGCGAGGAGCCGTTCGTCACCGCGCGCCGCCTCCTGCTCGGCGACCGGCTCGGGTCGACGATCCTCCAGCACGTGGGACACGAGGAGAACGTGCAGGCGATCATGAGACACCGCGTCCACACCGGCGGCAGCGACGGGATCCTTCAGGGCGACAAGCCGCACCCGCGCGCGTACGGAACGTTCCCGCACTACCTGGGCCGGTACGTGCGCGAGCTCGGCGTGCTGTCCCTGGAGGAGTGCGTGGCGCATCTCACGTCCCGCCCGGCCGCCCGGCTCCGCCTTCCCGACCGGGGCCTCGTACGCGAGGGCTACCGCGCCGACCTGGTCCTCTTCGATCCGGAGACGGTCGCCGCAGGCTCCACTTTCGAAGCTCCGCGGACCCTCCCCACCGGCATTCCGCATGTCCTGATCGACGGCCGCTTTGTCATCGAAGACGGCCGGCGCACGGACGTCCTCGCGGGCCGGTCGGTCCGGCGGGCGCCCCGGACGTAGGGCCGGGCCTTGGGCCCACGCGCGCGTGCCCACTCGTACGTCCGCGTGGCGGAAAACATCGCGCCGCTTCCTTCACACGGCCGTATCGTGTCGGACATGCAGGTGATCCAGTCAACCAAGCTCGCCAATGTCTGCTACGAGATCCGTGGCCCGGTACTCGAGGAGGCAATGCGGCTGGAGGCGGCTGGTCACCACATCCTGAAGCTGAACACCGGCAACCCGGCGCCCTTCGGCTTCGACTGCCCGCCCGAGATCCTCGAGGACATGCTCCGCAACGTGGGCTCGGCGCACGGCTACGGCGACGCGAAGGGCCTGCTCACCGCCCGGCGCGCGGTGATGCAGCACTACCAGACCAAGGGCATCGAGCTCGACGTCGAGGACATCTACCTCGGCAACGGCGCCTCCGAGCTGATCCAGATGTCGATGCATGCGCTGCTCGACGACGGCGACGAGGTGCTGGTCCCGGCGCCGGACTACCCGCTGTGGACGGCGGCCGTGTCGCTGTCCGGCGGCACCGCCGTGCACTACCGCTGCGACGAGCAGTCCGACTGGATGCCCGACCTGGCGGACATCGAGCGCAAGGTCACCGACCGCACCAAGGCGATCGTCGTCATCAACCCGAACAACCCGACGGGCGCGGTATACGACGACGAACTGCTGCGCGGAATCACGGAGATCGCCCGCCGCCACCGTCTGATCGTCTGCTCCGACGAGATCTACGACAAGATCCTTTACGACGACGCCACGCACACCCCGACCGCCGCCATCGCGCCGGACCTGCTGACGCTGACCTTCAACGGCCTGTCGAAGGCGTACCGGGTGGCGGGCTACCGCAGCGGCTGGCTGGCGGTCTGCGGCCCGAAGGCGCACGCCGCCAGCTACATCGAGGGACTGACGATCCTCGCGAACATGCGCCTGTGCGCGAACATGCCGGCGCAGCACGCGGTGGCCACGGCCCTCGGCGGCCGGCAGTCGATCAACGATCTGGTACTGCCGGGCGGCCGGCTGCTGGAGCAGCGCGACACGGCGTACGAGCTCCTGACGCAGATACCGGGCGTGACGTGCGTGAAACCGAAGGGCGCGCTGTACGCCTTCCCCCGCCTCGACCCCAAGGTCTACAAGATCAAGGACGACCGGCAGATGGTGCTCGATCTGCTGCGCGCCGAGAAGATCATGATTGTGCACGGTACGGGCTTCAACTGGCCGGAGCCCGACCACTTCCGCATCGTCACGCTGCCGCACAAGGACGACCTGGCGGACGCGGTGAGCCGGATCGGCCAGTTCCTGGACGGCTACGGCCAGCCGTAGCGGCCCACGCACCTCATCGAAACCTTGTGGCGGGGGGGGAAAA
>NZ_JBQQBY010000080.1:0-3079 GCF_052246385.1 Streptomyces sp. 8N616 | reverse complement strand
GCCACCACGTTAGCGGATTCCCTCCGGTGCTCATAATCGAGCATTCGGCTCGGATTTCGGCATGCCGAAATCGTCCCCGAGGGGAGATCGTGCGTCAGTGGTTTGCCGCCGGTGCGGCGCGAGTAGTTGTCTGCGGGATCGTGGTGACTCCGTGACAACCCGAAGGACTGTACACGACTCTTCGCGGCGCTTCAAACGCGTAGCCAGGGGCGCGTTGGAGCGTAAAGTCGGGTGCGTGACGAAGCATGCGCTGACCCTTCTGTGGTGGGCCGCCTGACGGCGGCCGGACCAGCGCATGCACCTCTACGGCCGCCGCATCCGGCGGCCGTTCGCGTATCTGCACTCCTCATCTCGCTCAGGCCGGCGGGCGCGGCGGTCCCGACGCCGGCAGGAGACAATGCAGATGACGCGGACGAGGATCTTCAGCGGGGTCAAGCCCACCGGACACCTGACGCTGGGCGACTACCTGGGCGCCGTACGCCGCTGGGTCGAGGAGGATCAGCACCGGGCCGACGCGCTGTTCTGCGTAGTGGACCTCCATGCGCTGACGATGGAGCACCACCCGGCGCGCGTACGGCGGCTCAGCAGGCAGGCCGCGACGCTGCTGCTCGCGGCCGGGCTCGATCCCGACCGGTGCGCGCTCTTCGTCCAGAGCTCATGTGGACGAGCACACACGGCTCTCGTATCTCCTGGAGTGCACCGCCACGGACGGCGAGATGCGGCGCATGATCCAGTACAAGGAGAAGTCCGCGCGGAGCAGTCGGTGCGGCTGTCGCTGCTCACCTATCCGGCTCTCATGGCGGCGGACATCCTGGCGTACGGGGCGAATGAAGTGCCTGTGGGTGACGATCAGGCGCAGCATGTGGAGCTGACGCGCGATCTCGCGCGCCGCTTCAACGACCGGTACGGGCTGGTCTTCACCCTGCCCAGGGCCACGCATCCGCCAGTCGCCGCCCGGGTCATGGACCTCCAGGATCAGGCTTCGACGATGGGGAAGTCGCACGCCGTCGGGCGCTGAAGAAGGACACGGCGGAGGCGGTGGTCGAGCTGCTGCGGCCGCTGCGGGAACGGCATGCCGCGCTGAGCGCGGAACCGGACTATGTGGAAGGGGTGTTGAGGGCCGGGGCGGAGCGGGCGCGGGCGCTTGCGCGTCCGCGGGTGGACGCGGCCTACCGGGCGATCGGGCTGCTGCCCGCGGTGTGAGCCGTCGGCCCTGTCGCGGGCTCGGCGGCCTCGGCGGCCTTGGCGTCCGCCGCGGTCGTTGCCGTCGTTGCGGTCGTTGCGGTCGTCGCGGTGGTTCCGGACGGCCTTGCGGAGAAAGCCGCGCGGTAGTCGCGCGGGCTCGTGCCGAGGTGGGTGGCGAAGTGCTGTCGCATCGTGACCTCGCTGCCGAAGCCCGCACGGCGCGCGACCTCGGGCATCGGCAGATCGGTGCGTTCGAGGAGCTTCTGCGCCGCGGCCAGCCGCTGTACGAGGAGCCAGCGGAGCGGTGTGGTGCCGGTGGTGGACGCGAAGTGGCGGGCGAAGGAGCGCGGGGACATGCCCGCCCAGCCGGCGAGCAGAGCGACGGTCAGCGGCTCGTGGAGGTTGCGCAGGGCCCGCTCGCGTACGTCTGCCAGGGCGTCCGCGTCGCGATTCGCGGGCGGCGTCGGACGTTCGATGAACTGGGCCTGGCCGCCCGTGCGGAAGGGGGCGGTGACCATGGACCGGGCGATGGTCGCCGCGACCTCGGCGCCATGGGCCATGCGGACCAGGTGGAGGCAGAGGTCGATGCCAGCGGCGACTCCCGCGGAGGTCCAGATGCCGCCGTCTTCGACGAAGAGGGCGTCCGGTTCGACGGTGACGGCGGGGTGGCGTTCACGGAGGAGGCCGGTGAGGTTCCAGTGGGTGATGGCGCGGCGGCCGTCGAGCAGGCCCGCCTCGGCGAGGGTGAAAGCGCCGCCGCACAGGGCGGCGACCGGAACGCCCGCGCCGTGGGCGCGGCGGAGTGCGGCCAGCACCGGTTCGGGGGTGCGGGCGGTGTGGTCCTCCAGGCCGGGGACGACGACCAGGTCCGCCGTACGGACCCAGCCCAGGCCGCGGTCGGGGCTGAGGGTGAGCCCGCCTGGCATGGCGACCGGTGCGCGGCCCTCCCCGCAGCGGCGCAGCTCGAAGGGCGGAACACCGCGGTCGGTGCGGTCGACGCCCCAGACCTCGGTGATCACGGCCACGTCGAACGCGCGGATGCCCGGGAAGGCGAGGAGGGCGATGCGCTGCATGGCTGCCATGGTGGCAGGGTGCCAGGGTTCGGCGGCGTTTGGCAGCTATCCATCGGTCCAGTGCTGTTCTGCCGCTGGGCGGGAGTGGGCGAGCTCGGCAGGATCCTCGGCATGGAGAACAGCGAGACGGGGCACAGCAGAGGGCTCGACGTGACGGCGGCGCTGATCGTCGTGGATGTGCAGAAGGGCTTCGGCGACGCAGAGTTCTGGGGGGTGCGGAACAATCCGGCCGCCGAGGCGAACGTCGCCTCGCTGCTCGCGGCCTGGCAGGACAGCGGACGGCCGGTGGTGTTCGTACGGCATGACTCGGCGCAGCCGGACTCGCCGCTGCGGCCGGGGCAGCCGGGGAACGACTTCCAGGAGTTCGTGGCGGAGCGGCGGGGGAAGGGGAGCGGGCCGGAGCTGCTGGTGACGAAGTCGGTGAACTCGGCCTTCTACGGGGAGCCGGACCTCGATGCCTGGCTGACGGGAACGGGCATCCGCCAGATCGTCGTTGCGGGCATCCAGACGAATATGTGCGCGGAGACGACGGCGCGGATGGGCGGGAACCTGGGGTACGAGGTGCTGTTCGCGCTGGACGCGACGTACACCTTCGGCTTGGGCGGGCCGTACGGCTGGCGGCTGAGCGCGGATGAGCTGGCGCGGGCGACGGCGGTGTCGCTGCACGGCGGGGGCTTCGCGGAGGTGGTGGCGACGGAGGAGTTGGTGCGTGCGGCTCGGCCAACCAGGGATGGGGGCGCGCCGCCGGCGCGGGGTGAGCGGCGGGGGTGAACGGGGGACTTTGAACGGGGGCTTTGAACGGGGGCGGGTGGGGCTTGCGG
>NZ_JBQQBY010000079.1:0-3200 GCF_052246385.1 Streptomyces sp. 8N616 | reverse complement strand
GGGGTGGTGGGTGGCTGGTCGTTGTTTGAGAACTGCACAGTGGACGCGAGCATCTGTGGCCAAGTTTTTAAGGGCGCACGGTGGATGCCTTGGCACCAGGAACCGATGAAGGACGTGGGAGGCCGCGATAGGCCCCGGGGAGCTGTCAACCGAGCTGTGATCCGGGGGTGTCCGAATGGGGAAACCCGGCAGTCGTCATGGGCTGTCACCCGCATCTGAACGCATAGGGTGTGTGGAGGGAACGCGGGGAAGTGAAACATCTCAGTACCCGCAGGAAGAGAAAACAACCGTGATTCCGGGAGTAGTGGCGAGCGAAACTGGATGAGGCTAAACCGTATGTGTGTGATACCCGGCAGGGGTTGCGCATGCGGGGTTGTGGGATCGCGCTTCAGTCGTCTGCCGGCGGCTGGGTGAGTTAGAAACCGTTGATGTAGGCGAAGGGCATGCGAAAGGCCCGGCGTAGAGGGTAAGACCCCCGTAGCTGAAATGTCAGCGGCTTGCTTGTGTGATTCCCAAGTAGCACGGGGCCCGAGAAATCCCGTGTGAATCTGGCGGGACCACCCGCTAAGCCTAAATATTCCCTGGTGACCGATAGCGGATAGTACCGTGAGGGAATGGTGAAAAGTACCGCGGGAGCGGAGTGAAATAGTACCTGAAACCGTGTGCCTACAAGCCGTGGGAGCGTCGCGTTGAGTGCTTGCACTCAACGTCGTGACTGCGTGCCTTTTGAAGAATGAGCCTGCGAGTTTGCGGTGTGTTGCGAGGTTAACCCGTGTGGGGGAGCCGTAGCGAAAGCGAGTCCGAAGAGGGCGACTTGAGTAGCATGCCCAAGACCCGAAGCGGAGTGATCTAGCCATGGGCAGGGTGAAGCGGCTGTAAGAGGTCGTGGAGGCCCGAACCCACCAGGGTTGAAAACCTGGGGGATGACCTGTGGTTAGGGGTGAAAGGCCAATCAAACTCCGTGATAGCTGGTTCTCCCCGAAATGCATTTAGGTGCAGCGTCGTGTGTTTCTTGCCGGAGGTAGAGCACTGGATAGGCGATGGGCCCTACCGGGTTACTGACCTTAGCCAAACTCCGAATGCCGGTAAGTGAGAGCGCGGCAGTGAGACTGTGGGGGATAAGCTCCATGGTCGAGAGGGAAACAGCCCAGAGCATCGACTAAGGCCCCTAAGCGTACGCTAAGTGGGAAAGGATGTGGAGTCGCAGAGACAACCAGGAGGTTGGCTTAGAAGCAGCCATCCTTGAAAGAGTGCGTAATAGCTCACTGGTCAAGTGATTCCGCGCCGACAATGTAGCGGGGCTCAAGCGTACCGCCGAAGTCGTGTCACTCCAGCGTAAGGACCAACGTCTGCTGGGGTGGGTAGGGGAGCGTCGTGTGCCGGGTGAAGCAGCCCTGTAAGGGAGTTGTGGATGGTTCACGAGTGAGAATGCAGGCATGAGTAGCGATACACACGTGGGAAACGTGTGCGCCGATTGACTAAGGGTTCCTGGGTCAAGCTGATCTGCCCAGGGTAAGTCGGGACCTAAGGCGAGGCCGACAGGCGTAGTCGATGGACAACCGGTTGATATTCCGGTACCCGTGATAGTGCGCCAACGCTGAATCCGGTGATGCTAAGCCCGTGAAGCCGGGGTGTTCCTTCGGGAATGCTCTTGGTGGAGCCGGTGGTCCGATCCGGTAGTAGGTGAGCGATGGGGTGACGCAGGAAGGTAGTCCAGCCCGGGCGGTGGTTGTCCCGGGGTAAGGGTGTAGGACGTCACGTAGGTAAATCCGCGTGACTTTAAGTCTGAGACCTGATGCCGAGCCGATTGTGGTGAAGTGGATGATCCTATGCTGTCGAGAAAAGCCTCTAGTGAGTGCTGTTGCGGCCCGTACCCTAAACCGACTCAGGTGGTCAGGTAGAGAATACCGAGGCGTTCGGGTGAACTATGGTTAAGGAACTCGGCAAAATGCCCCCGTAACTTCGGGAGAAGGGGGGCCATTGCTGGTGATGGGGCTTTGCTCCTTGAGCTGGTGGTGGCCGCAGAGACCAGCGAGAAGCGACTGTTTACTAAAAACACAGGTCCGTGCGAAGCCGTAAGGCGATGTATACGGACTGACGCCTGCCCGGTGCTGGAACGTTAAGGGGACCGGTTAGTCATTCTTCGGGGTGGCGAAGCTGAGAACTTAAGCGCCAGTAAACGGCGGTGGTAACTATAACCATCCTAAGGTAGCGAAATTCCTTGTCGGGTAAGTTCCGACCTGCACGAATGGCGTAACGACTTCTCGACTGTCTCAACCATAGGCCCGGTGAAATTGCACTACGAGTAAAGATGCTCGTTTCGCGCAGCAGGACGGAAAGACCCCGGGACCTTTACTACAGCTTGATATTGGTGTTCGGTTCGGCTTGTGTAGGATAGGTGGGAGACTGTGAAGCGGGCACGCCAGTGTTCGTGGAGTCATTGTTGAAATACCACTCTGGTCGTGCTGGATGTCTAACCTGGGTCCGTGATCCGGATCAGGGACAGTGTCTGGTGGGTAGTTTAACTGGGGCGGTTGCCTCCTAAAGGGTAACGGAGGCGCCCAAAGGTTCCCTCAGCCTGGTTGGCAATCAGGTGTTGAGTGTAAGTGCACAAGGGAGCTTGACTGTGAGACCGACGGGTCGAGCAGGGACGAAAGTCGGGACTAGTGATCCGGCGGTGGCTTGTGGAAGCGCCGTCGCTCAACGGATAAAAGGTACCCCGGGGATAACAGGCTGATCTTCCCCAAGAGTCCATATCGACGGGATGGTTTGGCACCTCGATGTCGGCTCGTCGCATCCTGGGGCTGGAGTCGGTCCCAAGGGTTGGGCTGTTCGCCCATTAAAGCGGTACGCGAGCTGGGTTTAGAACGTCGTGAGACAGTTCGGTCCCTATCCGCTGTGCGCGTAGGAGTCTTGAGAAGGGCTGTCCCTAGTACGAGAGGACCGGGACGGACGAACCTCTGGTGTGCCAGTTGTCCTGCCAAGGGCATGGCTGGTTGGCTACGTTCGGGAGGGATAACCGCTGAAAGCATCTAAGCGGGAAGCCTGCTTCGAGATGAGGACTCCCACCCCCGTTGAGGGGTTAAGGCTCCCAGGAGACGACTGGGTTGATAGGCCAGATATGGAAGCCTGGTAACGGGTGGAGTTGACTGGTACTAATAGGCCGAGGGCTTGTCCTCAGATGCTCGCGTTCACTGTGT
>NZ_JBQQBY010000078.1:0-4354 GCF_052246385.1 Streptomyces sp. 8N616 | reverse complement strand
GGCAGCGTTTCACCGAGCTCACCCGCACCATGGACGCCTACTTCGACACCGGTGGCAGCCCGAGGTACGCGGCCGAGAAACTGCATGTGCACCCCAACACCGTCGTCCGCCGGCTGGAGCGGATCAGTGAACTCCTGGGCCCCGAATGGCAGAAGCCGGAGCGCGCACTCGAAGTCCAGCTCGCGCTCCGGCTCTCCCGCCTACGGCATGTCCTCAGGGCGCGCCGGTCCCCCTTGGCCTATGACGGGTCCGAGGATCAGGACGCGTAACTCAGTTCTCCGGACGTATCGGCCAGGGCGGCAACGGCATGGGCGGCCGACGCGAGCGTGACGTGACGGTGCCATCCGCGGAAGGAGCGCCCCGCGAAGTCCCGGATGCCCACCTGGTTGGCGATCCGTATGAAGTCCTGGTCGACTCGGTGGATGAGCCGGCTCAGCCGCAGCAGAGCAGCGGGCTGAGCATCCTTCAGGTCCGTGAGCCACAGTTCCGTGGGCCACCGCCGGTCGTTGTCCCCGACGCCCAGGAGGTACAGATCCCCGCCCCGGGGGGCGTGCCCCAGCAGGAGACGACCGTGCCTGGACGGCATCCTGACGCGGACGACAGCGACCAGGCCTGTCCGCGCGTCCGTCTCCGGACCGCGCTCCTTCCACAGGACCGGGCGCCTCATGTCCCTGGCCGCACCCATGATCTGATGCGCAGTCAGGGCCTCGGCCCGGCTGTGCAGGGCCGGGTCGGAAACGCCCAGCCGAAGAGTGCTGCTGACCCTGATGAGCAGAGGTACCCGAGCGCCACGGAGCTTCCGGACGATGATCGCGGCGTCCGCATCGCGGGCATCCATGACCACGGGCCGGACCGGCAGGTCCCAGCCCCTGTCCATCTCGAGGTACGCCTCGGCCGCACACTCACTCAGCGTCTCCACGCCCACATCGTCAGGGATCGATGCCTGGCTGCGCCGGTGTCGGTCCTCCAGCCACGCCCGGGACAGATGGAGCCGCCAGTTGACCGGAGCGCTCATCTCCTCCGTAGCGGCCCAGACCCCGATGGCCTGCTGTGCGTTCATCACCTGTCCCAGATCGGGGAAGAAGCTCTTTTCCACACCAACCGTTCGCTCCCCGGCCTTCGGGATCACCATGGGCCTGACCACCCAGGCCTGTGGGGGTGCCGTGCTCGCCAGGTGCCGGGCCAGCGCCCGGCGTACGGGGGTCCATTCCCAAGTGGAGTCGCAGATGAAGTGGTGCAGGCTCTGTTCGGTGGCCTGCCCGCCGATCAGTGCGGCGATGTTCCGTATGGACTTGCGCTTCTGGGCTCCCAGGAGACCGCGAATATACGCCAGCCCCTTCCTTCGCTGATCGCTACGGGGCAGTGATGTGAACAACGCTGAACAGAGTTCCGTGAGCACCACCTCACAGGAGCCGGTCGGCGGCGGTATGCGCGTCTTACTCGGCTCGTCGTCCGTGTCCGGGGCAACAGCACTCATGGATATTCCCGTCGTAGGTGGACGGACGGTCAGTCGCTCGGGAGTTGCCCCTCCAATGTGCGCATGGCGGCTCGTCCCGCCCAGGTGCGCAGACCACACGCGTGTGCTGCCGGACAGTGTCCGGGCCAGCATCCTGCTCATCTACCGAGACGGTGCATGCCGGCGTATGGTCTGGTCCTTTGTGTCCGGGTCACCATGGGTGCCGGTTCGGAGCCCGAACCCGGTCCCGGTTTGCTTTGCTGCAGCGGACGCGTCCCATCCGGGACAGGACCGAGGAGAATCAGCATGAGCGATGCCAGGGAACCGGGAACCGTCATGGTCTGGTCCGACATAGGCTGCCCGTGGGCGAGTCTGGCCCTGCACACCCTCCGCAGCACGGCGCGCGAGCGCGAGCAGGACATCCTGATAGACCACCGGGCGTTCCCGCTGGAACTGTTCAACAGCCAGCCCACTCCCAAGTTCATCGTGGAGCCCGAAATCATCGTGATCGCCGCGCACCGCCCCGAGCTGGGCTGGCGCATCTGGTCGGGGCCGGAGTCGGACTACCCGTCAACCACGCTGCCCGCGCTGGAGGCCGTCCAGGCCGCGAAGGCCCCGGCCGTCGGCGGCCTGCGCGGCAGCGACGAGCTGGACGCCGCGCTGCGTCACGCCTTCTACGCCGAGAACCGCTGCATCAGCATCCCCTCGGAGATCCTCGACGCCGCCGCGAAGTGCGAGCACGTGGACGCCGAGGCACTGGCCAAGGCGATGGAGCGCGGCGCAGGACGGGCCGAGGTGTACGAGCAGTGGCGTACGGCCCAGGGCCCCGAAATCCAGGGCAGCCCGCATCTGTTCGCGTCCGGCGGCTACGCCGCCCACAATCCGGGCGTACTCGCGGAGTGGACCGGCGACCCGAACCGGGGCGGTCTCCCTCGCCTGGACGGCTATGACGTCTCCTGGGCCCAGAGCCTGCTCGATCTGCTGGCGGAGGGAAACGGGCGGTAGGGGAGCGCCACTCGGCCCGCCTGCCGGCCGGACCGCGGCCCAGGGCCCACCAGGGTGCGGATCGGTCAGCCATGGTCCTTCGTCGTGACGGTGAATTCACCGCGGATGCCGTTGCCGACCATGCCCGGCTTGCAGGCGGTGGTGTACGTGCCGGCCTCGGTGACCTTCACGGTCATCTCACGGGAGGTGCCGGGGCCGATGCCCTCGACCTCGCTGATCACCTTGTCGTCCGGCCCGTAGAGGTAGAACTCGGTGATCTTGCTTCCCTCATTGGCCACCTCGAAGGCGATGGACTCGGCAGGCGCGGACGTCCGGGAGAGCTTGCACGCGTCATCGGTGGCCTCGACCGCGATGCCTCCCGACTTCGCGTCGCCGTCGCCCTTCTTGGCACAGGAGGTGACAAGAGTGAGCAATCCGGCAGCAAGCAGGGCAATGGCTGCAGGGTGGGGCAGGCGAGAGGTCACGGCGTCTCCTCGGAGCGATACGGATGGGTGGAGGCGGCGCGGAGTTTAGGCGAGAGGCGGTCCTGGCTGTCCAGATATCGATCATCCCGCAGCCGCCTGATGAGCCTCGGCGGGCTGTTCACGGCGACTCAATGTCCAGAATCTCTCTTGTCGCGCTCTGCATCGCCGCCCCGCTCACCCTCGCACTCACTGCCTGCGGTGGCGGCGACGCCGATGACAAGCCCGCCAAGAGCCAGGTGAAGGAGACGGCGCCGGCCGGCGTGGCCCACCAGCACACCGTGCTGGACGCGGAGATCGCAGCCAGGGGCGGCGAGACCCGCGTCGGGGAGTACCGCATCGGCTACATCGTCGAGGCGGCCGAGCCCTGGTTCCACGCCGAGCACGGCAAGCAGGTCAACCGGACGCCCGCCAAGGACGAGACGCACCACATCGAGATCATCCCGATGGAGGCCGAGACCGGCCGTATCGTGCCGGATGTACCGATCCGCCTCGAAGTGGTCGACAAGGACGGCAAGGTCGTCCAGGCCCAGGATTTGAACTTCTACTACGCCGAGTTCTTCCACTACGCCAACAACTTCTCCATCCCCGAGGCCGGCACGTACACGCTGCGCGCCACGCTCGGGACCCCGACCTTCCTGCGTCACGGTGCCAGCGGTGAGAAGCCCGCCCTGAGCAAGGCCGTGACCGCGACCTTCCGCGATGTCGAACTGAAGCCGGAGAGCTGAGCAGTGGCTTCGAGCTCCGGAAGAGCTACGGCCGCCCCGGGCCTGGAACCGGGGCGGCCCGCGGTCGCAGACAGTGTCGAGGCCGCGGGCCGCCCGCCCACCCCGCCGTGGGCGCTCGTGCTCCTCGGCGCCCTGGGCGCCGCAGTCCTGGCGGCCGCCTGCTGGACGGCCGACCACGTCCACGCCGACCCGCTCTTGCTCGCCGTGGCCCGCTTCCTGCACCTGGCGGCGCTCATCGTGGGTCTGGGGTCGGTGCTCGCCGTCGACTGGTTCGCCATCCTCTGGACGCTCGGACGCCGCAGCCTGGAGGACGTCCTGCGCACCGCCTGCGCCCTGCAGATGCCGATCTGGCTCGGGCTGGCCGGACTCGTACTCAGCGGCCTGTTCCTCCGGCCGGATCTGGCCTCGCCGCTGACGCTGATCAAGCTCGGACTCGTACTCGCCGTCCTGTTCAACGGCCTCTACGCACACTGGCTCGGACAGCGCCTGCGGCACGTGCACACCCGGCCCGTCCCGCGCCGCCTGCTGATCCAGTCGGGAATCGCCGCGACCGTCTCCCAGAGCGGATGGTGGGGCGCCACCGCGATCGGCTTCGTCAACAGCCAGCCCTGAACCACCACATCACGGCTGAGGCGCACGGCCCGGCATCTGGACCCGGGATCCGGCGGCGGGTGGAAGGACCCCCCCCGACCACCCTCCCCCCA
>NZ_JBQQBY010000077.1:0-4502 GCF_052246385.1 Streptomyces sp. 8N616 | reverse complement strand
ACCCAGGCCCTCCTCCGCCTCGCCCGCCACCGCATCAGCGTGCTGTTCGCCATGCTCCGCGACGGCACCTTCTACGAACCCAGAACCCCACGCCTCGCTTGACCACAGACATAGAGGCACCCCCCCGCGTCCCCCAGCCCACCCCGCGGACGGGTCCCCGCGGGATCCCGTCCGCGAGGCCCCGCGGGATCCCGCTCGCGGGGTCCGTGGTCCTCCGCGTTCCAGGGAGCTACGCCCCGTGGACCGTCCCTGCGGGATCCTGCTCGCGGGTCTGTGGTCCACACCGCCCACGGGGGGCCGCCCCGCGGACCGCCCGCGGGGCTTGCGGGTCCGTGGTCCGCCCCGCGCCTTCGGCGCGGAGCGCCCGGGGCTTCGCGGGACTTCCCGCGGCTCGGCGGGCCCCGCCCGCCAAGCGTTCCCATCGGGCGGGGCTCGTCGATGGTTCCCATCGGGCGGGGCCCGTCAAGCGCGGGAGCGCTTGGCGGGTACGTGTCGTCCCGTTGCCGGTCAGCGGCGATCTGGGAAGGTGGAGATCCGGGTCCTGGGCGGGATGTGACCCCGGGCGCGGATCGACCCCCGTCGGAGGTAGGGATGGAGCGCACCGCACCGGAGGGACGCGGACCGGCGCCGTTCGGGCCGCCGGCCTCCGTGCCCGGGCTGCCGGTGCTGCCGGAGCTCGCGGAGCGGCTCGCCGGGGCCGCCCACGGCGCCGGTCCCGAACCCGTGGGCGGCGGGCGCGACGTACTCGAAGCAGCCTGCGGCTACTGGTCGCGGCGCGGTCTGCCGACCGACACCTCCCACGCCGCCGCCGCCCCCGGCGGCGAGCCGCTGCTCCTCGCGCTGCTCGCCGCGACCGGCGGCGACGTCCTCGTGCCGCGCCCCTGCGCCGCCTGGTACGCCCCGCAGGCCCGGCTGCTGGGCCGGTACGCGTACCACGTGCCGACGCCCGCCGAGTGCGGCGGCGTGCCCGACCCGTTCGCCCTGCTGGAGACCGTACGCCGAGTCCGCCGCGAGGGCGGGGACCCGCGGGCGCTGCTGCTGTCCGTGGCCGACGATCCGTCGGGCACCGTCGCGCCGCCCGAGCTGATGCACGAGGTCTGCGAGGCCGCGCTCGACGAGAGCCTGCTGATCATCAGCGACGAGACGTTCCGGGACACCGTCCACGACGCGGGCGGAACCGTGCTGTTCAGCCCCGCCGAGATGTACTCGCGGGACGTCGTCGTCATCGTGGACCTCGGCGAGGCCCTCGTACCGCCCGGCTGGCCCGCCGCGATCGCCCGCTTCCCCGGTACCAGGCGCGGCGGCGAGCTGCACGCCGCCACGCTCGATGCCCTCGCCGGCCTGCGCGCCGTATGCGCCGGGCCCGTCGCGGCCGCCGTGGCGCACGCCCTCGGCGAACCGGGCCCCGTCACCGCCCGCCTCGCCGCGGCCAACCGGCTGCACGCCGTCCTCGCCGGCGCGCTGCACCGCACCGCCACCGCGGCCGGAGTCCTGGTGCGCCCGCCGCAGGCCGGCAGCCACCTCTACGCCGATCTCGACCCGCTGCGCCCCGCGCTCACGGACCGCGGCATCACCGACTCCGTCGAGCTCGAGGACCATCTCACGCGGCGCATCGGGGCGCCGGTGCCAGGCGGGCACCGCTTCGGGGACGGCCCCGACACGCTTCGCGTACGCCTCTCCACGGGACCGCTCCTCGGCGGCTCCGACGAGCAGCGGCTGCAGGCCCTCACCGCTCCGGACCCCTTGGAATTGCCGCATGTGGACGAGGCGTTGAGGTTGTTCGCATCGGCATGCGCAGAACTGGACGGAGCCCCGCGATGACGGAACGGACCGAGCACCCGATTCCAGGAACCCCCGGGGCCGGGTCCGTTCCCGGGTCCCTTCCGGGCGCCGGGCCCGGCTCCCGCCCCGCCTCCCGCCCCGCCTCCCGCCCCGGCACCGCACTGCGCCCCCTCGGCGAGTCCCGCGCCTGGCCCGGCTCCTTCGCCGGCCGGCTCACCTCCCCGCTGCCCGGCGTCCGCGCCTTCGCCCGGGTCGCGCGGGAAGGCGGTCTGCGCCCGGCCGCCGCCGACGCCCGGCGCGACATCCCGCGCATCCCGTTCGAG
The DNA here is from genome assembly GCF_052246385.1 of Streptomyces sp. 8N616. Taxonomy (NCBI): domain Bacteria; kingdom Bacillati; phylum Actinomycetota; class Actinomycetes; order Kitasatosporales; family Streptomycetaceae; genus Streptomyces; species Streptomyces sp. 8N616. The sequence continues at coordinate 2,397 of NZ_JBQQBY010000077.1, read as the reverse complement.
CCCGGCTCGCTGCCGGAGGCCGGGCCCGACACCGTCGCCGTCACCTGGGCGGGACACGCCAGTTGGGTGGTACGGATCGGCGGCCTCACCGTCCTCACCGACCCCGTATGGTCGCGCCGGATCCTCGGCACGCCCGCCCGCGTCACGCCGGTCGGCGTCCGCTGGGAGGACCTCCCGGAGATCGACGCGGTCGTCATCTCCCACAACCACTACGACCACCTGGACGCCCCCACCCTCAAGCGGCTGCCGCGCGACACCCACCTCTTCGTACCGGCAGGACTCGGCGGTTGGTGCCGGCGCCGCCGCTTCACCCGGGTCACGGAACTCGACTGGTGGGAGGCCGCGGAGCTGCCGTCCGAAGGCGGTGGCGTCCGCTTCGACTTCGTGCCCGCGCACCACTGGAGCAAGCGGACCCTGACCGACACCTGCCGCTCGCTGTGGGGCGGCTGGGTGCTCAGCGACGCGCAGGGGCGGCGGGTGTACTTCGCGGGCGACACCGGCTACGGCCACTGGTTCGCCGAGATCGGGCGGCGCCATCCGGGCATCGACCTGGCCCTGCTGCCGATCGGGGCGTACGACCCCGGCTGGATGCTCCGTACCGTGCACACCGACCCCGAGGAGGCGGTCCAGGCCTGCCTCGACCTCGGGGCGCGGGTCATGGCCCCCATGCACTGGGGGACGTTCCTGCTGTCCGCCGAGCCGCCGCTCGAACCCCTGACGCGGGTGCGCGCGGCCTGGGATGCGGCGGGCCGCCCGCGCGACGAGCTCTGGGACCTCCCGGTCGGCGCCTCCCGGGTGCTCGCCCCGTGACTGACGGGCCGTCAGTCAACTGGCATGTGCGCCATGGCCGGTCAGCTCTCGCTCGCCCGGCCGGGCGCGACGCGCCGCCACACCGCAGGAACCGCGCTGATCAGCAGTGTCAGCGCCACCGCCGCCACCACGCCCTCCCAGGGTTCCGGGAAGAGCGAGCCGCCGAGGATCCCGATCAGCCCGTACGTCGCGGCCCATGCCAGGCACGCCGGGACGTCGCCGCGTACGAACCGCCGCATCGGCATCCGCGCGAGCAGGCACGCCAGCATCACCGGAATCCGGCCCGCCGGGATCAGCCGGGAGACCACCAGCACCGCCACCCCGTGGTCGCCCAGCTTCCGCTGAGCCGCCTCGAGCCGGTCGGGCGCGGCCCGCTCGCGCAGCCGCTCCAGCCAGCGCGAGCCGTTCTTCGACCCCACGCCGCGCTGCCCCAGCCAGTAGAGGCCGATGTCGCCGAGGCACGCCGCGAGGGCCGCCACGCCGAAGACCACCAGCAGCGTGAACGGCGCGGTCTGGTGGAAGGCCACCACGGCGGCCGAGCTGACCAGCGCTCCGGTCGGCACCACCGGCACCAGCGACCCGAGCACGACCAGCAGGAACAGCGACGGATAGCCCACCGCCTGCTGGGTCGACTCCGGCGGCACCGAGCTCACCACATCCCGGGACAGGTCCCGCAGCAGCTCGGGGATCACCGCGATCACCGTGCGACCTCCGGCCGCACGGTCTCTCCCTGGCCGAGCCGGTGCACCGCCACGCCGGGCGCCAGCTGTGCCGCGTGCCGTACGAACTCCTCGCCCGGCGCGTGGAATTCATGCGGCCGGACCGGGTCGAGACCGATCGGCCAGTACGTGCCGTAGTGCACCGGAACCGCGCTGCGCGGGGCCAGCCGGGCCAGGGCCTGCGCGGCCCGGGTGGCGTTGAGGTGACCGGGACCGAGGTACGGGCCCCAGCCGCCGACCGGCAGCAGCGCCACATCGCACGGCCCCACCTCGTCCGCCATCTCCGCGAAGAGACCGGTGTCGCCCGCGAAGTACGTCCGCGCCTCGCCGCACACGACGTAGCCGAGCGCGGGGGAGCGGCGCGGCCCGTACGGCAGCCGCCGCCCGTCGTGCGCCGCCCGCACCGCGCGGATCACCACATCGCCGACCACGACCTCGTCGCCCGGCACGACCTCGGTGACGCGCAGCCCGGCACCCGCGGCCAGCCGCCGCAGCCCGGGAACGGCGCGCTGCGCGCCGTACGGCACGAGGAGCCGGGTGCCGGACGCGAGTCGTTCGAGGGACCGGAGGTGGAGGTGATCGGCGTGCAGATGCGAGACGACGGCCACGTCGGCGACTGCGGCCTCGGGCGGCGGCAGCGCGCCCCTGCGGCGCCGCAGGTGCGCGAGGCGGCGGACGAAGAGGGGGTCGGTGAGCACGCGGACACCGGAGTCGGCGACGGTCGCGGTGGCGTGACCCCACCAGGTGATGTCCACCGGCACTGCGCCACCTCCCGATCCCCCTGCTCGCCCGCGCAGCACTGCGCACTGTCGAGCGTAGCCACGTTGTGGGCGTTCGTTCCGCGGGGCGATGGGGGCACCCTCATCGC
>NZ_JBQQBY010000076.1:0-5136 GCF_052246385.1 Streptomyces sp. 8N616 | reverse complement strand
CTGACTCACGAAGCGGAAGTATTGCTCCCGCTCGCGGATCAGCCTCTTGCGCCCCTGCGCGACCGTCCGGTCCTGCCGGATCTCGAAGTCCATCGCACCCCTTGAGCTGGGGTGTTGCAACGACCACTAGAACTCAAGGTGACCATCTCCGGGGCTTCATCTCATCATCGCCGTTTCAGCGCTCCCAGACCTTCTCGTAGCCGGTCTGCACCGCCGCCACGAACGCCAGGCTGAAGAGATCCACCAGCGGGTGCCGCGCCTTGGCCCAGCCACGGCTGTTCAAGGCGGTCCGGCGAGGCAGTCAACTGCGGAGCCAGGCCTCGCACCCGCCGTCGCTGCGCCGCGCGCGAGCACGGATGGGGCGCGAGCGCCGCCGACTCGGCGTCCTGGGCCCTTCCGCCCTCGGGCAGGGCGGGCCGCTTGAGACACCCGTAGCAGGGCCAGAGCGGTTGTTGCGGCTGCAAGGGAGCGGGGGCGGCGCCCTGGCGGGCACCTGGACGCGCCGTCGGCGAGTGACTGCGTCGGTTAGGCGGTGTCCACCAGCGGGGACCGGCCACAGCCGCCGGCCGGCCGGCGGCTCCCCGTCCGGCTCGGTGCCGAGCACGTCGGCGCTGGTGGCAGCCACCTGGACTCCGTCGACGGCCGCATGGAAGACCAGCCGGAGACCGGACGCGGTGCCTTGCCCCCTGAGCGGCCCGTCGAGTCCGGCCACGCGAGGGAAGCCCCAGGCAGCAGGGGAAGTCGACCTCGCCCCGTGGCGGCCAGTCTCGCCGCTCGGACAGGGGACAACCTGCAGCTGGCCGAAAGCCGAGCCATCGCGCCATCCGAGCCGGGTAGGGATGGGCGTGCGCGGCGTAGGTTTCGGTACTTCTTGTCGAAGTGAGGCGAACGTGACCCGGGTGCTCTTGGTGCACGACATATGGTTGATGCGATCGGCCCTGACCGCGCTGCTGGAACATGCGGACGACATCGAGGTGTCAGCCGCCTCTTGGGAGAAGGCACCGAGCCAGGCTCGCTCGTTACGGCCCGACCTCTGCGTTGTGGACGCGGACTGTCCGGGGTCCTCGCGATTACCGGCCCATCCCACCGGGCAGAGATGCGAGCTGCTCGTCCTGGCCACCTCGTGCAGGCCCGGAGTTCTGCGGCGTGCCGCCCAGGCCAAGGCTCTGGGCTTCGTGAACAAGGACGCGTCGCCGACCCTGTTGCTGAACGCGATCAGGCTTGTGGCAGCGGGGAAGCGGTACGTCGACGCCTCGCTCGCCGCGGACCTTGTCCAGGCTGCCGACATGTCACTGACTCCCCGTGAATTGAGTGTGCTGGCACTCGCTTCGGACGGCGCTTCCGTCCCTGAGACGGCCAGCACTCTGCAACTGAGCAAGGGGACTGTGCGGAACTACATGTCCGCAATCATCCGCAAGACCAACGCCCGTAACTGGACTGACGTCGTCCGTATTTCGTACGGGGCGGGTTGGGTGTAGACGGGGCGGGCCGTCTCAGACCTTCTCGGTGTGCCAGCGTCCCACCAGGTCACGGTAGAGCGACGAGTGGTCGAGCAGCTCCTGATGATTCCCACAGGTGGCGTTGAGGCCGTCGAGCACCAGGATCCGGTCGGCGCGCCGAGCCGAACTGATCCGGTGGGCAACCACGATCAGCGTCCCGGGCCGCAGGGCGAAGGCCAGTTCTGCCCGGGTCTCGGCCGCCGGATCGAGGTGGCAGGTGGCCTCGTCCAGGATGACGAGCGGCGCGGGAGAGAGATGCGCCCGGCCGAGCGCGATGAGCTGCCTTTCGCCCTGCGACAGGGCCGCGGGATCGACATGCGCGTCGAACCCGCCGAGCCTGCGCACCAGGGGGCCGAGGCCGACCGCTTCCGACGAGGCATCCACCGCCGACCGCGAAGCTCCGTCCGGGCACAGGTAGAGCAGGTTCTCGTACAGGCTGCCGGTGAAGACGTAGGCCTGCTGCGGGATGAGCACGCGCAGCCGGGAGGGGTCGTCCAGGGCGTGCGTGTGCGCCGGCCGGTCGTGGAGCCGTACCTCGCCCTTGTCCGGTTCGAGCAGGCCGGCCAGCAGACAGGTCAGCGTGGACTTGCCGATCCCGCTGGGCCCCACCACGGTGAGGTGCTCGCCGGGCTCGATCGTCAGGTTGAGTCCGCGCAGCACGGGTTGTGCCGCCGGACCGTAGGCGAACGTCACCGCACGCAGTTCGACCCGCGGTGCGTCGGGGCGTCCCGGTGCCTGCGCCGGCCGCTCGGGGTTGCCCGCGGGCACCGGGACGATCGGGCGGGGGTCCGGCCCGGGGGACAGCCGGCCGAGGACCACGAGCAGCCTGGTGCCGGCCGCGCCAAGCGCGTTCATCAGGTTGTGCAGAGCGGGCAGCAGGGCCTGGGTCAGATACGTCAGCGCGCCGAGCAGGGCGCCCGCCGTGACGCCCTGACGCAGCAGCCAGGGTGCGGCGACCAGGAGCAGCACCACCGGAAGGTGTCCGGCTATGCCGAGTGCCAGGGAGCGGGCGCTCGCCCACCGGGCGAGGGACCGTGCCGACTTGGCTTCCTGCTCGATCAGCGCTTGCGTTTGCGCCGCGATGGGTGCCCCTGCGCCGCACGCCACCACGTCGCGCAGACCCTGAGCCATCGAGCCGAACTGTGCCGACAGAGCCTCGTCGGCACAGAGGAAGTCGCGTTGTCGGGCGGCCATCGGCGCCAGCGTGGCCAGAAAGAGCAGCAGTCCCGTCAGCAGCGGTGGCGCCACGACGACCAGCAGTGCAGGAGCGAGTGCCGCAAGCCCGAAAAGCGCCCCGGCTGAGGTGAAGACGAAGGACCGGGCCACGAGCACCAGCCCCGCGAAGCTGTCCCGTGCAATCTCCGTCTGGTTGGTCAGCCGGGAGACCACCGCGCTGTCAGCGGCGTACGCCGGTCCGGCCAACGCCTGGTCCAGCGACCGTGTCACCACCCGGCGTACCAGGCCGTCCCGCAGCGGTTCGACGAGGTCGGCGAGTCCTCGGAAGACACCGCCGGTGGCCAGGCCACCTATGACGATGGCCAGCGCGGCCACCGCCAGCCACGCCAGGCCGGTTCCGGTGCGGCCGGCGAGAAAGCCCCGGTCGAGCGCCATCGCCACGGCGTAACCGCCGAGGAAGGTGTGGGCCGATTCGAGCAGGGACCAGCCACTGAGCTTCAGCAGCACGCGTTTGCGGCGTCCGAGGAAGCGCACGGCCTGCGGCAGGAGCCGTGAGCCGGTCATCGTCATCAACTCCCGCCCGTGTCCTGACCGGTGTCTGCGAACACGGCCCGGTAGTCGGGCTCTTCCCACAGGCGTTCGTGCGGGCCCACCCTGCGGATGCGGCCGTCCTCGACCCATGCGACCAGGTCGGCACGCGCCGCCGAGGAGGCGCGGTGGGCGATCAGCAGCCGGGTACCCGTCCGGACGTCGTGTACGAGGGCCCGGCCGACGTGGAGTTCGGTGACGCTGTCGAGGCTGGAGGTGGCGTCGTCGAGGATCAGCAACCGGCCGGCGTGGGCGAAGGCCCGTGCCAGCCCGAGGCGTTGCAGTTCGCCGCCCGACAGGGGGACGTCGGCGAGCGGCGCTGAGTACCCGCCGGGCAGGAGCCGGACGAAGGTGTCGGCCCCCGCCGCCCGCGCCGCGGCCCCGATCTCGCAGACGGTGGGCTCGTACGGTCCGAATCCGATGGCCGCGCCGACCGTTTCGCCGAACAGGACCGGCCGTTCGAAGGCGAACCCGACCTCCCGGCGCAGCTCCGACGGATCGGCCTCGGTCAGCGGTACGCCGTCCAGTAGCACCACCCCCGCGTCGGGGTCGGCCAGCCGTCCGGCGGCGGCGGCGAGAGTGGACTTGCCCGCGCCGGAGCGCCCGACGACGGCCATCGTCGTGCCCCCGGGCACGACCAGATCGACCCCCCGCAGCACAGGAGCGCCGCCCCGGCTGAGGGTGACCGCCCGCAGCTCGACGCGCCCAGGACCGTCGGCGGGCAGTGGACGCGCCCCGTGGCGTACGGCGGGAAGGGCGAGCAGTTCGGCGATGCGGCGGGCCGCGGCGCCGCTGCGCAGGAGGGAGTTGAGCTGTCCGACCACCGCGCCCAGGCCGGCGGCGAGGGCGGCATAGCGGGCGGCTGCCAGCAAGTCGCCCACGGACAGGCTTCCACCGACCAGCCGCAGCCCGCCGACGGCGAGGACCACCGTGCTCAGCAGGGGCACCAGAATCCCGCTGCCGACCGATGCGCGTCCGTAGACCTGCCACATGCGCCGCCCCTGCGCGCCCAGTTCGGGTAGCGGCGCCAGCACGCGGGCGAGTTCGCGCTCGGCAGTCCCCGCGGCGGCGACGGTACGGGCGCCGCCGAGGGCCTCGAGGAGGCGGCCGGCGACGTCCGCCTGCACGCGCTGGTACTGGGAGATGCTGTCGGAGGACCCGCGGGCGAAGACCCTCAGCAACAGGGCCAGCAGGGGGATCCCCGCGAGGAAGACAACGGCCAGCCAGAGGTCGATGAGCGCCAGGGAGACCAGACCGCCGACCGGGACGAGGAGCGAAGCCAGGCCGATGGCCGCCGTGGTGGGCGCGGTGCCCGCCTCTGCGGCGTTGCCGGTCAGCCGGGTCACCAGGTCGCCCGGGGTGAAGCGGTCGGCGGCACGGTGCGGCGCGAGGGACAGGAGGTGGTCGGCTCCGCGGCGGCGCAGCCAGGCGGTACTGCGGGCGCTGGTCGCGCCGCCGACCAGCGCCTCCAGGGCGTCGAAGAGAACCTCGGCGGCGACCAGCACGGCGCACAGCACGACGGCTCGCTCCACCCCCGCGGCTTCTTCGAGCAGCAGGTCGAGCGTGTGCCCGAGCGTGGCAGGCAGGGCGACGGCCGCGGCGGCAGATGCCGCGCTGAACAGGAAGACGGCGAAGGTGCGGCCCGAATTGTGCCGTACCGCACCGGCCAGGGTGCCTGAAGCACGGGCGAGGGGTATGAGTTCCGTGGTGGCGTTCCGTGGCGTTCCGGGGCGGGGGGTCGGGGCCATAGGGGTGCAGTCCTCGCCTCCGTTGGAGAGATGCGGGGCAGGCGCACCGCGGTCCCGGGCGAAATCTTTCTCCCGGGACCACGGCGCCAGTTCCCCCCCAGCCGAAATCCTTTTGCACCCCCGGG
>NZ_JBQQBY010000075.1:0-5988 GCF_052246385.1 Streptomyces sp. 8N616 | reverse complement strand
GCGGGGTGGAAGGCGCTGCGCGCCTTCCAAACGAAACGCCCCGCTTCGCGGGGCGAGTGACGAAGTGTCATCTCGGCGCGTTGCGCCGAGAGCCCCGCTTCGCGGGGCTGGTGCCTTCGGCACCTCGGCAGGTCCGCTTCGCTCCCCTGCCCTGGTAACTCTCCGGCTTCGCCTTCGAGTTATGAGCCCGCTTCGCGGGCTTGGCCGGCTAGGGAGGACGAGGGTGTGCGTAGCCAGTCCAGCGGAGGGCAAGGATCGGGGCTGTGTGCTTCCTTAGTTGAAAAAAGTTTTGGTGAATCCGAATCTGGGCCCCCTCCCCTTCCGCGGAGTCGAACTGGGGGGAGGTGAATGGTTTATCACGCGAGTGGGGCCCTGGCAGTGCCGGCACCTGACTCCCGGATCCACTAGGCATCTTCGTAGAGATCTACTTTCCAGCTTCGTAGATAAGGTCCCGCCGCGCGCACGCGGCTCGAGCTCGCTCATCCGCCGGAACACGTTGTCGCCGTGATCGGTTCCCACTGTCCGGGTCTACACGAGCGAGATGGGGCGGGTGGTGTCGTCGGTCCAGTCCCCGTCGAAGAGTGAGGCCACCAACGCATCGTGTTCCGAGGCGAGTTCGCCGTTGCGCTTCTTGGTGCGGGCCTTGGCGAACCAGGGGCCGATCAGGACGCGCTCGCTGTCGACGACGATGTGTTCGCGTGCGCTGGGGGCACGGCCTTCGCGACTGATGAAGAGCTCGAGGAGCTGTGTCATCTGCTGGAAAGTGCGGCGCATGCGGCGGGCCGGCTGGAGGGGGTTGGTCTCCGGGGTCAGGCCGATGTCGGTCAGGAGGGTCTGCTGGCCGGGCTCGAGGGTGTTCCAGCGGGTGAGCTGGCGGTGGAGCCAGCGGCCGGCTTTGACGCTGCCGATGAGGGTGTCGAGGTGCAGCGCACCCGGGTCGTGGCCTGCGGCGAGGTGGTTGCGGAGCAGGTGGTACTTGCGGTGCCAGTCCGGGCCGTACGGCAGCTGCCAGTCCTCGTCGATGGCGTTGAGGTCAGCAGCACGACTGGGATCGAGTGCGCCGCGGGTGGCGAGGGAGCGTTGTTCGGCGAGGAAGGCTCCGCCGGGGGCGGTGGCGGGGATAGCGAGGTGGCCGTGTGCTGCGTGGTAGTCGGCGATGGTGGTGAGGTTGGCGCGCCAGGCGGCGTCGTGCTTGTCCCAGATCATGCCGAGGGCGTCGAGCTCGGTGATCCAGTCCGTCTCCAGGCGGCCGACGCGGTGGGCGTCGCGCATGCCGGTGATGAAGCGGCCCAGGGCGTAGCCGTAGGGGTCGGTGTAGTCGGTGGGGACGTCGAGGTGGCCGTATTCGTAGTGGAAGGCCTGGGCTGAGGCGAGGCCTTCGCGGCGGGGGCGGGAGGTGGTGTCGCGGGGGTCGAAGGAAATGAGGTCCATCGCGCGGGCGATGCGTTCGGGGTGGACGGTGAAGTCGAAGTGCCACCTGCGTTCGATTATCTTGCTGGTTTCGCGTGGGAGGCGGTTGGCTTTGTCGGGGAGGCGCTGCAGGATGCGGTGGTCGTGGCTGGCCAGCGCGGTGGCGATCGCCCACACCGGCTCGTAGGCGGTGCCCAGGATGTTGGCGGGGTCGGCGCCGGGCGGGACGTAGACGGGGACGATGAGGCTGGCGGTCTTGCCGCTGACGTCGATGCGCAGGGCACGGCCCAGGGCCTGGACACAGCGGATGACGCTGCGGGTGGGATCGGCGAAGACGACCGCATCCACGCTGGGAATGTCGACACCCTCGGCGATCAGCCGTGAGTTGGTCATGATCGCGCTAGGGGCAGCGGCGAAGCCCTCGAACCTCTCCGCGCGCTCGGCTGGGGTGTGCTCGCCGTGGGCGAAGAACAGCTGAGGATGGATGTCGGGGCACAGCTCGGGCGCTGTCTTGCGCAGCAGGCGCAGGGTGTGAGGCAGTTCGCGGGCGAAGCAGCGGGCGTCGCTGACCAGATTGAAGTACACCAGCACTCTGCGCAGGCCGTGCTCGGCCATGGCCTTGAGGAGGGCCAGGTGCAGTGCGGTGGTGCGCAGTGCGCTCTCGGTTTCCCTGTCCCCCTCGCTGTCGGCGGTGGTGCCCGGGGCGGCGAGGTTCAGGCGGGCCCGCAGATCGGCGTCGGTGATGGTGGGCACCACGATGCGGTAATCCGCGGCCCGGCCGTCCACGACCGCCTGTGCGAGCGGATATTCGAAGATCTTCTTTCCGTAGACGGCCTCGTTATCCATCGAGTTGGCGAAGGCGTCCAGATCCGGCTCGGTGCGGCGTCGTCGGCGGGGGCGGGTGGTGTCGGCGGCGGACTCCGCCAGTTCTGGTGCGGCGAAGATTCGCGGGGTCGCGGTCATGTAGAGGCGGCGGTCGGCGCGGATCTTCGAGGCGTCGTTGATGAGCGCCCATTTTTTGTCCGCTCGGCCGGCGATCCGGTGCGCCTCGTCCATCACTGCCAGATCGAACGCCGGAACGTCGTGGCGGGTGTGGCGGGTCTTTTCGATCTTGTCGAGGGAGTCGTAGGTGCAGATCACTGTCAAAGCGGGGATCTGGTCCTTGCCGGGGCCAACCACCGACATCGCCGCTGCCAGGGCGTGCGGACTGACGGTCGAGCCGACCTGCGCCGCCACCAGGTCATCGCGCCCGGAGGCATCCATCGAAGAAACGATCACCATGTGGGCCAGGTAGCCATCCCTGCGCCACGCCAGTGCGGTCTGCGCCGCCAACTCCAAGGTGGGCACCACGAACAGCACCAGTCGCGCCCCCAGTCCCTCCGCGACACGCACCGACACCACCGTCTTGCCCGTGCCCGTCGCCGAGACCAGCAGCCCCCGCGCCCCTGGGCGCCGCAGATGCTTCACCGCACGCTCAACGGCCTCCACCTGGTGCGGGAAAAGCAGCCGCTTCTTCGTGCGGCCGGGCCGGGGAACGTCGACCAGAGTCATCCAGGCTTACCTCGACACAGGGGGCGGCGTACGAGCAGCAGCCCCGATCTGCAGGGGCCACGCGGAACATCCTGGCAAACCGGTGCTGCAGCGCGGAGAGGAAATGGGCCAATTACGCGGGAGCACCGGTCAGACCGGGACCCTCCTCCCCCTTTTTGTCGCCGTCGTCGGATGGTCCCAGTCGTTCGCGGGGCCGGGGGTGCTTGGGGTGCGCAGGTCGGCGGCGTCCCTGTAGGGCTCACGTATGCGGTGCGGAGATCGTGAGTGACATCCCGATCCGTCGCCGGCCGCACGAAGGGCAGACCGTATGAACGCTCGGTCGGGGGTGCACTCGTGTCTGGGCGATCTTCACGGTCGGGCTGTCTGCACTCGCCGTGGTCATTACGGCCCCTGTGTAGGTTCTCGGGGTGGGTGCGCTCTTTTGAGGCAGCAAGCTCATCCCGGCACCTAGCGCGTAATCAGAAGGGCGGCTCATCGGAGTAGCCCCGTGACTGTGTGGAGGGCTGAGGAGGGGGCCCGGTAGCCCATGGGTCGTCGGCCGGGGGTGATGAGGGGGTGCCGCCCCATCCTCCGGAGGCTGAACGAGCAGAAGGCGCCGCGGGGACGTGACTGCCCCAGCCTGAGGCGGCTTGTGCCGGTGCGGCGGGCGGAGTTGCCGGTGCCTCGCCTGGTTCGAGGCCGTCGATGTCGTCGTTCCACAGCTGGCGCAAGTACTCACGGCAGGTCGCCGGATCGTCCTCTTCGTACTGGTCGTCCGGCTCCGGCCAGCGACGGCCGTCGGGGTCCCGGTCTTGCAGCTGGCACAGAGCGCGCAAAAGGGCGTCGACTACTGCCCATTGGCTGGTGGTCTGCCCGGTGAGGAGGCGCCGTATGGTTTCTCGGCTCACCTTGTGAGGGTTCGGCATGGTGCCGGTGATCTCCGCGATCTGCGGGAGCGGGGGCCGCCCGGCTTCCCGGTAGTGGACGTAGAGCTCGGCAACGAGGTCCCGCTTGGGCCCGGGCCGCAGCACATCCTTGCCGGGCATCCGCAGCATTCGTGGCATCCCGGCAACTCTGCCACGTGCAAGCTCAGTTAGACACAAGAAAGCTCACTTTCGCTTGGCATCACACCCCATGAAAGCTCGTTCAACCTCATGTGGCCTCATTCTGACTGCTCTTGACCTCACCTGAGCTCGTATGAGCTAGTCCAAGACCACCTACAGCTCGTAGAAACTTGTTTTAGCAATCCACTGTTTTCGCTGGTCAGAGGCCGTTTCAAGGTGCTTTCGTTGTTGTCGTTCACTCCGGGATTCGGGATCCGTCTCAAGGAGTGGACAGCGGCGCGGCCGTCACCAGAAAGCGGCGACGGCCCCCTGGTGGGCAGGGAGCCGTCTGCAGAAGACCTGAACCATCCCAAGCAAGCGAAGGAGAAGCTCATGTCCAAGCCCGAGGGTAAAGGCAACAGCTCACCGCAGGAACCCCCTCGGGGGCGTTGGCGACCTCGCCTCCGACGTATCCGCAACGAGGCCGGCCTCTATGTCGTGCGGGGCGCCGCAACGGCAGTCGGCGGGGCGTTCGTGACCTGCGGCGTCGTCTGGGTTCAGACGCGTGCCTGAGCATGAGGCGTAGCTGGGGGGTGGACCGCTCGTCATGACGCGGTCCACCTCGTGCGGCTTCATGGTTGTTTGGTCACCGGCTACTGGGCACCCGAGATCGGGCACCATTCACACCCGCTGCCGTGGCCAGCGGCCGTGGGCACAGCCTTCGGAGCGCCCATGGGAGGCGTGATCAGACGTTCTTCCACGCTTCACGAAAGTCGCTCCTGGCCTGCTCTGCGGATTTGGCCGGGGCATAGGAGGCAAGCAGCACCCGCCATGCGGTGCGTTCAAGGTCGGACAGCCACAGGCCGCCGATGAGCTTTTTGTTGAAGGTGAGGTCGATGGTGGAGGCGAGAGTGTCGCCCACCAGCTCAGCTTGAGTTTTAACCTCCGTCGGGCGAGCGAGGGGCATACGTGGGGCGGATCGCATGTTCGGCCTCGGCTCCCACCTCAATGAACCGCTCCAGCAACGCGAGCCGTTCCGCGCGCCGGGCCTCCGACAAGGCGTTCTGCTGCCGTTGCTGTTCAGCACGTTCCGCCGAGAGCTGAGTCCTGTGCTGGACAAGGTAGGACAACAAGCCGCCGAGGACGACGCCGCCCAACGATATGAGTGACACCCAGACCTGACCTGCCATGGCGGTCATCGTGCCATGCCGTCGATCTTTGAGACGATCTCGCTGTGGCTGGTGTGATCACGGCGTTCGAGCCGTCATGGATAGCCCCGTTCACCGGGCTGAGCCCGCGTCAGTTCGGCAAGCTGATCACCGCGCTGCGCCGCGAAGGCGCGGATGCGGTCCGAAGAGGACGACCGTGGAGCTTGCCGTTGGAGGACCGGGTTTTGCTGGTCGCCGCGTACTGGCGGACGAACCTGACGCTGCGGCAGCTCGCCCCGCTGTTCGGGATCCCGAAGTCGGCCGCCGACCGCATCATTGACCACCTCGGGCCAACGCTCGCGCTCCAGCCGCGCAAGCGGTTCCGTAAGGACACCGTGCTGATCGTGGACGGCACGCTGGTTCCCACCCGTGACCACACCGTCACCGAGCAGTCGAAGAACTACCGGTACTCGACCAACCACCAGGTCGTCATCGACGCCGACACCCGACTCGTCGTCGCCGTCGGCCGGCCGGTCACAGGCAACCGCAATGATTGCAAGGCGTGGGAACTTTCCGGTGCGAAGGCCGCCGTCGGTCGGGCCACGGTCATCGCGGACGGCGGCTACCGGGGTACCGGCCTGCTCATCCCGCACCGCCGTGAACGCGGCCAGACCAAACTGCCAGCTTGGAAAGAGGAGCACAACATCTCCGTAAGTTGTTGGGCGGCCCGGGGAGGGCCGGGTGTGGCTGACAACGCCTTGTCGGACGTGGCTCGGTGGGAGTGGCCGCCCAGCTCTCCGGGGCGCCCTGGCTGCTGATTGAGATGTGCGCTTCGGTCGCTGATTACGGAGATGACA
>NZ_JBQQBY010000074.1:0-6469 GCF_052246385.1 Streptomyces sp. 8N616 | reverse complement strand
GGCGGCGTGGGGGTGGGGTTCCGGGCGGGCCCGGATGCCGAGGGGCCGCCGCCGGGCTGCTGCGGAAGGTCGCGCCCGCTCTTGCCGTCCGACGGCGGCGAGGCGGTGCCGTCGCCCGCGGCGGCGGACGCGGCGGACGCGGACGGCGAGGCCGATGTCGCGGACGGGCTCGCGTCGGCCTCCTCCTCGTCGGACGAACCGGCGGCGCCGCCGCGCCCCGCCGCGCCGTCCCCGGACTCCGCCTGCCCCTCGCCACCGCCGATGGGCGCGGTGGCGGGGACCCCCGGCAGCGGGAGCAGGGTCCGGGGAGCGATGGGCGTCGCGCCGGCCAGGCTCAGTACGAGACCGGTGGCGTAGAGGGTGCACACCGTCCCGGCGACCCACCAGGCGCGCCGTACGTACCTGGTCCGGCGGGCGGGTACGACCGCGGCCCGTGCACGCGTACGCCCGGGGTCGGTGGTCGCGGCGGATACCGGTTGTTCCGGTTGTTCCGGTTCCTGAAGTCTCTGCCGTTGCTGCGGCTGCCGCGTGTGCTGCGGCTGTTGTGCTCGCCGCGGGCGGTCGAGTGCGCGGGCGTCCTGGTCGGCCGACGGACTGCCGGGCTCGGGCGGCGGCCACGCGACGGCTTCGCCGTACGGCTCGGTGGGGACCTTCGCTGCGGCGGGAGGCTCCTCGGGAGAGGGCTCCGACGGGGTGTGCCTGGAGAGCATGCCGCAAGGTAGCGCGCAGCCACCTCCCAAGGAGGGAGATTTCCTCACTCAGTCGAAGTGTCGCCCCAATCGGTCATATTCAACCGCAAGTTCGACGTCTTGCCTGGCTGAGGACTCGACCGGGACCTCGGCCGCCGCCTTGACCGGGACCTCGGCCGCGGCCTCGACGGCCCGAGTTCAGCCGCCGCCCCGACCGCCCCCTCGACCGCTACCCCGACCGCCGCCTCACCCACGGCCGATGTACGGCATGGCCGTCGCCATCACCGTCGCGAACTGCACGTTCGCCTCCAGCGGCAGCGACGCCATGTGCAGCACCGTCCGCGCCACATCGGCCGCGTCCATCACCGGCTCGACCGCCAGCGTCCCGTTCGCCTGCAGCGTCCCGGGCTGCATCCGCTCGGTCATCTCCGTCGCCGCGTTGCCGATATCGATCTGCCCGCAGGCGATCCCGTACTTCCGCCCGTCCAGCGACAGCGACTTGGTGAGGCCGGTCATCGCGTGCTTCGTCGCGGTGTACGCGATGCTGTTCGGGCGCGGCACGTGGGCCGAGATCGAGCCGTTGTTGATGATCCGTCCGCCCTGTGGGTCCTGATTCTTCATCAGTCGGTAGGCGGCCTGTGCGCAGAGGAATGCGCCGGTGAGGTTGACCTCCACCACCGACCGCCAGTCCTCGTACGCCAGCTCCTCCAGCGGCACCGGCGGACCGAAGCTGCCCGCGTTGTTGAAGAGCAGGTCCAGCCGCCCGAAGTGCTCGCGGACCGCGCGGAAGAGCGCGTCCACGTCCTCGGGCCGCGTGACATCGGTCCGTACGGCGAGGACGGGCGCACCCTCCCGCGCGAGCGCCGCCGTCGCGTCGAGCGCTTCCGTGCGGCGGCCCGCGAGCGCCACCGCCCAGTCCGCGCGGGCGAGTTCGAGGGCGACGGCCCGGCCGATCCCCGACCCGGCGCCCGTCACCACGGCGACCTTCCGCGCCGCATCCGCCGTGTTCGCCCCGTCCGCCTGCACCAAGTTGATCTCCGTCATGGGGCGCAGAGTACGCGAGACAGGCCGGGCGGAAGCGCCGCCGCCCGAGGGATGCGGGCCACCCCGCCGGCCTGACGAGCAATCGTTTCTGCGGCGGATTGCCCCCGAACACCCCAAGCGGACGCGAAGCTCACCGAGTCGACATGTGTGTGTAGTGCACGCGACAACGACCCGCCGTCCCCCGTCACTGCAATTCCCCACGACAACACCCGTATGGGGAGGGTCAGATGACCGACACGTCCTACCAGCAGGCGTACCAGCAGGAGCTCCGTGCCGCCGCCGCGCACCTCGGCCGGCGTCGCTTCCTCACCGTCACCGGCGCCGCAGCCGCGCTCGCCTTCGCCACCAACCTGCCGGGCAGCGCCCAGGCCGCGGAGGCCGATGCCCGCAAAACCATCACCGCCGACCCGTTCACCCTCGGCGTCGCCTCCGGCGACCCGCAGCCCGGCTCCGTCATCCTGTGGACCCGGCTCGCCCCCAGCCCGTACGAGCCCGGCAACGGCCTGCCGAACGCCCGGATCGAGGTGGGCTGGGAGATAGCCCACGACAGCCGGTTCACGCGCATCGCCCGGCGCGGCACGGCCACCGCCCACCCCGAGTTCAACCACACCGTGCACGTCGAGGCCGCGAACCTCGGCAGCGACCGCGTGTACTACTACCGCTTCCGCGCCGGGAAGTGGATCAGCCCGGCAGGCCGCACCCGCACCGCCCCCGCGCCCGGCGCCCGCCCCACCGACGTCAAGCTCGCCGCCGTCTCCTGCCAGGCGTACCACGACGGCTACTTCACCGCGTACAAGCACCTCGCGGCCGAGGACCTCGACGTCGTCTTCCACCTCGGCGACTACCTCTACGAGTACGCGGTCAACGCCGCCGGCGGCGCCCGCGCCTACACCGACCGCACGCTGCCCGCGATCTTCAACCGCGAGACGGTCACGCTCGAGGACTACCGGCTGCGCTACGCGCTCTACAAGAGCGACCCGGACCTGCGTGCCGCGCACGCCGCGCACCCCTTCGTCGTCACCTGGGACGACCACGAGACCGAGAACAACTACGCGGACGACATCCCCGAGAACGACGTCCCGCCGGAGGAGTTCCTGATCCGCAGGGCCGCGGCCTACCGCGCGTACTGGGAGAACCAGCCGCTGCGCCGCCCGCAGCAGCCCTCGGGCCCGGACATGCAGCTCTACCGGCGGCTGCAGTTCGGCACGCTCGCGCAGTTCGACATCCTCGACACCCGCCAGTACCGCTCCGACCAGGCGTACGGGGACGGCTGGGACGCCCCTGGCCCGGAGTCCGACGACCCGTCGCGCACCCTGACCGGGGCGACACAGGAGCGCTGGCTGATCGATGGCTGGCGCGCCTCGGACGCGCTGTGGAACGTGGTGCCCCAGCAGGTCGTCTTCTCCCGGCGGCGCAGCGACGCCACCGACGCCTTCAAGGTGAGCATGGACGCGTGGGACGGCTACGCGGCCTCCAGGGAGCGGGTGCTCGCGGGGGCCGAGGCGGCCGGGGTGGACAACCTCGTCGTGCTGACCGGCGATGTGCACGTCTCGTACGCCCTCGACATCAAGCGGGACGCCGACAACCCGAACTCCCGCACCGCAGGCGCGGAGTTCGTCGCGACGTCCATCAGCAGCGGCAAGGACGGCGCGGACAAGCCCGCCAACTGGGACACCTTCATGGCGGCGAACCCGCACATGAAGTGGTACAACGGCCGCCGCGGCTACACGAAGATCACCCTGGGCAGGGACGCGGCCCGCGCGGACTACAGGACCGTCTCCGCGGTGACCACCCCGGGCGCCCCGGTCACCACGGCGGCGTCCTTCGTCACGGAGGCGGGCAACCCGGGCCTGAAGCCGGCGTAGTGGCCCCCGCCGGGCTGTGGGCATTCGTGCCGCCCGCGGAATGAATGCCCACGACCCGGCCACCGGGCCGCAGCCGGATCCATCCACTCCGGATCCATCCACTGATGAATTGCTGAGAGCATGGGCAAGGATTCAAGGAGGTGGAGAGCCGCATGCCGGAGACCGGCCCGTCCAGACCGGAAGAGAGACCCGTCCAGACATCGCAGCAGGCCGAGCCGGGCGGTTCCGCCCGTTCCGGGGAGGGCACCCCGCGCTCACAGCGGCGTACCAGTCTGCTCGTCACGCTGATCCTCGGCGGGCTGACGGCGCTGCCGCCGCTCTCCATGGACATGTATCTTCCGGCGCTCCCGGAGGTCACCGAGTCGCTGCGCAGCCCCGCCGCGACCGTGCAGCTCACCCTCACCGCCTGCCTCGCGGGCATGGCGCTCGGCCAGCTGGTCGTCGGCCCGATGAGCGACCGGTGGGGCCGCCGCCGCCCGCTGCTCGCCGGGATGGTCCTCTACGTCGTCGCCACCGCCGTCTGCGCCTTCGCGCCGACCGTCGGGCTGCTCATCGCGTTCCGGC
Organism: Streptomyces sp. 8N616; assembly: GCF_052246385.1. Lineage (NCBI taxonomy): Bacteria > Bacillati > Actinomycetota > Actinomycetes > Kitasatosporales > Streptomycetaceae > Streptomyces > Streptomyces sp. 8N616. The sequence goes on along the minus strand of NZ_JBQQBY010000074.1, from coordinate 2,307 downwards.
TGGTGCAGGGCCTGGCCGGGGCGGCCGGGATCGTGATCGCCCGGGCAGTCGTGCGCGACCTGTACGACGGCGTGGCCATGGCCCGGTTCTTCTCCACGCTGATGCTGGTCTCCGGCGTGGCCCCGATCGTGGCTCCGCTCATCGGCGGCCAAGTGCTCCGGGTCACGGACTGGCGCGGCGTCTTCTACGTCCTGGCCGGCATCGGCCTCCTGCTGACTCTCGTCGTGGCCCGGTGGCTCAAGGAGACGCTGCCGCCCGAGCGGCAGCACAGCGGCGGCCTCGGCGCGACCCTCCGCACGGTGCGCGGGCTGCTCGCGGACCGGGTCTTCACGGGTTACGTGCTCACGGGCGGCTTCGCCTTCGCCGCGCTCTTCGCGTACATCTCCGCCTCGCCGTTCGTCGTCCAGGAGATCTACGGCGCGTCCCCGCAGACGTACAGCCTGCTCTTCGGCCTCAACTCGATCGGCCTGGTGGGCGTCGGGCAGCTCAACGGCAAGGTGCTCGTCGGCCGGGTCAGCCTCGACAAGGCGCTGGGCCTGGGCCTCGCCGTGATCACGGCGGCGGCGGTCGCGCTGCTGCTGATGGCCTCGGGCGTCTTCGGGCGGGTCGGGCTTGCGCCCATCGCGGCGGGGCTGTTCGTGCTGATGTCGGCGATGGGCCTGGCGCTGCCGAACACCAACGCGCTGGCCCTGATGCGCACTCCGCATGCCGCGGGCTCCGCGTCCGCCCTGCTGGGCACGTCCTCGTTCCTCGTCGGGGCGGTCGCCTCGCCGCTGGTGGGGATCGCGGGCGAGGGCACGGCGGTGCCGATGGCGGTCGTGCAGGTGGTGTGTGCGGTGGCGGCCGTGGGCTGTTTCCTGGGACTGTGCAGGCCGTGGAGGCACGAGGACGCAACGGGCGGAATGAGCGGAATGAGCGGAATGAGCGGAACGGGCGGAACGGGCGGAACGGGCGGAACGGGCGGAACGGGCGGCTGAGCATGCCGGGGCGGCTGAGCGTGCCGCGCCTGCGCGGAGGCACCCCGGCGGAGGCCGGCCTCGACGTCGCGCAGCTGGACCTGCTCGTACGCGAGGTGCGGCGGCTGCCGGAGAGCCACCCGGAGGGCGAGGACCCCTGGTGCGCGGGTGCGGTGGTGCTGGCCGGGCGCGGGTCCGTCGTGGCGGTCGAGGAGGCGGCGGGCTGGGCGGTCCGGTACACGGCCTGCGACGAGGAGGCGGGCCGCGGCGTCGAGCTTCCGCGGGAGCGGAGGGTGCCGATGCGCACCGGCACGCTCTTCGACCTGGCCTCACTGACCAAGCTCTTCACGGCGGTCGCGGCCGTGCAGCAGGTGGAGCGCGGCGCGCTGGATCTGGACCGGCCGGTCGCGGCGTACGTCCCCGGCTTCGGAGCCGCGGGCAAGGCGGCCGTGACCGTACGGCAGCTTCTCACCCACACCTCGGGCCTCCGGCCCGAACTGCCCCTGTACGAGCGGGAGGGGCGCGCCGCGCAGCTCGCCATGGTGTGGGAGGACGCACCGCTGACCGCGCCCGGTACGGCGTACTGCTACTCCGACCTGAATCTGATCGCCCTTCAGGCGGTGCTGGAGGGGGTGTCGGAGCGACCGCTGGACGAGCTCGTGCGGGAGGGCATCACCGGGCCTCTGGGCATGGCGGCGACGGGCTTCGGCCCGGTCGGTGCGGTGGGTGTGGCCGGTGCGGGGGTGGTGGCGGCCACCGAGGACCAGCGCAGGCCGTGGGCGAAGCTCGACCGCGGCATGCTGTGCGGCGAGGTGCACGACGAGAACGCGTACGCGCTCGGGGGCGTCGCGGGCCACGCGGGGCTGTTCTCCACGGCCGGTGACCTGGCGGTGCTGTGCCGGGCGCTGCTGGGCGGCGGCACGTACGGCGCGGCGCGGATCCTGACCCAGGAGTCGGCGGACGCGCTGCTGGACCCGCCGGGGCTCGGCTTCGGGATCGACCAGCCGTGGTTCATGGGCGAGCTCGCGGGCCACGGGGCGGCGGGCCACACCGGCTTCACGGGCACGAGCCTGATCCTCGACCGCACCACGGACACGTTCCTGATCCTGCTGGCCAACACGATCCACCCCCGTCGCCGCCCCGCGAACAACGCCCCACGAGCCACGGCCGCCACGCGACTGGCCCGCGCGGTGCGGCCGCAGACCGCGGGGTTGGCCTAGGGCGCGGCCACCCGGGCTCGCCGCAGCCGAATGTGCCGCCGCGGCGGGGAGTGGCGAGATGCCGGGGCCGCCGCCGTGCGGCAAACCGCGTTGTGGGCATTCGTTCCGCGGGGCGATGGGGGCACCCCCTC
>NZ_JBQQBY010000073.1:0-8088 GCF_052246385.1 Streptomyces sp. 8N616 | reverse complement strand
AGCGGAAGTATTGCTCCCGCTCGCGGATCAGCCTCTTGCGCCCCTGCGCGACCGTCCGGTCCTGCCGGATCTCGAAGTCCATCGCACCCCTTGAGCTGGGGTGTTGCAACGACCACTAGAACTCAAGCGGCGGCGGCCAGGGGCCTGGTGAGGTGGTCATCCGCCGGGGTTGTCATGCGGGAGGTCGAGGATGATCTCGGCGGCGCGGGCGACGACGGGGGCGCGGGTGGTGCCGGGGTGGTCGGCTGCGAGGAAGTGACTGCCGATGGCCGTGCAAAAGGCGAGCAGGGCGCGGGCCTCGACCTCCTCAGGGTCGACGCAGAAGGTGCCGATCGCGTCGCGCGCTAGCTGAATGCGCTTGTTGTCCACGCGGCGCAGGCGCTCGGCGACGGTGTGGTCGCGGCGGGCCCAGTCGCGGATGGCCAGGTCGATGGGCAGCAGGCGGTCGCTGGAGAAGGTGAGCCGTCCGGCCAGGCGGACCTTGTCCCGCGCGTCGCCGCCCTCCCGCTCGACCCGGTCGATGACGTCGTCAACGCTCTCGCGCTCCCAGGTGTCGAGCATCTCGGCCAGCAGTGCGTCGCGGTCGGCGAAGTAACCGTAGAAGCCGCCCTTGGTCACTCCCAGCGCCTTGGCGAGCGCCTCGACCCGCACTGCGTCCACACCGCCTGCGGCCAGTGCCCGCAGCCCCTCCTCGATCCACTTCTCCCGCGGTGTGCGCAATGCGCCCATCTGTGGCCCACCTCACCCTATCAGACCTGTTGTACGGAGCCGTACAACAGCCTAGTCTCGCGTTGTACGGCATCGTATAACCCACGAGGGGACACCGTCATGTCATTCGGTTTCGTTGCCTTCCACTACCCGGCCCCTGAGCACGTTGAGGAGTTCGTCGCCGAGTGCCACCAGGCCGCCGAGGCGATGCGGCGGCAGCCGGGCTTCGTGTCCGTCGGGGTCTGGGTCATCCCGGACGGCGACGCCGTCGTCACCACCGGCGCGTTCGAGTCCGAGGAGGCCTTCCGGGCGACAGCCGACCTTGCCCGCGAGATGGGCGCGACACCCGAGGGCTTGAGCGACCTGGAGGTCAGGCCCCGCGAGGTCCACTTCCTTGCGTCGCGGTAGGAGAGCCGAGAAGAAGGATCAGCACTTGACTTAGCCGCATCCGCTACGGACGAGGCGGCCCGGGACGGGGGTCCGGGCCGCCTGCGACAGGGGCTGGTGCTTTAAGAGGTCGTTTTCAGCTGGTTTGCGCCGCTTCACGCGCCACGGTGATGCACTCGCGTCACACGCGCATCGGATTCGCGTGCGCTTCAGGAGAGCAATCACCAACATAGGTACCTCTTGGAGTGAGACAGGCTTCATGGGATGAGACTGGCAAAGTGGGCTCCCACCGACTCGCGTTTTGGCCACGTAGGCGCCTCGATGTCTCCGCAGCCACGCTTTCCACTGGAACGAGTGGGAGCGAACAGACTTCACCGATGAAAACGACTCTAAGTGGGCGTTGGGTTCTGCTTAGGCATGCTTGAAGGTGCTTTGGCTGGCAGCTGGTGAGGCAGTGACCGTGGAAACGCCCACCACGTGGCACGTAAGCCTCGCAGTTCACCTGCCGCAGGGCGAAGCTCACGTCGGAGCAGCTCGCCCAGCTCGCCGAACTCGGCCTACACTGGGCGTAGCGCGGCACATCATGGGACGGTCCGCTGAGGCGCTGGCAGACCGCCTTTTCTTTACCGAGACATCGATGCGAATGGCCGCGCATCCAAACCCCCGCGAGTGACTATGCGCCAACGGGGCGTCCCAACCGGACTACGGCAGGGACGCCCCATACGTACGGTCGCACGGTTCGCCCAGAACCCTGGAGTCGACTGGGAGCAGCTTGTGCCAGGTCGGCGAAGGCCGACGCTCCCTGCTCGCCGCCTGCCCTGCGCGCGGAGCCAGAAGCGGCCCCAGCGTGACCGGCCGCCGGTCCGGGGCGAGAGGAGCGGCTGGAGCCAGGCGCGCCAAGCTCACCCCGGCGAAACTCGCCGTCCTGGTCGGACTCCACTGGTTGGGCAGGCCGTTCCCCGGGCTCGCCTCGAAGAGGCCCACAATAACCTGCCAGGTATCACGGTCGGCTGTCACTGACGACTACCGCGCGCGGGCGCCCGGATCCGCGGCCGTCACGGCATCGACGGTGCCTCCTGCTCCTGGCGGATGCGGTCGGGGCAGTCAGCAGAGAGCACCCCGCGGCAGCTCAGAGCGCGGCCGTTGCAGTAGGGGCAGACCTCGGAGACAGAGGACAGGTGCTTGCCGAACACCCAGCGCAGGCAGGAGTTCGCCTGGAACGGGCCGCGGTCGCTGGGCCGGTGGTGGAGGGCCGGCAGCCATGCCCAGCGCCGCTCTTCCTTCCTGCGCCCCACAGCCGTGCGATCGGGCTGGTGCGGATGCCGCTGGAGCCAGTACTGCAGCGGATGCCCAAGCTGTCCGCCAGCTCCCGGAGGTCTTCAACCGGGATGGCCGGCGCCTTCCCTGCCTGTTCAGCCGCCCAAACGCTCAAGGATTTCATCGGTTGGCCTTGAGCGTCTGAGGTTTCTCAGGTGCCGCAGGTACCGCTACAGCCTTGGACCTTGACGTTGTCGATCGCTGGCCCGTAGGGGCCGCCGTTGGTGCTGGTGAACGCCAGGATGGTGGAGGCGCTGGTGGCCTGAAAGGAGACGGTCTTGGTTACCCACCCCATGAGGCTGGGTGTGCTTCCGGTGGTGTCGAAGGAGAATTCCTGGATGCTCTGCCCGTCGACGAGTACCTGGCCAGTCCTCAAGGCTGGCCCCCCGATTTCCGGGTTGCCGGCGAGCGAGTACGACACCACGTACTCGTCCCCCGGGTTCGTCGGGAAGGTCTGGGACAGTGTTCCTTGCGCCCATCCGTTCAGGTCTACCGACTGGGTGCCGTCAGCGGCCTGCCAGCGTTGTCCGACCAGGTCCACGGTTCCGGACGTGACCTGCCACCCGTCGAAGCTGTCACCCGCGCTGAAGGTCAGCCAGTTGATCCCGGAGGGGACGGCAGGGCTTTCGAAGCTGCCTCCGGTGATATCCCTGACCGATGGGGGTGAGCCGCTCATCTGGTTGGCGCCGTGGGTTTCCACGGCGGTAGCGGTCCCGGAGAGCAGAGCGAGTGATGCGGCGGCGGCAGCGGATGCCCGTATGAACAGCACGACGGTCCTCCTTGAGGGTATCGATGAAATTCCCTCATGGGCTGACATGCTCATTTGGGCCAAATGACCACAGTTGGGCCGAGTGGGTGAAGAAGTCATTTCATGTGCCCCCGCGGCCGTGCCTGCCCTTCGGAGAAACGCCGGGTGCCTCCCGCTGATCAGGGCCGTAGCCCTGCGAGGCAGTCCGGACCACGTCTTCGAGTTGGCGCCGGAAGGTGATCGCAGCCAGGACCGCACGGTCACCGGCTCGCCGTCGGCCACCGCCTTGCGCGCGTACCACCTCGGTCGGCGGCACCACCCGACGGAACAGCTCCCACAGCTCATCCGGCACCAGACGCTCGACAAGGCTCGTCAACGCCCGGCACAACGAGGACTGTCCGTCATAAGACGCGATGTCTACTGACACAGAACTGAAGTTGCCCAGAAAGTATGCCAATCTACCCAGACCGCGAGTGGTCTACTACATCGCCGGAATGGCATGAGCCCGACCCCAATGGAGGGGAGAAGTCAATGGCGGGATTAGGGCACAAGATCGCTCGGGGACTTGTGGTGGCGGGCGCAGCAACAAGCCTCGCGTTCCTCACGGCTACCTCGGCGTACGCGTGGGACGACAAGGTCAACGAGGGGTTCGACTACGCAACGATCACGTTCCATACGTGGACCGAGACAATCGAGGTCTGTGACTTGGAAAGGGACGGAAACGGAGTTTATGCCGTGGTTCGCCACCGCACGGGGGAGGACCATCTCGGCGACAGTAACGGATCACAGGCGGGGTGCAGCTCCCGCGACTTCGAAGGGGTGACCAACTTCGCAGTGTGTGAGGACGACTGGGGCAGCGACACCTGCGTTTGGTGGAGGTAAGGCAGCGAGCATCGACGCGCGTGCGGACACGACTGCGGCGGCCCTCAATCGGAGGGCCGCCCCGATGCTGCGGGTTAGCATCGCACCAGGCGAAGGCCTCGCTCACCGGGGCCACGGTCTGATCAGGGATGTTGGATCCAACGGGTCTATAGCGGGGGTGAGCTGCACGGCCTGGGCGCGCAGCAGCTCCGGTTCCCATCCGGCGCCGGGGCTGTCCAGGGCGGCCAGACCGGAGACACCAAGCATGGCGAGCTGTACCCGGTGCTCTATGGCCCGTCAGGCCTTGCGCAGGACGTGGTGAGCCTCGTGGCACGCGGCGCGGCCGATCGTCGCGATGTCCTCGGCGGTGGGCAAGGCGACGAGCCGCGGCTGGCCTCCTCCAGCTGCTCCATCAGAGCTGCGGCGCGTTCGGCGTCAAGGGCGGGCGGGATAAGCAGCAAGTTCGGCACGGCCACGCCGCGGCGCAGCTGCTCCATGCGCTCGGGCAGCGGTTTACACGCACGCGCGGCTAGGGCGCTCCTGGCCTCAGGGCACGCTGAGGACGGCAAATGTCACAGGAGAGCACGTCGGGGTCGGCGAGCAGCTCGAGCGCCTCGGCTGTCGTGATCTGAACAGCTGGTACCCCGCCTGGCCCGCGGCCTGGCAGCGCCGCTTCCTCGGCCAATTGAGCACGAGCCAGCTACTCTTCTTGATCCGATTGAGTGCAGCGGCCCGTGTCGCATCCTCGGCGCCACGGCCCGCTGCTCCCTTCTTTCACGTGCTTGTGGCAGACGGCTCTCAGACGTCGGCGCAGGCGCCACTGTCGGAGAAACCGGGGTAAACGATGCCGGTGTTGCCGACGAGCTGACCTTGGACGTCCACGTGAAGGACGTAGGCCAAGACCGTGGCGCATCGGTGTTTCCGCCGATGGAGAAGAGTGCTACCTGATGCGGGCGGACGACTCCACCGGTCTCACGCCTATCGGGCCTGCCCAGCTCGACCCAGTACACCCTGACCTCAACGGGCCGGGCGGACTGGTTGCTCAATCAGACGACGTAAGGTGCCTGCGCTGCTGAACGCGTCCTGGTTGTGTCTCGGGGGACATCGCCCGATGCAGACGGACTCTTCACACGAAGCGCGCCGACGGTGGTCATTGCGCCCGCTGACGTCGACACGACGGACTGTGCCGGGCCCTTGACCACTTTGTACTTAAGTTCGTAGTCCCACCAATCGCCCTTGAACGTCATCTCCAGCTCCTGATCAAGCTGAGAAATGGTGGCGGTATCGTGTCCCAGGTGGTTGTTGTCCGTCCATCCCGCATCTCGCTCCCAGAGGTCGACTGACAGGGATGTGCCCGTGAAGTCCACCGGGTCAATCGTGGTGATCTGCCCCCCTCGTTGAACCACGTCAGCCCACACAGCGTCGCCGTAGTACATCCGCGGCTCGTCCGCCGAGTCCGGCCAGCCGTCCTCGATGTCATGGACCGTAAGGCGAATAGGAACGAATATGTACACCTGCGCCGCTTCTTCGCGCGCGGTACCGCCTTGTGCTGCCTGAGCGGTGCCGGCATCAAGTCCACCGGCCAAGACAACGCCGGTGGTGAGCGTGCCGGACCCCTTTTTCCTCTCATGCCGCCGGCCGGTTCGTTTCCGATGCGGTGGCGACCGCCTGCTGTTTGAGGGCGCTGTAGCGCGCGATGGTTGTTCTGTCCCTGGCGCTCAGCAGCCGCCGCTCGACCGTCCGCTGCGTGCGCCCGACGGCGTCGGCCAGACCGGTCTGGTGCTGGCACCCGGCGTCGGCGCCCGCCACGCGCAGTTCGTCGCGGCCGAGGGATTTCAGGGCGTCGGGGACGGTGGCGGCCTTGGGCAGGCGGGAGTTGAGGGACGCGCGGGACGCCTGCAGATCCGCGGCCGGACGCCCTGCCCGCCGCATGCAGGCGGACCAGCGCCGGACCGCGGCTCGATAGGCGGGTTCCTGCTCGACGGTGGCCAGTACGCGGTTGGCCAGCGCCATGACGAGGGGCTCCACCCGGTTCCAGTCCGCTCCGTAGACCTTGGCGCGCGCCTGCGAGACGCAGCCGTCGGCGGAGTACTCCAGACGGGACCCGTCGGGCAGGCGCACAGCCACGCGGTGCTCCGCGGTGCCGGTGAGGGCGCGCCGCCAGGCCGGGTCACGAGGCTGGTCGCCAGGCTGGCCGGGTGGGCGCTGCGAGGTCTGGAGATGGAGGAACTCGCCGACGATTCCGTATCCGTCGGCCGCAGCCCTCTTCGGGGTCAGCAGTCCATAGGGATTGGTCTCCTCCCCGCGTGCGGAGGCGGTCCGGGGCTGCGGGGTGTAGCTGTGCCCCCGGGCTGTCATGCAGGCGGCCACGGCGCGTTCCTGGGCATCGTGCAGGCGCACGGCATCGGCGTGAGTGAGGGCGGTGGCGCCGGACAGCGGGCGGACGTCCGGCGCGGCGGGCCGGCGGCCGGACTGCTCCTGCGGGGAGCAGCCGGCCGCGGTCAGTACGAGGGTCACGGCCAGGAGGGTGCGCCGCGCGGGGATAGTGGTCACACGCACCAGTCGTTGGAGGCGACGTTGTGCCACCAGACGGTGTTGGCCAGGGTGGGGTTGGCCCAGCCGCGGTCCAGGACGTAGTTGGCGCCTGTCTTGTTGAGGCCGGCGAAGATGCGCACGTTGCAGTTGTTGCCGTGGTTGTAGAGCGACTCGGCATTGTTGAACTTGTTGTACTGGAGCAGGTTGTTGTTGTCTCCGTAGACCGTGCCGGGGTCGCCCGCACCGCCGGTGCCCAGGTAGGCGCACAGGGCTCCGGCGGGGCAGTCCGACCACGCCGCGCCCGCAGGTGCGGCGGTGGCCAGTGCGCCCGCGGCCACCAGAGCCGTACTCGCGAGGGCGGCGCCGGCCGTGGCGAGGATTCGCTTCATGCCAGGGATTCCTCCGTTCGCTCAAAGGGGGGCCGCGCCCAGGAGGGGCGCGGACCCACCGGGAACAACTGAACACCTCCGGAGGCATCCGGCCAGGAAACACGAGCGGAACGGGACGCCGTGGGACGGCGGTGCCCGGGTCACCTCGGACGGGGGACGGCAGGCTCCAGCGGTACGGGAAGCGGGAAAAGCGGGGAAAGCGCGGGAAGGGGTAAGGGGATGTGCACAACCTGCAGGACACGCGCGGCATCCACCGGCCTGCTCACGCCCCGGCCTGCCCGGCGCTTCACCCAGAGCACCGTGAAGCTGCCCAGAGCAGCTCCGACGGCGAAGAGGCCCAGCTGCGCGAAGCGGTCCCCCACGCCCTCACCGGCATGCGGGCGCTGCACTTCCCGCTCCGCCGGAACAGGCACCGGCAGGCGGGAACCCGGCTCCGGGCCGGTACGCGCCGACAGCCGCAGCAACTCATCCGCCGCGCCACCGAGCGCAGAGGCGAACTGATGGACCGCTTGCGCAGTGACCGGCTTCTTGCCGTTGACGAACCGTTCCCAGGAGGAACGGCTGTAGTGCGTTCTGGCCGCCAGCTTCTCGAAGCTGAGCCCGGAGGCCTTCTTCAGCCTCCGCATCTCACCGGCCATCCACTCCGGGGAAAGGCTCCCCGTGCCTCCAGCAGACGGCGACCGGTTCTCGTCATTCACGTTCACGTTCCCCCCTTTTAGCTCTTCTCATGGCAACTCATGAGAAGCAGGTCGATTGCCGATTCCAGGAAACATGCGGGAGAAGGGGATGGACAGGCGATACAAGGCCGAATCGAAGGGTTCAGCCGTGAAGCCCGACCGGTCGAGCATGACTCCCGGCCCGTGGGAGGCCCGGGCTCACGACAAACGCCGAAGACGCCGAACCCACCTGCAGGAACACGACTTTGCCTAGGCCGAACCCGGCCGTGGCCCAGTGCGCCGCAGACACCGCGACTACGCCGATGCTCGTGCAGCAGCGCCCGGCCCACCAGCGACTGCCCCCCCGTTATCTTCTTCGCGGTCCTGCAAGAGGGCCGCTGGCCTCCGGGCCCGGCATGACTGTTCCCCCCTGTCGAAGGGATGACCTGGGGGGTGGTGTCACCGGGCCCGAGGGGTGCCGTTGGAG
>NZ_JBQQBY010000072.1:0-10426 GCF_052246385.1 Streptomyces sp. 8N616 | reverse complement strand
TGGGGGGGGGTTGGGGGTCTCCCCCCCCCCACCCCCATGACTGGGGCTGCGCGCTAGCCGCCGGCGCGCTCGACCACGAGTGAGGTGGAGACGGAGCCGTCGGACGAGCTGTCGACGTTCTCTTCCTGGGCGTTGTTGATGATCACGACCAGCGTCAGCGCTCCGGCGACGACCGCCACGATGCCGAGGATCAGCCCGGCCAGGGCCTGGCCGCCGTTGGTCGCCTCGCCCCGCGTAGCCTTCCCGCGGCCGAGCGCGCCGAAGATGATCGCGAGCACGCCGAGGATCATCGCGAGCACGTTGGTGAAGAAGAGAACGGCGCCGATGATGCCGAGCACCAGGCCCGCGACGCCCATCCCGTTGCTCGGCGCCGGGGGCCCGGGGTGCCAGCCGGAGCCGTAGCCGCCGCCGGAGTAGCCCGGATAGGCCGGGTAGCCGGCGTACGGGCTGCCGCTGCCGTAGCCCGTGGTGCCGTACGGGTCGGCTCCGTACGGGGGCGGGTACGAGTACGAGCCGGGGCCCGTGGGTGCGATCGGTGGCGGCGGCACCGCGCCGGAGCCGCCCTGCGGCGGGACCTGCTGCTGGTGGCCGCCCGGGGACGGCATGGCGGTGATCGTCGGCTGCTCCGCCACCGGCGGTATGCCCTGGCGGGGCTTGTCCAGTGGCACCTGCTGCTCCGGCGGAGCCCACGGGTCGCGCGGCCCGGGCTGCCCGGGCTTCGCGGTGTTGTCGGACATGTTCCTCCCCTACGGACGTCCGGCAATGCTACGGCCTGCGCACGGAGGGCGTCCGGGGTGCACCGGGCCATACCTGGACCGTGCCCGGTCCGGGCCGCACGTCCGGCCCGAGGCTCCGTGCCCCCGCCCCGTACCGGGGCGCGCACCGGTTCCTGCCTACGATGATCCCTGCCCGGAACCAGCGACTCGTCCCCAGGAGGACCGATGGCCGATCTCCACACCTTCATCGCCGGGCTGCCCAAGGCGGAACTCCACGTCCACCACGTCGGCTCCGCCTCCCCCCGCATCGTCGCCGAACTCGCCGCCCGGCACCCCGACTCCAAGGTCCCCACCGACCCCGAGGCGCTGGTCGACTACTTCACGTTCCGGGACTTCGCCCACTTCGTCGAGGTGTACCTGTCCGTCGTGGACCTGATCCGCAACCCCGACGACGTACGGCTGCTCACGTACGAGATCGCCCACGACATGTCCCAGCAGAGCATCCGTTACGCCGAGTTGACGGTCACCCCGTTCAGCTCGACCCGCCGCGGCATCCCCGACGCGGCCTTCGTCGAGGCCATCGAGGATGCCCGCAAGGCGGCGGAGACCGAACTCGGCGTGATCTTGCGCTGGTGCTTCGACATTCCCGGAGAGGCGGGGCTCGAAGCGGCCGAGGAGACCACGCGGATCGCCGTCGGTCTGAAGCCCGAAGGGCTGGTCTCCTTCGGCCTCGGCGGACCGGAAGCCGGCGTCCCGCGGCCGCAGTTCAAGCCGTACTTCGACCGCGCCATCGCCGCCGGGCTGCGCAGCGTCCCGCACGCGGGCGAGACGACCGGGCCGCAGACGATCTGGGACGCGCTGACGCACCTGCGCGCCGAGCGCATCGGGCACGGCACGAGCGCCACCCAGGATCCGCGGCTGCTGACCCACCTCGCCGAGCACCGCATCCCGCTCGAGGTCTGCCCGACCTCCAACATCGCGACGCGGGCCGTGGCGAACCTCGACGAGCACCCCATCAAGGAGATGGTGGCGGCCGGTGTGCTGGTCACCGTCAACAGCGACGACCCGCCGATGTTCGGCACCGACCTCAATACCGAATACGGCGTCGCGGCCCGCCTCCTGGACCTCGACGAGCGGGGCGTCGCCGCGCTCGCCAAGAACGCCGTCGAGGTGTCCTTCCTCGACGAGGCCGGCAAGTCCAAGCTGGCCGCGGAGATCGACGGATACACCGCCTCGTGGCTGCAGTAGCCCGGGCCGCCGCGCCCGCGGCCGCGGTGGCCGTCGCCCACCGCGGCGACCCCTACCGCGTCCGCGAGAACACGCTGCCGTCGCTGCGCTCCGCGCTGCGGCAGGGCGCGGACGCGGTGGAGATCGACGTACGGCTCACCCGCGACGGGGTGCCCGTACTGCTGCACGACGCGACGCTCGAGCGGCTGTGGGGGGTGGAGCGGCCGCTCGCCGGAGTCACCGCGCGGGAGCTGCGGGAGCTGACGGGCGGCGGTGTTCCCACACTCCGCGAGGGACTCGCGGCGGTCTGCGAAGGGTCCGCGGCCCGGCCGCTGATCGACGTCCCCGATCCGGCGGCCGTGCCCGCGGCCGTGGCGGAGCTGCGCGGGTCCGGCTTCGCCGACCGCGCGTACTACTGCGGCGGCGCGAAAGCCATGCTGGCCGTACGCGCGCAGGACCCGGACGCGGAGATCGCCCTCACCTGGACCACGCTCGCCCCGCCACGCCCGGCCCTGCTGGCGGCCGTCCGCCCGCGCTGGCTCAACTACCGCTTCGGCCTGCTGAGCGAGGACCTGGTCGCCCGCATCCACGCCGACGGCCTTCTGGTCTCCGCCTGGACCCCGGACACCCGCCGCTCGATGTCGCGCCTGCTGCGCCGCGGCGTCGACTCGATCACCACCAACCGCATCGACTGCCTGCGACGGGTGCTGGGCGGGTGACGTCAGCCCCGGGGGAACTTCTCGGTCGAGAGGACCAAATCGACGACCGTGCCCATGAGATCGATCGGCTCGCCGAATTCGACGGTCCGCTTGGTGCGGTAGTCGTCGTCCTTCGGCTCCGTGAAGATCTGGCACTGCCCTTGGTAAGGATCAGCGATCAGATAGACGGGGACGCCCGCCGTGGCGTACGTGGCCTTCTTTGTGCCGTAGTCATTGGCGCGCGTCCCTCGGGAGATGACCTCCAGCACGAACTCGACATCGCGATACGACCATTGGCCATCCTCGTCCGGCTCCGCCCCCTCGGCCATTTTCGTCAAGTCGGGGCAGAAGCCGTTGAGGTAGCCGGGGAAGTCGATGCGTACGTCCGAGGTGATCTTGGCGTCTTCCCCGAAGCGATCCTCCAGCTGTCGCAGCACCCTGCGAATAATGTCCCAGTGCGTCGTACGCTGCGGCGCCATGTAGACGATCCCCTCGACGATCTCGGCCTTGAAGCCTTCGGGGACTGGCATCCGCTCGAGCTGCTCGAACATCTTGTCCAGGCTGGGCTCGCCGCTTTCGGCCATCTCGACCTCGATCCTGTCGATCAGCTCGATGGTCATCGTGCCGCTCCTCCCCACAACGCGCACAGGCGCGCAGCCGCGTAGTACAACGATACGCACGGCACCCGGTCACGCGTTCCCCCATGGCCGGTCCCGGAACGGCGGTGGGGGGACCCACCCCCCCTCCTGCTGGGGCGCCCCACCACTCGTATCCGCTCGTATCCGCGTTCAGCTGTTCATGGACGTCATCACGTGCTTGATGCGCGTGTAGTCCTCGAACCCGTACGCCGACAGGTCCTTGCCGTAGCCGGACTTCTTGAAGCCGCCGTGCGGCATCTCGGCGACCAGCGGAATGTGGGTGTTGATCCACACGCAGCCGAAGTCGAGCTTCTTGGACATCCGCATGGCGCGGCCGTGGTCCTTGGTCCACACCGAAGAGGCGAGCGCGTACTCGACGCCGTTGGCGTACGCGACCGCCTGGTCCTCGTCGCTGAACTTCTGGACGGTGATGACCGGGCCGAAGACCTCCTTCTGGATGATCTCGTCGTCCTGGTTGAGGCCGGAGACGACGGTCGGGGCGTAGAAGAAGCCCTTCTCGCCGACCCGGTGGCCGCCCGCCTGGACCTTGGCGTGCGAGGGGAGGCGGTCGATGAAGCCGGTGACCTGGGCCAGCTGGTTGGCGTTGTTGAGCGGGCCGAACAGGACGTCCTCGTCGTCCGGTTGCCCGGTCTTGGTGTCGGCGGCGGCCTTGGCCAGCGCCGCCACGAACTCGTCGTGGATGGACTCGTGGACGAGGACGCGGGTTGCGGCCGTACAGTCCTGGCCGGCGTTGAAGAAGCCCGCGACCGAGATGTCCTCGACCGCCTTGGCGATGTCGGTGTCCTCGAAGACGACGACCGGGGCCTTGCCGCCGAGCTCCAGGTGGACCCGCTTGAGGTCCTTGGAGGCGCTCTCGGCGACCTGCATGCCGGCCCGTACGGAGCCGGTGATGGAGGCCATCGCCGGGATCTCGTGCTCGACCATCAGGCGGCCGGTGTCGCGGTCGCCGCAGACGACGTTGAAGACGCCCTTGGGAACGACGGAGCCGATGATCTCGGCGAGGAGCACCGTGGACGCCGGGGTGGTGTCGGACGGCTTGAGGACGACCGTGTTGCCCGCGGCGAGCGCCGGGGCGAACTTCCAGACGGCCATCATCATCGGGTAGTTCCACGGCGCGACCTGGGCGCAGACGCCGACCGGCTCGCGCCGGATGATCGAGGTCAGACCGTCCATGTACTCGCCGGCCGAGCGGCCCTCGAGCAGCCGGGCGGCACCCGCGAAGAAGCGGATCTGGTCCACCATGGGCGGGATCTCCTCGGACCGGGTCAGCCCGATCGGCTTGCCGGTGTTCTCGCTCTCGGCGGCGATGAGCTCCTCGGCCCGCGCCTCGACCGCGTCCGCGATCTTCAGCAGGGCCTTCTGCCGCTCGGCCGGTACGAGGTCGCGCCAGGCCGGGAAGGCGGCCGCGGCGGCCTCCATGGCGGCGTCGACGTCCGCGGCTGCGGACAGCGGCGCGGTGGCGTACACCTCGCCCGTGGCCGGATTGACCACCTCGGTGGTCCGCCCGTCGGCGGCGTCCCGGAACTCCCCGTCGATGTAGTTGCGCAGACGACGCAGCTCGGTGGTCACGTGCCACCCCTCCTGTCAGATGTCCGATGGGTGAGACACCCAGCCTAGCCAGTGTGGTGACGCTTTCGACATACCCGCCACCCGGTGACTACGAAATCAGTGATGCCTGAGGACTGCAACAACGAATTTCATCGATCTGGGCTTGCCAGACAGTCGAGTCCTCATGCACAGTGTCGCTCGTGGCCACACGAGACAAGAACGGCAACGCGACGATCGACTCCGTTTCCCTGGCGATCATCGAACAGCTCCAGGAGGACGGACGGCGTCCTTACGCGGCGATCGGCAAGGCCGTGGGCCTTTCCGAGGCCGCGGTCAGGCAGCGCGTGCAGAAGCTCCTCGACCAGGGCGTGATGCAGATCGTCGCCGTCACCGACCCGCTCACCGTCGGCTTCATGCGCCAGGCGATGGTCGGCATCAACGTCGAGGGCGACCTCGACCCGGTCGCGGACGCGCTGACCGACATGAGCGAGGTCGAGTACGTCGTCGTCACCGCGGGCTCGTTCGACCTCATCGTGGAGGTCGTCTGCGAGGACGACGATCACCTTCTCGAAATGATCAACAAGCGGATCCGCACGCTTCCCGGCGTGCGCTCCACCGAGAGCTTCGTCTACCTGAAGCTCAAGAAGCAGACTTACACCTGGGGAACCCGATAGCCATGAGCGCCGACGCCGCTTCTCCGACCAGCACAGCCAAGACGGCGTACGACCACCTGTGGATGCACTTCACCCGCATGTCGTCGTACGAGAACGCGCCCGTCCCGACCATCGTCCGCGGCGAGGGCACGTACATCTACGACGACACCGGCAGGAAGTACCTCGACGGCCTCGCGGGCCTGTTCGTGGTGCAGGCGGGACACGGCCGCCAGGAGCTGGCGGAGGTCGCCGCCAAGCAGGCCTCCGAGCTGGCCTTCTTCCCGGTCTGGTCCTACGCCCACCCGAAGGCGGTCGAGCTGGCCGAGCGCCTGGCGCACTACGCTCCCGGGGACCTGAACAAGGTCTTTTTCACCACCGGCGGCGGCGAGGCCGTCGAGACCGCGTGGAAGCTGGCGAAGCAGTACCACAAGCTCACCGGCAACCACACCAAGTACAAGGTGATCTCGCGGGCCGTCGCCTACCACGGCACCCCGCAGGGCGCCCTGTCCATCACCGGCCTGCCCGCGCTGAAGGCCCCCTTCGAGCCGCTGGTCCCCGGCGCGTACAAGGTGCCGAACACCAACATCTACCGGGCCCCGATCCACGGCGACGACCCCGAGGCCTTCGGTCGCTGGGCCGCCGACCAGATCGAGCAGCAGATCCTCTTCGAGGGCCCGGACACCGTCGCCGCGGTCTTCCTGGAGCCGGTGCAGAACGCCGGCGGCTGCTTCCCGCCGCCGCCCGGATACTTCCAGCGGGTTCGCGAGATCTGCGACCGGTACGACGTGCTGCTGGTCTCCGACGAGGTCATCTGCGCCTTCGGCCGGCTCGGCACGATCTTCGCCTGCGACAAGTTCGGCTACGTTCCGGACATCATCACCTGTGCCAAGGGCATGACCTCGGGCTACTCGCCGATCGGCGCGGCCGTCATCTCCGACCGGATCGCCGAGCCGTTCTACCGGGGCGACAACACCTTCCTGCACGGCTACACCTTCGGTGGCCACCCGGTCTCCTCGGCGGTGGCGCTGGCCAACCTCGACCTCTTCGAGCGCGAGGGCCTGAACCAGCACGTGCTGGACAACGAGTCGGCGTTCCTGTCGACCCTGCAGAAGCTGCACGACCTGCCGATCGTCGGCGACGTCCGCGGCAACGGCTTCTTCTACGGGATCGAGCTGGTCAAGGACAAGGCGACGAAGGAGTCCTTCACGGCCGAGGAGTCGGAGCGCGTGCTCTACGGCTTCGTCTCGAAGAAGCTCTTCGAGTACGGGCTGTACTGCCGGGCCGACGACCGCGGCGACCCGGTCATCCAGCTGTCGCCGCCACTGATCTCCGACCAGTCGACGTTCGACGAGATCGAGCAGATCGTCCGCCAGGTCCTCACCGAGGCCTGGACCAGGATCTGACGCCGGTCCCGCGCTGACTGATCCGCCGCACCGGCGGATCAGTCAGAGCCTCGGCGGATCAGTCAGAGCCACTTCAGGGCGAACCAGAGGTCCATGCGGACATCCGGGTCGCCCAGGTCCGTGTCGAGCAGCTCCGCCGCCCGCGCGATCCGCTGCCGCACGGTGTTGCGGTGAACGCCCAGCGCCACGGCCGTACGGTCCCAACTGCCGTGCAGCGACAGCCAGGCGCGCAGCGTCTCGGCCAGCGCCGGTGCCCCGTCGAGCGGCGCCAGCCGGGTGCGGGCGAGCGCACGCGCCTCGTCCGGCCGGACGAGCGAGGCCACCCCGCCGGCGGCACGGCCCCGGTGCTGTACGAGAGGCGCGCGCTCGGCCACAGCGCGGCGCAGCGCGCGTTCCGCCTCGGCGTCGCCGCGCGCCAGTTCACCCGCCGGCACCGGCGGCCCCGCGCCCAGCGTCCACCCCGTCTGCGCCGCCACCGGACCGCCGCCGGGCACGAGCGCCCGCAACTCGTCCCCGTCCACATCGATCAGCGTCGTCCCCAGCCCGGCGGCGAGCTCGGCCGCCCACATCGCCTCACCGGCCCTGGCCCGCCCCCGCCGCCGACCGCGCACGACGGTCCACATCCCTCCCGTCGGAGCCGGGCCTTCGGCCGGGCCGCGCACCACCGGCTGGTCCCCGGCCCCGCGCGCGTGGACGGCCCCGGGCCGACGTACGGCCGAGCCTTCGGCCCGGCGCCCCGCCTCGCGCCGGGAGGCCGCTGCGTCCGGCCGCGCGCCGCTCTCCCCCGCCGCCCCCTGGCCGGAGGCCACGAGCAGCGGCGCCACCGCCTCCGGTTCCGCCCCGAGCATCAGCCGGACCAGAGCCGCCGAGCGCCCGGCACCCGCGCCCGCCGTACGCGGCCCGGTCAGCAGCGACAGCAGGACCACCGCGACCCCCGCGATCGCGCCGTCGACCGCGTCCCGGCGCGCGGCGCACACGCCCAGAGCAAGGCGCCCGCCCGAGGGCGCCGGGCCCGGCAGGCCGTACGCGCTCAGGTGCAGCAGCTCCCCCTCCGGACCGCCCACGGTGTCCGCCGCCGAGGACGGGCCCGGGCGGAGCCGCGCCGCCAGCGCGGTCAGGGCCGTGCGGACGGCCGCCTCGGGCCGCGTACCGGCCGCGGACAGCTCCGCTCCGTCGGGCCCGAGGAGCACCGCCCAGCCGCTCAGGTGCTGCGCCAGCTGCCGCAGCACGGCAGGGACCGGATGCGACCGGGCGGCGGCGCCGGCCAGGGCCTGCTGCGCCTCGGTCATCCGGCGCAGCTCGTGGTGGCGCCGCGCGGCCGCCGCCTGCCACATGGCCCGGGCCACGGCCGTGAAGGTGGTCTCCCGCGGCACCTCGACGAGCGGCAGCCCGTACTGCTCGCAGGCCTCCACCAGCGCCCGCGGCACCGCGTCGTGCACGGGCGCGATGCCGAAGCCGAGCGCCGCCGCGCCCGCCTCGACGGTCCTGGCCACGTAGCGGTCCCAGTACGTGCCGGTGCCCTCGCTGTGCGGGCAGTGCACCCCGGCGCTGAGCAGCATCTCGCCACCCAGCAGATACGGAACCGGGTCCTCCATCTCGCTGGTGTGCACGGCGTACACGGGCCGGTCCTCACGCGGGCCCGCGACCTGGCGAAGGCCCAGCTCCTGCTGCTCCAGCAGGACCGACAGCGGGACGGGAACAGTGGGCGGCACGAGCTCGGTCATGACCGGACTCCCATGGATGGTTCGTACGTTCCAGGACGCCCTGGTGTTGGAAACGTACACTTCTCGGCCACGTCGGCGACACCTAGGGTCACACCCCAGGAATCCCGCCTCCAGGAGTCCCCCTCCCTGAAGGACCCCCGTCGCAACCGAGGAGAGCCCATGGCCGTCGACTACGCAGTGATCGTCGTCTATCTGGTGGGCATGCTCGCCATGGGCTGGTGGGGCATGCGCCGCGCCAAGTCCAAGAGCGACTTCCTGGTCGCCGGGCGCCGGCTGGGCCCGGCGATGTACTCGGGCACGATGGCCGCCATCGTCCTGGGCGGCGCCTCGACCATCGGGGGCGTCGGCCTCGGCTACCAGTACGGGCTATCCGGCGCCTGGATGGTCGTCACCATCGGCCTCGGACTCCTCGCCCTGAGTATCTTCTTCTCGGCCCGCATCGCGCGGCTGAAGGTCTACACCGTCAGCCAGATGCTGGACCTGCGCTACGGCGGCTCCTCCGGACTCATCTCGGGCGTCGTGATGTGGGCGTACACGCTGATGCTCGCGGTCACCTCGACCATCGCCTACGCCACCATCTTCGACGTCATCTTCGGCCTCGACAGAGTCGTGGCGATCATCCTGGGCGGCACGATCGTGGTCGCGTACTCGACCCTCGGCGGCATGTGGTCGATCACCCTCACCGACATGGTGCAGTTCGTGGTCAAGACGATCGGCGTGCTGCTGCTCCTGCTGCCGATCGCGGTGGTCAAGGCGGGCGGCTTCTCGCAGATGGCCGACGAGCTGCCGGGCGGCTACTTCTCGCCGATGAGCATCGGCGGGCAGACCGTCTTCACGTACGTCCTGATCTACTCCTTCGGCATGCTCATCGGGCAGGACATCTGGCAGCGGGTGTTCACCGCCCGCAGCGACAAGGTCGCCAAGCTGGGCGGCACCGCCGCGGGCGTCTACTGCCTGGCGTACGCGGTGGCGGGCGCGGTCATCGGCACCGCGGCCAAGGTCCTCTACCCGAAGCTGGGCAGCCCCGACGACGCGTTCGCGACGGTGGTGCGGGACGCGCTGCCGATCGGCGTGAAGGGCCTGGTGCTGGCGGCGGCCCTGTCGGCGGTCATGTCGACCTCCTCGGGCGCGCTGATCGCCTGCGCGACCGTCGCCAACAACGACATCTGGTCGCGGCTGCGCGGCAAGGTGACGCCGGGCGGCGGCGAGGGGCCGCATGACGAGGTGAAGGGCAACCGCGTCTTCATCCTGATCATGGGCGCAGCGGTGATCTGTATCGCGATCGCCCTCAACAACGTCGTCGAGGCGCTGACCGTCGCGTACAACCTGCTCGTCGGCGGCCTGCTCGTGCCGATCCTCGGCGGGCTGCTGTGGAAGCGCGGTACGGCCACGGGCGCGCTCGCCTCGGTCGGCGTGGGCGGCGTGACGGTCGTCGCGCTCATGGCCTGGAAGGGCATCCTCGCCAACGAGCCCGTCTACTACGGTCTGCTGGCCTCGCTCGCGGCCTACGTGGTGGTCAGCCTCGCCACGAAGCCGACGGACGCGGCGGTCCTCGCCGCCTGGCGCGCCCGCCTCGCGGGCGAGTCACCCGCCGAGGCCCCGGCGGCACAGGCCGCCGCCCCGGCCACGGCCGGGGCATGAATCCCCGCGTGCGGCGCCCGCTCCCCCCCGTGCGGGCGCCGCACGCGGCCTCCCCTGCCACGCCGCGCGTGCCCCCGCCGCCCGGCCCCGGCAGGGACCGGCCCCCGCCGCCGCGGGGGCCCATGGCGCGCGGCGCCCGCTCCCCCCGGGCGGGCGC
>NZ_JBQQBY010000071.1:0-11897 GCF_052246385.1 Streptomyces sp. 8N616 | reverse complement strand
CGGACTCAGCCCGGCGGCGCCACCCCTTCTGCACGGCTCCTCCGCTCCTACAGCGGGACGACGTTCAACGCGCGCCACTCGCCTCCCGACCCCTTGGTCAGTTCGTACGACACGTGCTGGTCCTTCTCCAGGGTCTCGACGACGTTCAGCGCCGTCTCGTCCACGGACACGTCCGGGCCACCGCCGTCCGGAACGAGGTAGCCGAAACCTCGGTCGGCGTCGTAGAACTTCACCTTTCCTGTGGGCATCGCGGCACTCCTCCGCCTGGGCCGTCCACCGCCCCGCCGGGCACCCCCGTCCGGGCCGGGCACCGCGGAGGGCGGTGCGATACCCCTGTCCCCGGTCGGGCGCGGGCGGAATCCGACTGCACTCGGATGAACGAATCAGGGGAAGATGTTCGCCACCGCGGCCAATCCGCGTACGCTCCGGCTCCGAATCATGTACGGAGCCTGCGTGCACGCGGGCCCGCCCGCATGAAGGACGGGCGGCGGACGGCCGCTCCATAAGGGGAGGAAACATGGCGCCCGCTGATCTCCGCAGCCATCCCAGGCCCGGTCCTGCCGGGCCGGATCTGCAGGAGCTGCTCGGCTTGGTGGCCCGCGGCGATCAGGAGGCGTTCAGCCGCCTCTATGACGCGGTGTCAGGACCAGTGCTCGGGCTGGTGCGCACCGTCCTGCGGGACCCGGCACAGTCCGAGGAGGTGACGCAGGAGGTGCTGGTGGAGGTCTGGCGCACCGCGGCGCGCTTCCGGCCGGACCGGGGCAGTGCGATGGCCTGGGTGATGACACTCGCCCACCGTCGCGCCGTGGACCGGGTGCGGGCCGCACAGGCTGCGGCCGACCGGGAGCACAGGGCGGCGCTGCTGGCGCGGACACCGGCCTTCGACGACGTGACGGAGCAGGTGGAGGCCCGGCTGGAGCGCGAGCAGGTACGCCGCTGCATCCGCACGCTCACCGAGCTGCAGCGCCAGTCGGTGACCCTCGCGTACTACCGGGGGCTGACCTACCGGGAGGTCGCCGAGCTGCTGTCCCTGCCCCTGGGCACCGTGAAGACCCGGCTGCGCGACGGGCTCATCCGGCTCCGCGACTGTCTGGGGGTGAGCGCGTGAACGCCCCGGAATTGCACATGCTCACCGGCGCCTACGCCATGGACGCGCTGCCGGACGCCGAGCGCGAGGAGTTCGAGCGACACCTGATTGCGTGCCCCGCCTGCGAGTTGGAGGTACAGGAGCTCTCAGCCACCGCCGCGCGGCTGGGCCTGGCCGTCTCACTGGTGCCGCCGCCCGCCATGAAAAGCCAGGTGCTGGCGCGCGCCGCCGCCGTCCGTCAGGAGCCGCCATGGATTCCGGGGATGCCCCGGGCGGGCGGCGGATCACGGCGGCGGACCAGGACCGTACCGCGCTTCGCACTCGCGGCCTGCCTGGCCGCGGCCGCCGCGCTCGGCGGGGCCGCGGTGCTCCAGTACCGGGCCGCGCAGGAAGCCCAGCAGGAAGCCCGGGATGCGGAGCGGAGCAGCCAGGACCTGGCCCGGGTGCTCGCCGCGCCGGATGCCACGGCAGGCACCGGGGAGCTGAAGGGCGGAGCCACCGTCACGGTCGTGGTCTCCCGCAGAGAGGACAAGGCCGCCTTCCTCGCGGGCCGCATGCCGGAGCCCCCGGCGGGCAAGGTCTACCAGCTGTGGTTCGCCGACGGAGGGAAGATGCGCCCCGCGGGCCTCATGGACTCCTCCGCGACGACCACCGCGATGCTGATGGACGGCCCCCTCGGCGACGCCACCGGCATGGGCATCACCGTCGAACCCGCGGGCGGATCGAAGCAGCCGACCAGCGATCCGCTGGCCCTCATGGAACTCCCGCGCGCGCGGGGCGCGTAGGAGCAGCACATGCGCGTGTCGATCGCCCTGTTCACCGCCGACCTCCGGGTTCACGACAACCCGGTGCTGCGGGCGGCGCTCCGCGGCTCGAACGAGGTGGTGCCCCTGTTCGTCGCCGACGCGCGCGTGCGCGAGGCCGGCTTCGACGTTCCCAACCGCCGGGCGTTCCTCGCCGACTGCCTGGCCGACCTGGACGCGGGGCTGCGGCGGCGCGGGGGCCGGTTGATCGTGCGTACGGGCGACGTGGTGGAGCAGGTGTCCCGGGTGGTGTACGAGTCCGGGGCGCGCCGGGTGCACATCGCGCGCGGCGTGAGCGCATACGCACAGCGCCGCCAGGAGCGGCTTCGGGTCGCTCTGGAGGACGACGGGTGCGCGCTGCAGATCCATGACGCGGTGATCACGGCGCTCGGGCCCGGGGCCGTGACCCCGGAAGGCGCCGACCACTACGGCGAGTTCACGCCGTACCTCAGGCGCTGGGAGAGCGAGGCGCTGCGGGATCCGCTGGGCGCGCCGCGGGTGGTGCGGGTGCCGGAGCAGATCCGGTCGGACGACCTGCCCGCGCGCGCGGATGTGAAGGGCGTCTCGCCGGGGCTCGCCGAGGGCGGGGAGACCGTGGGCCGCAGGCGCTGGAAGGCCTGGCTGGCGGGGCCGGTGGCGGACTACGCGGACCGGCTCGACGACCTGAGCGCGGACGCGACGTCGCGGCTCTCGCCGTACCTGCACTTCGGCGCCCTGTCGCCGGTCGAACTCGCCCACCGGGCACGGCAGTCCGGAGACGGCGCGGGCGCGGGCGCGCATCTGCGGCAGCTCGCCCGGCGGGACTTCCACCACCAGGTCCTCGCCGCCCGGCCGGAGGCGGCGTGGCAGGACTACCGCCCGCGGAACGACCGGGACGGGAACGGCGGGAACGGCGACCCGGAGGAGATCGCGGCGTGGTGGGCGGGCCGTACCGGCTGGCCGGTGGTCGACGCGGCGATGCGACAGCTGCGGTACGAGGGGTGGATGCCGGGCCGCGCGCGGCTGCTCGCGGCGGACTTCCTGACCCGGGTGCTGCACACGGACTGGCGGGTGGGCGCGCGGCACTTCCTCGGTGTCCTGGTGGACGGGGACGTGGCCGTCAACCAGCTCAACTGGCAGGCGGTGGCGGGCACTGGCCCCGATCCGGGAGCCCGTCCCTCCCTCGGCCTGCTCGCGCAGGCGGAGCGCTACGATCCGCGGGGCGAGTACGTGCGCCGCTGGGTGCCCGAGCTGGCGGGGGTGGAGGGCGCGGCCGTCCACCGGCCGTGGCTGCTGGCGGAGACGCTGCGCGACCGGCTCGACTACCCGGAGCCGATCGCGGACCCGTACGACGGCCTGACCCGCTGCCAGGAGGCCTGGCCCACCGGCTGAACGCCCCCTGGCCGATCGTCATCCGGGCTGGACGCCACGCGGGCTGAAGGCCACGCGGGCTCAACGTCACCTGGGCTCAAGCGCCCAGCGGGCTCAACGTCACTCGGCCTGAACGCCACGCAGGCTCAAACGCTCCGCGCTGAACGCCCGCGCTGAACGCCCGCGCTGAACGCCCGCGCTGAACGCCCGCACTGAACGCCCGTGGGGGCCGAACCTCACCCCTCGGACGTCAGGCCACCTCATCCGGCGTCAGCAGCAGGTGCTGCACGTCGAGTTGGCGCGACCGGAAGCCCGCCTCTGCGGCGGCCAGATGGAACGTCCACATCCGCCGGAAGGTCTCGTCGAACCCGAGGGGGGCGAGTTCCTCGGCCGCCCGCTCGGTGAACCGCTCCCGCCACAGCCGCAGGGTCTCCGCGTAATGTGCCCCGAAAGTCTCGCGCCCGGCGATCCGCAGGTCGGTGTGCGCCGCGATGATCTGCTCGATCGCCTCGGCGGAGGGGATCCGGCCGCCGGGACGGATGTACTTGCCGACCCACGTGGGGGCGGAGAGTGAGGCGAGCATCCGGTCGTGCGGCATGGTGACCGTCTGCAGGGCGACCCTGCCGCCTGCCGCGAGCATCCGGTCCAGGGCGGTGAAGTACACCGGCCAGGACTCCGCGCCGAGCGTCTCGGCCATCTCCACGCTCACGATGGCGTCGAAGCTGCCGATGACGCGCCGGAAGTCGCGCAGCAGCACGGTGGCCCGCGCCGTGAGTCCCGCCTGCTCGATACGCCACCGGGCCAGCTCGTACTCCTCCCTGGACGAAGTGACGGACAGGACCCGGGCGCCGCGCCCGGCGGCCCGGATCGCCAGCTCGCCCCAGCCGGTGCCGAGTTCGAGCAGCTGCGTGCCCGGGCCGACGGCGGCCAGGTCCAGCAGCCGGTCGATCTTGCGGTGCTGCGCGGCGGGCAACTCCGCGCGGTCCGCGGGGAAGCCGCCGAAGACGGCCGACGAGTACGTCATGGTCTGATCGAGGAAGCTCGCGAAGAGCTCCTTCGGCAGGTCCTGGCGGTACGGAGTGGCGTGGAGGGTGCTCCGGGGAGTGCTGTGGGGACGGGACTCGGGCGGGCTCAGGGCCCGGCGTCCGCGCAGCCGTTGCAGCCCGCGCAGCGGCGCGGGGACGAGTCCTGCCGCGTCGTCGGCGAGCACGGTCAGCAGGCCCACGAGGTCGTCCGCATCCCACTCCCGGGCCATGTACGACTCGCCCAGGCCGATCTGGCCGGCGGCGCCGATCCGGCGGAAGAGAGCACCGGGGTCGTGCACCCGCATCAGCGGGCCGCGGGCGCCGAGCGACTCCCTGTGGTGCAGCTGGACCCGTATCGGCAGCCGGGCCGGAGCGCGGCGAACGGCTCGCTCGGCCGCGGCGGCGTGCGCCCGCGCGCAGCGCGGCACGCTCGCCACGTCTGGCCATCGCTCCGGATCCACGGCGGCGGCCGCCACCGCATCCATCAGGGCCGTCGGATGCCGTTCCACCGTCATGCCGCTCCCCTCGCACCTGCCGCGGGGCCATGCCCCCTTGGTGGTTATTCGGGGCCGCGGCGGCGAGGGATTGGTGGCGGTCGGGAGATCGTGCCGCGAACGGGCCTACAGCGCCCGCTGTTCACCCCCGCCGACCCTGTTAGCCCGCCGTGCCGCCCACCCCGTGCTCGGAGGCGATCTGCTCGATCCGGTGGGCCAGTTCGAGGTCGAGCTCCGTCACCTTGCCGCCCACGCTGTGGGTGCTCGAGGAGGCCGTGAGCTTGTTGTACGAGAGCGTCAGATCCGCGTGGTGGTCCAGGGCATCCTGGACGCGGGCGATCTGCCCGACCATGGCCGCCGCCGCGAGGTGCCCCTCGAAGGTGTACGTCCGCTCGATCCGGTTCTTGGTCAGGGCCCAGCCGGGGAGCTCGGTGAGCGCGTCCTCGATCTCCTTGTGGGACAGCGGTTCGGGTGCCATGGCTGCTGCCTTCCGTACAGGGGATGCCGTATCCGGATGCCGTATGGGGGGTGCCGTATCCGAGTGCCCCGTCTCCCAGCCTGCCATCGGACGGGGCCGGTTTCCCGCCGATGTGCTCCCCTGGTGCGGGACCGCACCTCCCGGTGGCCGGACAGCCGGCTCCGGTTACGGTCGGCCGTATGACGACACTTGCGCCGGACTCCGGAGTGGGGCCGCTGCTGCGCAGCTGGCGCGAGCGGCTCCGGATCAGCCAGCTCGAGCTGGCGCTGCGCGCCGACTCCTCGGCCCGCCACATCAGCTTCATCGAGACCGGGCGCGCCCGGCCCAGCCAGGAAATGATTCTGCGGCTCGCGGAACACCTCGACGTGCCCGTACGGGAGCGGAACGCCCTGCTGCTCGCGGCCGGCTACGCGCCGCACTACCCGGAGACGCCGCTCGACGACCCGGCGATGGACGCGCTGCGCAAGGGCATGGAGCGGCTGCTGGCGGGCTACGAGCCGTATCCCGCGCTGGTGGTGGACGGCCTGTACACCGTGCTCGCCGCCAACCGGGGCATCGCCATGCTGCTGGAGGGCGTGCCCCGTGACCTGCTCGAACCGCCGCTGAACGCCATGCGGATCACCCTGCACCCCGAAGGCCTGGCGCGGCGCATCCGCAACCTGCGCGAGTGGCGCGGACACCTGCTGGAGCAGATGGAGCGGCAGATCGCGCTGCTCAGGTCGGAGCCCTTGCGCGAACTGTACGAGGAGGTGAGCGCGTATCCGCTTCCTGCTCCGCCGGATGACGGCGGGGGTGCCGGGGACGGGGCGGCGCGTACGGGCGGCCGGAATCCGAAGCCTCTCGCGCTGCCGCTGCGGATCGAGCACGGCGGGCGGGTGCTGTCCTTGCTGTCGACGATCGCCACGTTCAACACGCCGATGGACGTGACCGTCTCCGAGCTGGCCATCGAGACGTTCCTCCCGGCCGACCCGGAGACGGCCACCCACCTTCAGGCGCTCATGCCGTAGGAACGCGGTCGAGGAAGCCGTAGACGGTGCGGATCCGGCCGTCCTCGGCGAGGACGGCGACGTCCGAGCCCGCCACGGGCGCCGAGCCGTCGGCGGCCGAGACCAGCTCCCAGCTGAAGCGGGCGATGCGGTGGTGTGCGTCGACGGTCCCGGTCCGGCGGAACGTGAAGCCGGGGAACTGCTCCTGCGCGCCCGCGATGACCGCGGCGAGGCCGTCGTGCCCTGCGGTGTCGGCGAGCGGATCGGTGTACGTGCCGTCCTCGGTCCAGGCGGCGGCGACGGCCTTGGCGCGGGCGTCGGGGCCGGTGGCGTTCCAGGCCTCGAAGTAGCGGGCGACGGCAGCGTTGGCGGCGGTGTCGGGGTCGGTCATGGCGGCTCGGCCTCCGGTCTCGTGCGCATGCGAATGCACTGGTCAGGGGCCGGGTTCCGGGGCGGAGTGCGCCGCCCCGGAACCCGGTGACGCCACCTTGCCCGCCGACGCGCGCGACCGTCGATTACGCCGGAGGTAATGCGCGAGGGGCCCTTCCCGCTTGCCACCCGACCCCCGCCTGCCTGCTCTCCGGCAGAAGGAGCCCGTCAGGGGCGGGTGGGGTGGATTCACCGCGCCGCGGGAGCGGGTGTCGCGTCGGGGCCGGTCCCGGGCCCGGGTGACCGCGTCGGCGCGTCGGCGGCCCCGGGTGCGGTGGGCGCGGCTCGGGGGGCCGAAATGGGCACCTCCGGGCCGTACGCGTCGCGCAGCCAGGCGCGGAGCACCTGGTGGAGCCGTTCCGCGCCCGCCAGTCGCCCGCCGTCGCCCACCGGCGGTGTGAGCCCGACCGGCCAGAGCAGGAACGCCCGGGTCTGGCTGCCGCCGAGCCCGCCGTGCGAGCCGATCTGGTCCTCGAAGGCGTACACCTCGCCCGTCGCCGGGTCGTACGCGGAGTTGACCATGACGTCCCCCGCGTGCGGGAAGGACGCCGTGCGCCGCACGGCGTCCTCCGCGCCCGGTCCGAAGCGGGCCAGCGGGTTCACCGCGCCATCGCCCGAACCGTCCCCCACCAGCTCGCCCGTGTCGAGCCGCAGCTCCGCGCCGCCCGAGCCGAGCACCACAGGCCCGTGCTCCGCGCTCCGGACGAGCACGAAGCCCACGCCCGGATGCTCCGCGAGCGTGCGCAGCAGTGCCGGGTGGCGGGCGTCGATCTCCTCGCGGCTCACCCGGCCCGGCAGGTCCGGGAAGGTGACGAGCCCGAGATTGCCCGAGGCGAGCACGACCGGGCCGGCCGCGGCCTGGGCACGCCCCCGGCTCCGCGCCCTGCCGTGCCCGTCGCCCCGGCTCTGCCTCCCGCGGACCCGTTCCATCCGGGCTCTGCCCCGTCCCGGGCGCTCGCCGTTGGCCTTCTCCGGCCGGTGCAGTGCCGCCCGTGCCGCACCCCGCGCCTCCGCACCGGTGGAGGCCGTGGATCCCCGGCCTCCACCACGCAGCACCCCGGCTCGCCGCGCCAGGGGCAGCCCGCACCCGGCGCGGACCAGGTCATGCAGCATCAGACCGTAGGTGTCCGCGAAGGTCGGCCCGGGGCTCTGGCCGTGGTCGGACAGCAGCACGATCCGGTACTCCCGCGGCGCGTGCTCCGCGACCTTGGCGATCAGCGCGATGCTCCGGTCGATGCGGGCCAGGACCTTCTCGGCGTCGCGGCTGCGCGGCCCCGAGTGGTGGGCCACCTCGTCGTAGCCGACCAGGTCTGCGTAGACCGCCGTACGCCCCGCCAGCATGTCCCCGATCACCGCCGCGACGACGACATCCCGCTCGACGACGGTCGCGAACGCGCGGATGAAGGGGTAGAGGCCGCCCCGCCTGATGCGCGGCTCGTCGCGCCGCAGCCACGCGCGCGTGGACTGGCCGATCTCGCGGCAGACTTCGGCGGCGTACGAGACGGCCGTACGGGTCGCGTTCGCGGGGTCGGAGAAGTACGCGTAGTAGCCCGCGCGGGAGCGGTTCCGGCTGCCGCGCCTGGCCGACATCGACAGCACGAGCGCCAGCTGCTCGGCCCCGCCGCTGAA
Organism: Streptomyces sp. 8N616; assembly: GCF_052246385.1. Taxonomy (NCBI): domain Bacteria; kingdom Bacillati; phylum Actinomycetota; class Actinomycetes; order Kitasatosporales; family Streptomycetaceae; genus Streptomyces; species Streptomyces sp. 8N616. Next base: position 3,616 of record NZ_JBQQBY010000071.1, on the reverse strand, counting down.
GAGATTCCCGCGGCTCGCCCCGTCGACCGTGAGCAGCCCGCCGTTGCCGGTACGCGCGATGGCGCGGCGCTGGAGCTCGGCGACGGTCGTGGGGCGGCTGCACACCATGACCTCGCCGGTCTCCTTCTCGTACCAGCGGAAGGCGGGCACGTCGAAGTTCGAGCCGTGGAGGATGGCCAGCTGGCTGGCGCCGGTCTGGCTGGACCAGTCGGTGTGCCAGGGCGTGAGCCGGTGGCTGCCGCCCGCGTACCATCCGGCCACGGTCTCCATGAGCGGCGGTCGCCCGCGCACCGCGTCGGCCAGGACGTCGTACCCGACCCCGTCCAGCTGCAGGAACACCGTCCCGGGCGCCTTCGACTGCCCCGGGCTGTCGTCGCGCCGTCGTCTGCGCCGGTCGGCGAGCCGGTAGAGCCGCCGCCGGTACGCACCGTCGTCGCGCACCGCGAGCGCCGTGCTCGTCGCCGAGGCGACGGCCGACATGACCGCCGCGACGACCACCGCCGTCTCGGGCGCGACCTCGCCCCGCTGGTCAGGTACCAGCCGCAGCGCGATCAGCAGCACCGAGCCGTTGAGGAAGAACACCAGCAGCCCGAGGACGAATGCGGGCACCAGCAGCAGCGCCCGTACGAGCGCGGGCCAGACCAGCGCGCTGAGCAGGCCGAAGGCCCCGGCCCCGAGGACGGCGGTCGCACCGATACGGGTCGCGCTGTCGCCGTCGGCGGACTGCAGCCGGAAGTCGGGCAGGACGCCGGCGAGCACGAGCATCGTCAGGGTGCTTGCTCCCCAGACGACCAGCACCCGCAGCACCGCCCCGCCCACCGCACGCCACGTGCCTTCGACCACGGCGCTCCCACCTCATCGGCCCGCCCGCGCGGCAGCGCGGGCCCGCTCTCCAGCGTGGCACAGCGCCGGTCAGGCGTAGGTCAGGCGTAGGTCAGGCATACGTCAGCCGTGGTAGAGCGCATCGACCTCGGCCGCGTACGCCTTCTCGATGACTTTGCGCTTCAGCTTCAGGGAGGGCGTGAGCATCCCGTGTTCCTCGGAGAACTGCCCCGCAAGAATCCGGAAGGTACGGATCGACTCGGCCTGCGACACCAAGGTGTTCGCGGCGACGACGGCCCGTCGTATCTCGGTCTCCAGGTCCGGGTCCCGCACCAGTTCCGCGGGCGTCAGCTTCGGCTTGCCGCGCATCGTCAGCCAGTGGTCCACGGAGTCCGGGTCGAGGGTGACCAGCGCGGCGACGTACGGCCGGTCGTTGCCGACGACGATGCACTGGCCGACGAGCGGGTGCGCCCGAACCCGCTCCTCCAGCGGGATCGGCGACACGCTCTTGCCGCCCGAGGTCACCAGGATCTCCTTCTTGCGCCCGGTGATGGTGAGATAGCCGTCCTCGTCCAGCGCGCCGAGGTCCCCGGTCGCGAGCCAGCCGTCCCGCAGGGTGGCCTCGGTCGCCTTGGGGTTGTTGAGGTAGCCGTCGAAGACCTGGCCGCCGTGCAGCCACACCTCGCCGTCGTCCGCGATGTACACCGTGGTCCCGGGGATGGGCTTGCCCACCGTGCCGTAGCGGGTCCGCCGGGGCGGGTTGGCGGTGGCGGCAGCGGTCGACTCGGTGAGCCCGTAGCCCTCGTAAACGGTGATGCCCGCGCCGTAGAAGAACAGTCCGAGCCGCCGGTCCATCGCCGAGCCGCCCGACATCGCGGTCCTGATCCTGCCGCCCATCGCCTCGCGCAGCTTGCTGTACACGAGCTTCTCGAACAGCTGGTGCTGCACGCGCAGGGCCGCACCCGGGCCGTTCCCGGTACCGTGGTTGCGGTGCTCCACCGCCTCCGCGTACTTCACCGCGACGTCGACGGCCTTGTCGAAGGGACCGAGCTTTCCCTCCGCCTCGGCCTTGCGCCGCGCCGCGTTGAAGATCTTCTCGAAGACGTAGGGCACGGCGAGGATGAAGGTCGGCTTGTAGGCGGCCATGTCCGGCACCAGCTCGGCCGCGCTGAGATTCGGCTGGTGACCGAGCTTCACCTTGCCGCGGATCGCCGTGATCTGCACCATGCGGCCGAAGACGTGCGCGAGTGGCAGGAAGAGCAGGGTGGACGCCTGGTCACCGGGCTTGGAGTGGAACACCGGCTCCCAGCCTTCGACGAGGGTGTCGACTTCGAACATGAAGTTCGCGTGGGTGATCACGCAGCCCTTGGGGCGGCCGGTGGTGCCGGAGGTGTAGATGATGGTGGCGGGGGAGTCCGGCGTGACGGCCAGCCGGTGGCGGTGCACCACCTCGTCATCGATGTGGGCGCCCGCGGCGACGAGTTCGCCCACGGCGTCGCTGTCCAGCTGCCAGAGCCGGCTGAGCTGCGGCAGCCGGTCGATGACCGAGCCGATCGTCATGGCGTGGTCCTCGTGCTCCACGATGACGGAGGAGACGCCGGCGTCGTAGAGCATCCAGAACGCCTGCTCGGCGGAGGAAGTCGGGTAGACCGGTACGGACTGGGCTCCGATCGACCACAGCGCGAAGTCGAAGAGGGTCCACTCGTAGCGCGTGCGGCACATGATGGCGACCCGGTCGTTGAACCGGACGCCCTGGGCGAGCAGTCCCTTGGCGATGGCCAGTACCTCATCGCGGAACTGCGCGGCGGTGACATCCTGCCACTCGTCGTCGACCTTCCGGCCGAGAGCCACCCGGTCGGGGTCCTCGGCGGCATGGTCGAACACGGCGTCGGCAAGCCCGCCGACGTAGGCGGCGTCCACCTCTGCGGGGACGGTGATCTCGCGCAATGACCTGCTCCTCATGTGCATCGCACAGCGCGGCGACCGTACCCGAAAGCGCTCCGGGAGGGGAGGCCCTCGGCGGACCAGGGCGTCGCGCCAAACGAGCTGGTCAGACGTCGATGTGCGGCCCATGCAGGCAAATTGGTCCGCTGCGACTGACTCTGGAGTAAGAACGGTGGCCTGGAATCTCCACCGAATCCGCGCTCGGCGGTCACGGGCGCATTACAGCATCCAGCGATTTCCGGCCGTTTTCTCCATCGCCATGACGGGACTGTCGCTTGCGGGCCGACGAGCCCATGGCCTGCCCGCGCGCTCCAGCACCTCGAGGGCGCGGGCCCGGGTGATGCCCGGCGGCGGGCGCCCGGCGGCCGGCTGCTCGTGCAGATTCCCCCGACAGCTCGACGGTCAGCTCCAGGTCCACCTCGAGGTGGTCGCGGCGGAAGCCCTCCAGGATCTCCGGCAGCCGGGTCAGGACGAAGTCCTTGGAAGCCCCGAAGCGGAGCCGGCCGCGCGCTGGCACCACATAGCGCCGCTGCGCCTGGCGGCCCTGCTCGCCGCGGAGGCCGCGCTGCCGGCCCTGGTGCGCAGCCTCGCCTCGTACGGGGCGAGGCGGCTCGGCTCCCTCGCGAAGCCCGGATCGTGCTCGTCTTCGCCGGGTCGAAGAAGAGCCTGGCGACCGGGCTGCCGATGGCGACGGTGCTGTTCGGGGCCCAGGCGGGCCTGGCCGTGCTCGCGCTGATGCTCCTCCACCAGATGCAGCTGATGGTGCGGTCATCGCCAGGCGCTACGCGAGGACGCCTGCCGCCGGCCCCGGCCCGGATCCGCTGCTCGCCGTCGGGGGGGGGGGGGGAAA
>NZ_JBQQBY010000070.1:0-12272 GCF_052246385.1 Streptomyces sp. 8N616 | reverse complement strand
CGCTACCGAACTCAACGGCCGCCCACGCAAGACGCTCGGCTGGGAAACCCCAGCCGAGCGCCTGTCTAAACTGCTCACCACCACACGTCAGTGATCACGTGTTGCGACGATCCCTTGAATCCAAGCCGGCAAAGAAGGGGGCTCATAATGCGTCGGCTAAAGCGTGTTGCAGAACGCCGTGATCAGGGCATTTCTCTTGTATGGGTGGGGTGTTGAGGGCCGAGCGGGTGTGGGTGGAGACGTTCACTGGGCTGCGGGTTGATCAGTTCGGGCGATTGCTGAAGGTGGTGCGGGAGCGGGGCGGTGAGGGCTGCGGCTGGGGACGCCCGTGGCGACTGCCGCTGGCCGAGCGGGTGCTGTTGGTGGCCGTCTACTACCGCACGAACCTCACCATGCGACAGCTCGCCCCGCTGTTCGGCATCTCACCTGCCACCGTGTGCCGGGTGATCCAACGGCTCGGCCCGCTGCTTGCGCTCGAGCCAGTGCGGGCGCCGGCCGATTCGGTGGGACGGCTCTGGATCGTCGACGGCACGCTCGTCCCGGTTCGCGACCGCGGCGTCGGCGCCTCCTCGCGCAACTACCGGTTCTCGGCGAATGTGCAGGTCATCGTGGACGCGGACACCCGCCTCGTGATGGCGGCGGCTCGCCCGGTCCCTGGGACAACCGCCGATGCGAAGGCCTGGCGGGACTCGGGTCTGGCTGAGCACTGCCAGAACGTGACGGTGCTCGGCGACGGCGCGTACATCAATACGGGACTGGTCGTGCCGCACCGCAAACGCCCCGGACGGCCGCTGCTGAAAGGCGAGGAAGAGGACAACGCCGAGCACCGCAAGGTACGCGCCCGCGTCGAGCACACCTTCGCCCGGATGAAGAACTACAAGATCCTCCGTGACTGCCGGCAGCACGGCGACGGCCTCCACCACGCCGTCCAGGCCGTTGCCCGCATGCACAATCTCGCCCTCGCCGCCTGACCAGATACGCCAACCGCCCCAGCTCAGGCTGCATGATCACGGCCTTCTGCAACACGCTTTAGGGCGTGTATCGAAAGTGCCTGGTGAGGATGGTGGAGAGCTCATTTGTGATCCAGAATGATTGGATGGTCACGCTTGAGACTCCCCGTTTGATCCTGCGTCGCTGGCGCGAGGAAGACGTTGCGCCCATGGCTGCCGTCAATGCCGACCCCGAGGTCATGCGGTGGATCCGTGACGGCAGCGTCCGTGACGAACAACAGACTCGCGGCGGGATCCAGGCATGGGAGAGAGAGTGGGAGTCACAGGGCTTCGGCCTGTTCGCCGTGGAGATCCGGTCCACTGGCGAGCTGGCCGGGTTCACCGGCCTTTCGGTGCCCGACTTCTTGCCGGAGGTACTGCCGGCGGTTGAGGTCGGCTGGCGGCTGGGACGTCCCCACTGGGGGCAGGGCTTGGCCACCGAGGCCGCTGCGGCCGCTGTACGGTTCGGGTTCGAAGGGCGAGGACTGGAGCGGATCGTCAGCATCACTCAGGTGGGCAACGACGCCTCCGAACGGATCACGACCAAACTGGGGATGCATCCGGTCCGTGAGACCGTCAATCCCACCTGCGGTCGGCGAGTACGGGTGTTCGAGTTGTCGTCGGACCAGTACGTCACAACCACTCGTTGATGGCGGCAACGAGGACGGTAGCCTCGTAGCGAACCGCGAGTTTGATGCCCCTATGGATATCAAGCAGCAGTTGGTGGGGGTGCCACCGTGCTTCTGGGCGGGACGATCGTCTGGTAGATCTCGCGTGCGACGTAACGTTTGAGGCAGCGGATGGCTTCGCGACAGGTCTTCCCCTCCCTGACGCGCCGCTCCACATAGCCGCGGGTGCGAGTGCCCCAGCGCAGGCGGGCCAGGACGATGGTGTAGAGAGCGGAGTTGGCTTGGCGGTCTCCACCGCGGTTGAGCCTGCGGCGCTGGGTCTTGCCTGAGGACGCCTCCACCGGGCTGACTCCGCAGAGCGCGGCGAAGGATGCCTCACTGCCCATCCGGTCCGGGTTGTCGCCGACCGCTATCACCAACGCGGCCGCGGTGTCCGGGCCGACGCCGTAGCGGCCCAGGAGCTTCGGTGGGCGGGCAAGTCCGCGGACGTGTTCACTGCGGAGTTCGAGGATGTTCCGAAGAATCTGCGGAAGCTGAAGAAGTCCTATGACTTGGCCGGGGACGCTTTGGCGGCGTACTGGCCGGAGTTGGAGAAGGCGCAGGACGATTCGAAGCGGGCGCTGGGGGAGGGCCGTGAGGCCCGGCGTGACCTTGCCTCCGCGAACACGCGGTTGGACACGGTGAATGGCTGGGTGGACCGGGCGAACAAGAAGGCCAAGGAGTACGAGGATTCGGGGAAGACGAAGGATGTTCCCCCGCCGGAGGAGAAGGAAGTCCGCGCCGCGACCCGCAACGCCACCGACGCCAAGAACTCCAAGGACGTGGCTCAAACGGCTGTGGGCAACGCCCAGTCGGCGCCCTGGATGCGGCGAAGAAGATGGCGCGGATGCCAAGAAGCTGCGTGAGGACGCGGCGACGAAGGCGAAGAAGAAGCTGGAAGAGGCCTCCGACGCGGGGATTCAGAACCGCAGTTGGTGGGAGGAGGCTATCGACTGGGTTTCGGATAACTGGGACACCATTGTCGCGGTCTGCAAGGTCGTCGTCGCGATCGTCGGCATCATCGCCATGATCATCGGTGGTCCGATCCTCGGCGCCATCGTCCTCATCGCCGCCCTGGTCGTCCTCGCCGACACCCTCCACAAATACGCCAACGGCCAAGCGTTGCTGTGGGACGTGGCTTTCGCGGCCCTGGACTGTATCCCCGGTATGAAGGGTCTGACCACCCTCGGCGGTCTGGCCAAGGGAGCCAAAGCACTGGCCAAGACCGGTCTCAAGGGTGCGGCGCTTGCCGCCAAGGGGCTGGGCAAAGGTGCCCGCGCGTCTGCCCGTCAGATGGTCAAGCTGTTCTGCAAGAACGACCCCATCGACGTGGCGACCGGCGAGATGGTCACCTCCGACACCGACCTCTTCCTGCCCGGCATCCTCCCACTGATAATCGCCCGGCATTACCGCACCGGAGCCAGAAGCGGGGGACGGTGGTTCGGCCCGTCGTGGACCTCCACCCTCGACCAGCGTCTTATCCTCGACGACCACGGCGTACGCTTCACCACCGACGACGGCATGGTCCTGCACTCCCCCGTGCCAGAGCCAGGCGCACCGGTGATGCCGGTGGAAGGCCCGCGATGGCCGCTGCACTGGTCGGGCACCGCCGGGGCATCCATGGGCGTGGAACAGCCGGAGACCGGCCAGAAGCTTCACTTCGCCCCCGTAGACGGGGCACCACGAGCCGAACTACCGATCACATCCATCACGGACCGCAACTCAAACGCCATCACGTTCCGCTACCACGACGGCAGTCCAGCCGAAATACTCCACACAGGCGGCTACCACGTCGGCATCACGGTCCATGAAGGACACGTCAGCCAGCTCACCCTGCGCAGCGGCCCCGACCACACCGTGATCACGCGCTACGGCTACGACCAGCACGGCAATCTCAGCGAGATCTACGACGCATCCGGACAGCCGCTCACGCTGTCCTACGACGACCAGCGGCGCATCACCGGATGGGAAGACCGCGTCGGCACCTGCTTCGCCTACACCTACGACCTGCAAGGCCGCTGCATCCGCACTCTCGGCTCAGACGGCTACTTCGCCAGCACCTTCGCCTATCTCGACGAGCCCCGCCAGACCGTCTACACCGACTCCCTGGGACACCGCACGACCTTCGACCTCAACGAGGCCTACCAGGTCGTGCGCGAGACCGACGCGCTCGGCGCCGTCACGCTACGCGAGTGGGACCGCTTCGACCGGCTCCTCTCCACCACCGATCCGATCGGCCGCACCACCACCTACCACTACGACGCCGCGGGCAACACGCAAACGATCGAGCTGCCCGACGGCGCGATCCTGAGCGCCGAGTACAACGACTTGGGCCAGCCGGTCACCATCACCGAACCCGACGGCGGACGGTGGCGGCACACCTACGACACCCAAGGACGCCTCACCGCAAAGGAGAACCCGGCCGGCGCGGTCACCCGGTTCGACTACGACGACCGTGGAGCGCGACGAAAGGTCACCGACCCCACCGGCGCGATGCGCCGAATAACCACCGACCCCACCGGCCTGCCCACAGCCATCACCGACCCCCTCGGCGGAGTCACCACCTACACGCGCGACCGCTTCGGCAACGTCGTCACCATCACCGACCCCCTCGGCGCACGAACCCACCTGGCCTGGCGCCCCGACCGGGCGCCTGGTCTCCCAGACACTGCCCGACGGATCCACCGAGCGATGGCAGCACGACGCCGAAGGCAACCTCCTCGCCTACACCAACGCCGCCGGCAACGCCACGCGCTACGAACCGGGCCCCTTCTCACTGCCGATGGCCCTCACCCAGCCCGACGGCACCCGGCTCACCTACACCTATGACACCGAGCTCCGCCTGACCAGCGTCACCAACGTTCAGGGCCATACCTGGACCTACGAATACGACGCCGCAGGACAGGTCGTAGGCGAACAGGACTTCAACGGCAGGACCACTACCTACCGCTACGACCTGGCCGGACAACCTCTGGAGCGCATCAACGGAGTCGGCCAGAGCATCCGCGCACAATTCAACGCCCGCGGCGACCTCATACGGCGCAGCACCGACCAGGGCGACACCCAGTACACCTACGACGCAGCAGGCCGCCTGCTGACCGCAACCAACTCCCAGGCCACGATCACCTACCGGCGCGACGCCCTGGGAGCCGTCCTCAGCGAAACCTGCAACGGCCGCTCCCTGGAACTCTCCTACGACCAACTCGGCCGACGCACACGCCGACGCACCCCCGCCGGTGCCGTCACCGCATGGGAATACGACGCCGACAACCACCTCACCGCGCTGCGGACAGCCGGTCGCAGCATCCAGCTCCACTACGACATAGCCGGCCGCGAAACCGAACGACGCCTGGCCGACGCCGCCGTGCTGACCCAGTCCTGGGACTCCTCCCACCGCCTCACCGAGCAACTGCTGACCCGCACCGCACACGGAGCAACCTCTCCTGCGCAGACGCTCGGGCGCCGCGCCTACGGATTCCGCCCCGACGGACTGGTCACGGACATCGACGATTACCCTCACCGGCCCGCGTAGATTCACCCTCGACGAGGCAGGATGCCCCACCACTGTCATCTCCAGCAGCCAGCGCGAAGACTATGCATACGACAGCAGCGGCAGCCTCCTCACCACCCGCCTGACGCCCAGCCTCCCGGCGGAAGAAGACAACACCGACCGCAGCTACGACGGCCTACGACTGAGGCGAAAGGGCCGCACCACCTACGAGCACGACCGGCAGGGAAGGATCATCCGGGCCAGCCGCAAACTCCTCTCCGGCGGCACACGCACATGGCACTACACCTGGGATGCTCTGGACCAACGAGCAATGCTCATGACCTGTGGATCGGTTTCGGGCTGGACGCGAAGGGCGTACCTTCCCGAGTGATCGACTTCTGGTCATCGAGTAGGCCGACGTTGCACCGTCGGTCGGGAAGGCACGCCCGTGCTGAGCGGAGTGAATGCCGATGGAACAACCGAGACCGGCTCCCTGATCGACGACATCGTCCGGGAGCGTGCGAGGCGGATGCTGGCCGCAGCCCTGGAGGCCGAAGTCAATGCCTTTGTAGCTGAGTTGGCCGGCCAGAGGGACGAGGCTGGACGCCGCCTGGTCGTGCGCAACGGCTACCACCAGCCGAGGAAGGTCACCACCGCGGCCGGGTCGGTCGAGGTGAAGGCCCCGCGGGTGACGACAAACGTGTCGATGCAGAGACGGGCGAGCGTAAGCGGTTCTCCTCGGCGATCCTGCCGCCGTGGTGCCGCAAGTCCCCCAAAATCAGCGAGGTGCTGCCGCTGCTCTATCTGCACGGCCTGTCGTCCGGGGACTTCGTGCCCGCGCTGGAGCAGTTCCTCGGATCGACGGCCGGCCTGTCGGCGGCGACGGTCACCCGGCTCACCCAGCAGTGGCAGGCAGACCACCAGGCGTTCGGCGAACGCGACCTGTCCGGCAGCGACTACGTCTATGTGTGGGCCGACGGCATCCACCTGCGCATACGCCTGCGCGAGGCGCAGTCGTGCGGGCTCGTGCTGATGGGCGTGCGCGCGGACGGCACCAAAGAGCTGATCGCCATGAGCGACGGGTACCGCGAATCCGCCGACTCGTGGGCGGATCTACTACGCGACTGTGCACGCCGGGGCATGCGGGCCCCGGTCTTGGCGGTCGGCGACGGCGCCCTGGGCTTCTGGAAGGCCCTGGCCGAGGTATTCCCGAGGCCCGCCATCAAAGGTGCTGGGTTCACAAGATCGCCAATGTCGCGAACGCCCTGCCGAAGTCGGCCCAGCCCGGCGCGAAGAAGGTCCTGCAGGAGATCTACAACGCCGAAGACCGCGACCACGCGCTCAAGGCCATCACCGCGTTCGCCGCGGCCTACGGCGCGAAGTTCCCCAAGGCCGTCAAGAAAATCACTGACGACGTCGACGAGCTGCTGGCGTTCTACGACTTCCCCGCCGAACACTGGATCCACTTGCGCACGACGAATCCGATCGAGTCGCCCTTCGCCACCGTCCGGCTGCGGACCAAGGTCACCCGAGGCGCCGGCAGTGCGGCCGCCGCCTTGGCCATGGTCTTCAAGCTCGTCGAGTCCGCCCAGCACAGGTGGCGGGCCGTGAACGCACCCCACCTCGTCGCCCTGGTGCGCGCCGGAGCCCGCTTCTAACGAGGCCACCTGGTCGAACGAGGGGAAGCTCGGGTGGCATGACTGTCTTCCGGGCAGGTCCGCCGTGGTCTCCGCTCCAGAGGCTGGGTGTTATTCGGTGAGCCGAAGCGGTGGCAGTGGCAGCGGCAACCCCGGCAGGCCGTCGATGCTGGTCGCGATGTGCTCCTTCTTCTGGAAGTACACGTCGAGCGACTCATCAGTCTCGCGCGCGAAGCGCGACGCGTGCAGCGAGCGGTCCTCGTCATAGGTCATGCACGGGACGGCGTACCCGCAGGTGTCGCGGATCTTCTCTGCGGTCACGACGATGATCGCTCGCAGGCCGTGCAGGGTCGGGTCGATGTCCGGGAAGGACCCCATCAGCTCCACCCATCGCGCATCGTCGCGGAAGACCGGCTCTCCGCGGCCGTGCACGCGCACGATGTTGGGCGGACCCTCGAAGGCGCACCACATCAGGGTGATGCGGCCATTCTCGCGCAGATGGGCGATCGTCTCGGCGTTGCTGCCAGCGAAATCGAGGTAGGCCACGGTGAGTTCGTCGAGCACAGCGAACGAGCCATTCAAGCCTTTAGGCGAAAGGTTGACGGTGCCCCCGCCGTCCAGCGGCGCCGTCGCGGTGAAGAAGATGTGCTGCGCCTCGATGAAGGCACGCAGCCTGCCGTCTATCGGCTCGTAGCTCTTTCCCATACGCCGATTATGACGGGCCGTTGATCCCTCCCACGCGGCACGAGGCAGGGATCACGCACCAAGGGGATCGACCAGCGCCAGCCCAGATCACGATCAACCAGACCGGGTGAGCGGCGCCTCGTACGTGATCCACAAGTCTTGACACTTGCTCCGGCCGTCGGGGGTGCGCAGGGGTGAGGCGTGTTCCTCAAGCCATTCTTGGTTGGCGCGCAGATCTGCCTGCAACAGAGGCCACAAGCGCCTGGGAGTGTCCCGGTAAGGCCCATAGGGTGGCGCCTGCCCGGTGTAGAAGCGGTACACGGTTGTGTCGAAGATCGGAACCAGATGAGGCCGCTTGCGATGAAGGATCTTCGTCACCGACACAGCCTTGAACCCTGGCACGCCGTGCCCGCCTGCTTCGCCCGACGCGATCAGCGCCTGATCGACCAGTGCCCACGCGCCCTCACCAGCGCGGAGGTCAGCCTCGAGAAAGGTCGCGGAACGCCCGGCAGCCGAATCCAGCACGGCCTGCATCGCCTGAAGCACCAGCGCGCCCGGCCCGTCCGGACGGAACAGCGGCACCACCTGCCGGTACCCGATGGGCACGCTCAACAGGGCCGGCGCCAGACAGCCAGGGGAGTGAGGACGCAGGGATCGCCTTGCCGGTCGTAGGTGGCAAAGGCCCTTTCTCCCGAGGGGTCGGTGTAGGTCTGCAGGTGCTGCGCCGCACAGGAACGTAAGTCGGCGATGCTTCTTCTCGGCTCGGTCACCGGGTGAGGCTAGGGCGGCACCATGGTTGCCGGCCACTCCGCGGGCGACAAAACACCCGACGGCAAAGCCGTGATCGAGGGACTGGGCCATGGGGCTCAGCTGGAGCCGTCCGTACCGCAGCGGCCGCTGTCATCGGACTGCGCGGTGGTTGTTGGGTCAGTCGCGCTGGGCGAGGAGTTCCAGGAGACCGGCTCGCCCTGTCCAGTACGCGTCTAGTGGGGCCGGCACGTAGTGGCGCACCTCGGGAAGGTCTTCTCCGCTGATTCGGATGGTGCAGGTTGCGGGTCCTGTGTCCACGTGCAGCGTGATATCGGGAAGGGTGAGGGACCAGTCCCAGGAGCCGTGCTTGTCGTGGTGGGGGCCGACGCGCGTGCCCGGGTACTCGGCGTCCGCCACGCGGCAGGTGACGGGTTCGCCGGCCGGCGACTTGATGGTGGGGGGCAGGACATGGCTGCTGTGCTCGGCCTCGACGAGCAGCCGCGCGGTTCCCGTGAGGGGCCAGGGGGGCGGGTCTGCGGCGTCGATGTGGGGAAGGTACGCCGTCATCAGCCGGGAACGTGTCCCGGTATCCTCGCGGACCACTTCTCCCTGGCGGTCACTGGTGCGTTTGCGTGCGCGTTCGGTTTCGCTTGCCAGCAGGACGCGCGAGGCAGTGGCGGGAGCCTCCACGGGTTCCAAGGTGGACCGCCATGGCGAACGCGAGACGTGTGCCGCGGGCCGCAGGCCACTTGCATGCATGGTTCCCCCTTGCGCTGACGCGGTGCCGGCGGCGGAGCGATGGCCGGCCGCCAGCACCGCAGTGGAGTCAACTCACGTCAGTACACGTAGTCGGAGTGGTTCGGATAACCGGAGAAGCACACCCGGCCGTCCACCAGGTAGGCCGTCCCGGATGTGACGCGTCCGTAATGGTACGTTCCGCCAGGAGCGGTGGTGTCGTCGGTCTGGATTTCCGAGGACCATTCCGAGTCCGGCCACATCGGACCGACGTCTTCCCATTCGTAGTTGTAAACGCCGCTGTCCCACTCGCCCCGGGTGTTCACGTACCAGGCGAAGTCGTACGCGGAGCCGTTGACGATGAATCCTGTGATCCACTCGTACTGCTGAGGATTCGGGTCGTCCTGCAGGAAGAAGTAGGAGAGCCCGCAGTTTCCCGTGACCACGTTCCTGGGCGAGAGCGCCTGTTCACGAGCCTGGTCCGCGTCCGCGGGGATGCGGGCGATCTCAGCCCCGGTCTTGCCGTCGATGAGGACCTTCTCATCGCCCTCGATCCGGACCTTGTTGCCTGCCTTGCGGGCCGCTTCCTCATCGATCCCGCCGACGTTCATGCCCGCCTTCACCGCACCCTCCGGCACCGAATCGGCGTACGGCGCCAGTTGGGTGCTGCTGGTGGCTCCATACGCTGTCGGAGCACTGGTGACGCCACAGGCAGCCAGGATCATCGCTGCGCTCGCGATAACCCGTAAGGACATTCGCTTCCGTATTTTCATGGTCCTCCTTGCTGTCGGTCCGGCCGTCACGGTGTGCGTCGGCCGGCTTTCGATCGCCTGGAGCACACGAGTCATGCAGACGCGCGCATGACATTGAGGAAATCTTGTGGCGCGTTCGGCGGTCAACTGAAATCGGGGTAACGAAACCTGGTCTGCGCCATAATTGGCACTACTGCACCGCAGGCCAGCCCCGCCCACTCAGCCGCCCCCTGCTCACGTCGACGCCGGAATGGCGCATTCGCCCTCGTCGTAGTGAGGAACGTTCTCGGTGAAACGCTGGATCTTTCCAACGCTGCATTCCTTCGATGAAGCCAACCTCTGCTAACGCCTCGATGACAGCTCAGCGCATGTCGGATAGGTGGCCCGTCGCTGACCGGGGATGGTCAGCTGCCAGTAGTCGCCGGACCTCTGCCAGCGTGAGGGGAACGAGGGGGATCCGTTTCTCCGGCCTCCGTTGCGTCGGCTCCGGCCTGAGCGGATATTGCGGCGAGGAAGGTGTGGGCCACGATGGCCAGGGTGATGCCGGTACCAGCCGACAGAGCCAATGCCGGGCTGCAGGTCGACCGGCCGGGGCGCCGCCCCCACCGGGGAAGGGGCAGGCGGCAAGGGCGGACATCTGTGCGGGAAGCGAGGGTTATTAGGCCGGGCGCTCGCGCCGGGCTTCCAGCACGTTCTGTACGGCGCTTGAGGTCTTCTCCTGGCCGGTGTGGTCGGCCCACTCGTGGGCGTCGTGCTCGGTGAGCTTGACCGTCTCCCCGGCCGCGGTGGCGGCGAAGTTGAATTGGCGGGTCTTCTTGCCGCTCTTGGAGAGGTAGTCGAAGTGGCCCAGGTAGTCGCCGACGGCGGTGACTTTGAGGCCGGTCTCCTCTTCGACCTCCCGGTGCAGGGCGTCGATCAGGGTCTCGGCCGCCTCGATACTGCCGGAGGGAAGCTCCCACAGCCCGCCGAGGTAGTCGTCGGCGGTGCGGTGCAACAGCAGCACGTTGCCGTCCGCGTCGGGGATGACGGCGCCGACGACGATCTTGGTGATGCCGTCGCGGGCAGCGGCCTCAGTGAGCTCGGTGATCAGGGCGGTGTCCACGGGTGCGCTCATACCAGCAGGTCCTTGTGGTGGGTGGCGACCTTGGCAAGGGCCGTGGTGTAGGCGTCGGCGAGAGGGATGTCCGTCTCGCGATGCCACACCGGGAGCTTCAGCGTCGTGCCGTGCACCTGCTCGGCGTCGGCGAAGTCCCCCTTGGTGGGGCCTTGGTGGTCAGCGTATCCGGGCAGCAGGACCCCGGGGTGCTGGAACAACGGATGATCAGCCAGGGGGCGGGTGGAGCCCGGCAGGTCAGCGGCGGTGGCGCCCTCGGCGTGCAGAGCGTCCAGGAACCGCTCGATAGGCAGCCCGCCGAGCTCGCCGGCTCGTACCGCAGCGGCAGCGCGTACCAGGCAGGAACCGCCCGGTCCGGCAGCCGCGGCACGCGGATGCCCGGCACGTCCTGCAGGGCTGCGCACAAGCGCTGAGCGATCGCCGCCCGTCCGTGAGGTAGTTGCCGAGCCGGTGCAGCTGGGTGCGGGCCAGGGCGGCGGCCAGCGGGTGGATGCGGAGCTTGAGGCCCATGCCGGTGACCGCGTACTCGGCGAGTGGGTGGTCGGCGGGGATCTCGCGGCGGCAGCGCTTGTTGTACTGACCGTGCAGCAGCACCCGGTAATAGATCTCGCTGTCGTCGGTGGCGACCAGCCCGCCCTCCCCGGCGGAGAGGGGCTTGGGGCCGTTGAGGCTGAACGCGGCGGCGGTGCCGAAGCTGCCGGTGCGCTGACCTCCCCAGGGGGCGCCGTGCGCGTGGGATGCGTCCTCCAGCAGCATCAGCCCACGCTCCTGGGCGAACGCGGCGAGCGCGTCCATGTCCTCGGGAATGCCCCACAGGTGCACGGCGACGACCGCCTTGGTGCGGGCGGTGATGCGGCGTGCGGCGTCGGCGAGGTCGAGCTGCCCGCTGTCATCTCGGCTACCACGACAAGACCACCACCAGGCTCCGCAACGAGACCGGCGGGACATGGCGCGCGTGGTTGGGACAACCAGCTGTGGCGGCTCGGTGACGACCTCGCCGTCCGGTTGCCCTGGGCGACGCAGTCTGCGGACGCGCTGCTGCGCAAGGAGCATGCCTGGCTGCCGGCTCTCGCCCCGCACCTTCCGCTGCCGGTCCCTGTCCCGCAGCGCCTCGGCGAGCCCTCCGAGCAGTTTCCGCGACCCTGGATCGCGAGACGTTCGCGGCCTGGCTGGCCGAGCATCCCTGCGCCGAGATCATCTGCCGGGACCGGGCCACCGCCTAGTAGCGGGGCTGGGCGCCGACCGGGAGTATCGATCGGCGCCCAGGAGGCCAGCTTGGTCAGCGCTTAGGGCAGACCTTTTTGAAGCCTGATAATGATCTTGATCAAACGCATGAGTTCCTTTCACCCATACTTTTGACATGCCCACGGCATATCGAGTTCAGGAACCTACCATGATCGGCGAGTGTCGGACTCCGCCCCTGCGGAGTCGGCCGGGTGTTGGCGGGGGACGG
>NZ_JBQQBY010000069.1:0-13323 GCF_052246385.1 Streptomyces sp. 8N616 | reverse complement strand
GATCTGTTGTAACAACGCCGTCCCCAGGAGCTGTTTTCCATGAGCGCCGAGTCACCAGGGCTGCGTGACCAGAATCGAAACTGGCGGCTTCGCTTCCGTGCATGGCGCGGCAGCCGGCCGTTCTGGGCGGGCCTGCTGACGATTCTGGGCGGAGTGCCGATCGCCTATCTGCCGTACGCCAACCTCAAGGTGGGCCAGCTCACCATCCGTATGGCCACCACCGCGGGTGCGGGCTCGCTGATCATTGGCGTGCTGCTGGTGACCCTCGGCCTGACCATGTGGTTCCACCACATCGTCCGGGTGTTCGCGGGTGTTGCCACCATCCTGCTGGCACTGGTGTCCATTCCGGTGTCCAACCTTGGCGGCTTCCTGGTCGGATTCCTGCTGTCGCTGATCGGCGGTGCGCTGTCCATCGCGTGGGCGCCGGCCGACGACGGCGGCAGGCCCGCCGGGCGGCACGGCGACGAGCCGGACTCCGCACCCGCCGACGACAGGGCGGATTACGAAGCCGGAAGGGTCGTCGAAGTGAATGGCGGGAGGAGGCATCGTGCAGGGTGATGAAGCCCGGCCGGTCGCGGCCGGAAGCGGTGACTCCCTCCCGAGTTCGCGTGTGAGAACGGGGCCGCGTCACGCGGCGCCCAGGAAGTCACTGCTGACCAAGTTGCAGATTCCGGCCGGCAAGGCGATAGCCCTGGCCGCGATGCCGACCGCGGTCTTCGTCGGCATGAGTCTCACCCCCAAGCTCGCCCAGGCCGACGAGGTTCCGGGCAACCCGTTTGCGCCCGGGCCCTGCGTGACCCGGTCCGACGAGCCGAAGGAGACGGAGGACAAGAAGTCCCCGTCCCCGTCGGAGTCGCCGGAGGCGAGCGTGTCGGCCAAGCCGGTCGACGAGGCCGAGGACACGGCCGATGACGTCACCGACGGTGCCAAGGAGGAGGCGGACAAGGCCGAGCCGAAGCCCTCCGAGCCCCCGTCGGCCGGGGAGTCTCCGTCGGCCGGGGAGACGCCGTCGCCCGAGCCCACTCCGACGGAGTCCACGAACCCGCTGGACCCGCTGGGCATCGGCGAGAAGCTGGGAGACCTCCTCACCGGTGACTCCGACGAGGAGCCCACGCCGACCGCGAGCAGCAGCTCCACGCCGTCCGAGGAGCCGAGTTCGGAGGCGCCGGAGCCCACGCCGTCCGCCACCACGTCCACGCCGGCCGAGGAGGTCCAGAAGACGACCGAGGACGTTCAGAAGACGACCGAGGACGCCCAGGACACGACCAAGGACGCCATCAAGGAAGCGGCGGACAAGGTCGGTGCGAAGGTCGAGGAGGTCGGCGACAAGGCCAAGGACACGGCGAAAGACCTCACCGACGGTGTCAAGGACGAGGCGGACGGCGCGACTTCGGGCAAGGACGGCAAGGAGCCGTTCCCGTGTCCGACCAAGGACCCGAAGGCGCTGGCCGCGGCCGACCTGGAGCCGGGCGTCCCGCTGCTCCCGGACGACCCGTGGCGGCTGGAGACCTCCAAGCTCACCCTGCGCGGCCTGGACTACCACGGCATCGTCGAGGTCAAGACCTACAGCGGCAAGGTCAAGAAGGTCCTGAAGTTCACCGCGAAGGAAACGGATATCAAGGACCTGCATCAGCTCGTGGTCGGGCCGCAGGGCACCACCGCCCATGTGGAGGCAGCCCCCGGCTCCACCTCCACGATCCGCGACGGTGAGGTCACCATGTACACCGAGGAGCTGAAGGGGAACCTGTTCGGGCTGATCCCCGTCACCTTCAGCCCAGAGACCCCGCCCCCGCTCAACGTGCCCTTCGCCGTCTTCACCGACGTCAAGGTGCGCCAGGCGGGCCAGTTCGGCGGCACGCTCACCGTCCCGGGCCTGCACAGCTACAGCACGAAGTAACCCACGAAGTAACCGGAGCACGCCAAAAGGCGGTGGGCGGTCCCATGAGGGGCCGCCCACCGCCTTTTCGCGTTTTGCCGCGGGGCTTTTGCCGCGGGGCTTTTGCCAGGGGCTGGTGCCACCGGGCCGTTCGGCCGGGATCAGCCGCCCAGGTGGTGCACCCGCACCATGTTGGTCGTGCCCGGGACACCGGGCGGCGAGCCCGCCGTGATGATCATGGTGTCGCCCTCGGCGTAGCGGCCCAGCTTCAGCAGCTCGGCGTCGACCAGGTCGACCATCGCGTCCGTGTTCTCCACGTACGGTGCCACGTACGACTCCACACCCCAGCTCAGCGTCAGCTGGTTGCGGGTCGACGCGTCCGTGGTGAAGGCCAGGATCGGCTGCTGCGCCCGGTAGCGGCACAGCCGGCGCGCGGTGTCACCGGACTTCGTGAAGGCCACCAGCGACTTGGCGCCCAGGAAGTCCGCGATCTCGCACGCCGCCCGGGCCACGGAACCGCCCTGCGTACGCGGCTTCTTGCCCGGCACCAGAGGCTGCAGCCCGCGGGACAGCAGCTCCTCCTCGGCCGCCTCCACGATCCGGGACATCGTCTTGACCGTCTCGATCGGGTACTTGCCGACCGAGGACTCTGCGGACAGCATCACCGCGTCCGTGCCGTCCAGGATCGCGTTCGCCACGTCGGACGCCTCGGCGCGGGTCGGCCGCGACGAGTTGATCATCGACTCCATCATCTGGGTCGCCACGATCACCGGCTTGGCGTTCCTGCGGCACATCTCGATGAGCCGCTTCTGGACCATCGGGACCTTCTCGAGCGGGTACTCCACGGCGAGGTCGCCGCGCGCGACCATGACACCGTCGAAGGCCAGCACGACCTCCTCCAGGTTCGCCACCGCTTGCGGCTTCTCGACCTTGGCGATGACCGGAACCCGGCGGCCCGCGTCGTCCATGATCCGGTGCACGTCACGTACATCGCCGGCGTCCCGTACGAAGGACAGCGCCACCATGTCGCAGCCCAGCGCGAGGGCGAAGCGCAGGTCCTCGATGTCCTTCTCCGACAGCGCGGGAACGTTCACCGCGACGCCGGGCAGGTTGATGCCCTTGTGGTCGGAGACGACGCCGCCCTCGATGACGATCGTGCGCACCCGCGGGCCCTCGACCTCCACGACCTGGAGCGCGACCGCGCCGTCGTTGATGAGGATCGTCTCTCCCTTGGAGACGTCTCCGGGCAGGCCCTTGTACGTGGTGCCGCAGATGCTCTTGTCGCCCGGCACGTCCTCGGTGGTGATGACGAACTCGTCACCGCGCACCAGCTCGACCGGGCCCTCCGCGAAAGTCTCGAGCCGGATCTTCGGACCCTGCAGATCGACGAGCACGCCGACCGCCCGGCCCGTCTCCTCCGATGCCTTGCGGACGCGGTGATAGCGCTCCTCGTGCTCCGCGTGGGTCCCGTGGCTCATGTTGAAACGGGCCACGTTCATGCCGGCCTCGATCAGCGACTTCAGCTGGTCGTAGGAGTCGACGGCGGGGCCCAGGGTGCAGACGATTTTGGAACGGCGCATGAGGGCGATCCTATCGGTTTGTTTCGGAGCGGAATATTGGCGCTGTGCGAAGAACCGGGATCGAGGCGCTGACCAGGGTGTATGCCTCCGTGGCGATCTCCAGTTCCTCGTCGGTGGGAACCACGGCCACCGCCACCCGGCTGCCTTCCGCCGAGATCAGCCGCGCCGAGGATCCTCGTACGGCGTTACGCACCGCGTCCACCTCGATGCCCAGGCCCTCCATCCCGCGCATGGCCGCCTCGCGTACGGCTGCGGAATTCTCGCCCACGCCCGCGGTGAACGCGATGGCGTCCACTTGCCCGAGTACCGCGGTGTACGCGCCTACATACTTGCGAAGCCGGTGGACGTAGACGTCGAAGGCGAGCCGGGCCCGCTCGTCGCCCTCGCCCATACGGCGGCCGATCTCCCGCATGTCGTTGTCGCCGCACAGGCCGAGCAGACCGCTGCGCTTGTTCAGCAGCGTGTCGATGTCGTCCGTGGACATCCCGCCGACCCGGGAGAGGTGGAAGATCACCGCCGGGTCGATGTCGCCCGAGCGGGTGCCCATGACCAGGCCCTCCAGCGGGGTCAGGCCCATCGAGGTGTCCACGCACACCCCGCCCTCTACGGCGGAGGCGCTGGCGCCGTTGCCCAGGTGCAGCACGATCGTGTTGACCTCGGAGAGGTCCCTGCCCAGCAGCTTCGCGGTCGCCCGCGAGACGTACGCGTGCGAGGTGCCGTGGAAGCCGTAGCGGCGCACGCCGTGCTCGTCGGCGGTGGCGGTGTCGATCGCGTAGCGGGCCGCGGCCTCCGGGATGGTGGAGTGGAAGGCGGTGTCGAAGACGGCGACCTGCGGGAGGTCGGGGCGCAGCTCGCGGGCCACCTTGATGCCGGTGATGTTCGCCGGATTGTGCAGCGGCGCGAGCGGGACCAGCTGCTCGATCGCCTCGACCACCTCGTCGGTGATCAGGGTCGGCTCAGTGAAGCGCGTGCCGCCGTGCACCACCCGGTGGCCGACGGCCGCGAGCTCCGGGGAGTCGAGGCCGAGCCCCTGGGCGGCCAGCTCGTCGGCGACCCGCTTGATCGCGGCCGAGTGATCCGGCACCTCGGGACCCTCACCGATCCGCTCCACGATCCCGGAGGCAAGCCGGGTACCGGCAGCCTCCGCCATGTCGAGCAGCTGGTATTTGACGGAGGAGGAGCCGGAGTTGAGGACGAGGACGCGAGTGGCCCTGCCGTCTGTGTGGGCAGTCACGAGGTGGGTGCTTTCTGTGTGGGGGCGCCGGAGTTGAGGACGAGGACGCGAGTAGCCCTGCCGTCTGTGTGGGCAGTCACGAGGTGGGTGCTTTCTGTGTGGGGGCGCCGGAGTTGAGGACGAGGACGCGAGTAGCCCTGCCGTCTGTGTGGGCCGTACCTCGGGTGTCGTTCACGCTTGGGCTTCCTGGGTCTGGGCCTGCTGGGTCCGGGCCTGCTGGGTCCGGGTCTGCGCCTGGATGGCGGTGATGGCGACGGTGTTCACGATGTCCTGGACGAGCGCGCCGCGCGAGAGGTCGTTGACCGGCTTGCGCAGCCCCTGCAGAACCGGGCCGACCGCGACGGCGCCCGCGGAGCGCTGCACGGCCTTGTACGTGTTGTTGCCCGTGTTGAGGTCCGGGAAGACCAGCACGGTGGCCTGGCCCGCGACCTTCGAGTCCGGCAGCTTGGTCGCGGCCACCCCGGTGTCGACCGCCGCGTCGTACTGGATCGGGCCCTCGACAGCCAGGTCCGGGCGGCGCTCGCGGACGATCTCGGTGGCCTTGCGCACCTTGTCGACGTCCGCGCCTGAACCGGAGGTGCCGGTCGAGTACGACAGCATCGCGATCCGCGGCTCGACGCCGAACTGGGCGGCGGTGGCCGCCGACTGGATCGCGATGTCGGCCAGCTGCTCGGCGTTCGGGTCCGGGTTGACCGCGCAGTCGCCGTAGACCAGCACCCGGTCGGCCAGGCACATGAAGAAGACGGACGAGACGATCTGGGCGCCGGGCGCTGTCTTGATCACCTCGAAGGCCGGGCGGATGGTGGCGGCGGTGGAGTGCACCGCGCCCGAGACCATGCCGTCGGCCAGGCCCTCCTCGACCATCAGCGTGCCGAAGTACGAGACGTCGGCCACCACGTCGTACGCCAACTCGTAGCCGATGCCCTTGTGGGCGCGGGCCTGCGCGTAGATCTCGGCGAAGCGCTCCCGCAGCGGGGACGTCTCCGGGTCGATGAGGTGGGCGTCGGCGAGGTCGATGCCCAGCTCGGCGGCGCGCTTGCGGATCAGGTCCTCGTCGCCCAGCAGCGCCAGATCGCACACGTCGCGGCGCAGCAGCACATCGGCGGCGCGCAGCACCCGCTCCTCGGTGCCCTCCGGGAGCACGACCCGGCGGCGCTTCGACCGGGACCGCTCGATCAGCTCGTGCTCGAACATCATCGGTGTGACCCGGCTGGAGCGGGCCAGGGAGATACGGTTCGTCAGCGCGGCCGTGTCCACATGGCGTTCGAAGAGGCCGAGCGCGGTCTCCGCCTTGCGCGGCGAGGTGGCGTTGAGCTTTCCCTCCAGCCGGGCCAGCTCGCCCGCGGTCGGGAAGCTCTGGCCCGGCACCGAGACGACCGGCGTGCCGGGCGCGAGCCGGGACGCGAGCGCCATGATGTCCGGGCCGGGCCGCTGGTCGAGGGTGAGCAGCACGCCCGCGATGGGCGGGGCGCCGGCGCTGTGGGCCGCGAGCGCACCGACGATCAGGTCCGCGCGGTCGCCAGGGGTGACCACCATGCAGCCCTCGGTCAGCGCCCCCAGAAAGGTCGGCAGCATCGCGCCGCCGAAGACGAAGTCCCGGGCGTCGCGGGCCAGTCCGGCCGCGTCGCCGAGCAGCACCTCGGCGTCCAGAGCGTGCACGATCTGCTGGACCGTCGGCGCGGAGAGCGAGGCGTCCTCGGGGAGGGCGTAGCAGGGGACCGGCAGCTTGGCCGCCAGCCGCTCGGCGATGGCCTCGCGGTCCTCCCGCGCGACCCGGTTGACGACCATGGCGGTGATGTCGCAGCCCAGCGAGTCGTAGGCGGCGTACGCGTTGTGGACCTCGGCGCGTACGGATGCGGCGTCCTGGTTCTGGCCGCCGACCACCGGGATCACGGAGGCGCCGAACTCGTTTGCCAGGCGCGCATTGAGGTTGATCTCCGCCGGGAGGTTGGTGCCCGCGAAGTCCGTGCCCAGGACGAGGACGAACTCGTAGTCCTTCGCCACCTGGTGGAACTGGCTGACGAGTTGGGAGACCAGCTCGTCGGTGCCCTGCTCGGCCTGGAGCGCGGCGGCCGTGTGGTAGTCCATGCCGTAGACGCTCTCGGCGGTCTGGCTGAGGCGGTAGCGGGCCCGCAGCAGGTCGTAGAGCCGGTCGGGACCGTCGTGCACGAGGGGGCGGAAGACGCCCACCCGGTCCACATGGCGGGTCAGGAGCTCCATGACTCCCAGCTCGACGACCTGACGGCCGTCACCCCGATCGATCCCGGTCACGTACACGCTGCGCGTCACGCGTGCTCTCCGATCTTCGAACTCATCGAACTCTTCGAACGCCGAGTCGGCTCACATGCAGCCGACAGAGTGGGCTTACCCTCTTGACAATACCCGCCTGGTGGGTTACCAGCCCGGCTGGCCGGCCCCCCAGCTGGCCCCCCAGCCGGCCCCCCAGCCGGCCGCCCTGCCGGGAGCTGGGGCGGGAGCTGGAGCATGAGAGGCCGGGCCCTCCGGCCCGCCCGGGGGGCATAAGCCGCGAGCGCGGGCAGTCCGCGGACCATGAAACAATCGGACTGGCCGAGCCTGGCTTATGTGTACGCGTACGGGTGCGACTGTCGCGTCCGGTCGACGTCTGCGACCGTCGAGTCCGGCCCGCGTGGACGGCCACGACCATCGAGTCCGGCCCGCGTGGACCACCATCAAGACGACCATCCAGCACCGAGCAGGAGACCCAAGCCGATGCGCATCGGAGTTCTCACCGCAGGCGGCGACTGCCCCGGCCTGAACGCCGTGATCCGGTCGGTCGTGCACCGTGCCCTGGCCGCCCACGGCGACGAGGTCATCGGGTTCGAGGACGGGTTCAAGGGCCTGCTCGACCGCCGGTACCGCAAGCTCGACCTCGAGGCCGTCAGCGGCATCCTCGTCCGCGGCGGCACCATCCTCGGCTCCGCCCGGCTCGAGCGCGGCCGGCTCAGCGAGGCCACCGAGAACGCCGAGGAGCTGTGCCACGAGCTCGGCCTCGACGCGCTCATCCCGATCGGCGGCGAGGGCACCCTGACCGCCGCCCGGATGCTCTCGGACGCCGGCATGCCGGTGGTCGGCGTGCCCAAGACGATCGACAACGACATCTCCTCCACGGACCGCACCTTCGGCTTCGACACCGCCGTCACCGTCGCCACCGAGGCCATCGACCGGCTGAAGACCACCGCGGAGTCCCACCAGCGCGTCATGGTCGTCGAGGTCATGGGGCGCCACGCGGGCTGGATCGCGCTGGAGTCCGGAATGGCGGGCGGTGCGCACGGAATCTGCCTGCCGGAGCGGAAGTTCGAGGTGGACGACCTCTGCAAGATGGTGGAGGAGCGGTTCGCGCGCGGCAAGAAGTTCGCGGTGGTCTGTGTCGCCGAGGGAGCGCATCCGGCCGAGGGCTCGATGCCGTACGAGAGGGGCGCGATCGACCAGTACGGCCACGAGCGCTTCGCCGGGATCGGCAACCGGCTGGCCGCAGAGCTGGAGCGCAGGCTCGGCAAGGAGGCCAGGCCGGTCATCCTGGGCCACGTCCAGCGCGGCGGCACCCCGACCGCGTACGACCGCGTGCTGGCCACCCGCTTCGGCTGGCACGCCGTCGAGGCCGCGCACCGCGGCGACTTCGGCAAGATGACGGCGCTGCGCGGCACGGACATCCACATGGTGCCGCTGGCGGAGGCCGTCACGGAGCTGAAGACGGTCCCGGAGTACCGCATGGACGAGGCTGAGTCGGTCTTCTGACCGGGGAGCCGGGGTGCTGGGGAGCCCGGGGAGCCGGGGTGCTGGGGAGCCCGGGGAGCCGTGGAGCGGGGGGAGCCCGGGGAGCCGGGGAGTCGAGGTGCCGGGGTGCGGGGGGAGCTCGGGGTGCGGGGGAGCCGAGGTGCGGGGGGAGCTCGGGGAGCCGGGGAGTCGAGGTGCCGGTGAGCTAGAGAGTGGGGTGCCGGGGTGCCGGGGAGTCGAGGTGCCGGGACCTAACCGCTCCCGGAACCCGGCGGGTAGAGCAGGCCCCAGAACAGCTCCAGTACGTCGTCGAGGAAGGCCCGCCCCGCGTCGCCGGACTCCGTGGAGCTCGTGCCCACGCCCCAGTTGAGCGTGCCGACCATCCGCGACTGGTACTCGGAGTGCAGCTGCTGCAGTACGCTCTCCAGCTCGTGCCGGGGGAGCGGCAGCAGCTTGGCGACCGGTTTGACGTACGCCTGCCAGCGCGTGGTGACCGCATTGCGCAGCAGGTCGGCCAGCGCGTCCGAGTGGCCCGTGACCTCGATGAACGCGGGCAGCGGCAGCGCGAGCACCTCGCCGAGCGCGGCCGCCTGCCGGTCGTTCCCGGTCCAGTGCCCGGTCTGCTCGATCCGCTCGTACGCCGCTGGCTCCATGCCGATCCGCAGCGCCAGGTCCGCGACGGCCAGGCCGCGCGCGATCCGGTGCTCCCGCAGCGTGCTCGGCGCGCCCAGCAGATCGCCCGGTGAGCACCACAGGGCCCCGGCCAGCGCCGTCATCTCCGCCTCGGTCGGCGACTCCTCGCCGAGCTCCCACGCGGCCACGGTCGCCGGGCTGACCTGCAGCCCGTACGCGGCCCAGATGCCGTACGCGATCTGCGCGTGCGCCATTCCGAGCCCTTCCCGGAGCCGGCGCGCCGCGGTCGCGTCGAACGGCGGCTTACGGGAGTCGGGTGGCTGGATATGGCGTGGCTGGATATGGCGCACGCGCAGAACGCTAGGGGGTACTCGCGAGTACCCCCACGGTGCATTCCCCCAAGCCCACAACTCGTAGAAACGCACCAGGGTGTCAGCCCTGCGAGGGTGCGCGGCCTTGAGGGGAGCGCTCGCCTTGGGGGGAGCGCCCGGGTTATCGGATCTCGGGCCGGTCGAGGACCCGCAGCCAGGTGCCGTCCGGCTGGCGGCGGGCGACCTGGACCCTGCCGCCGGTGTTGTCGGCGGGGACGGTCGAGGTGAGGGCGAGGTCGCCGTTCCGCACGGTGGGCAGCGCCTCCTCCAGCTGGAAACGGGGCCGGTCCGCGAGCATCCTCTCGAAGACCGTGCGGATCGCCTCGCGCCCGACGGTCTCGGAGCCGGGAGGAAAGGCCAGCACGGCGTCCGGCTCGTAGAGCTCTGCGAGCCCCTCGGCGTCGCCTGCGTTTCCCAGCTCCACGAACAGCCGCGCCAAGTCCTCGGGCCGGGTGGCTCGTTCGCGTACGTCGGTCATCGTCGCTGTCTCCTTCGTCGAGGGGTGCGGTTGTCGTCTGCCATCCATCGTGGGTGCTGTGGGCGGCAGAAGTCCAAGATCTGGATCTACTGGGAACCAGAAGTCCTGGTTATAGGCTTGGGGGCATGGAACTGCGCCAGCTCGAGTACTTCGTGGCCGTGACCGAGGAGGCGGGCTTCACCAGGGCGGCCGCTCGGCTGCACGTCGCCCAGCCCGGCGTCAGCGCCCAGATCAGACAGCTGGAACGGGAGCTGGGCCAGCCCCTCCTGGACCGCTCGGGCCGTACGGTCCGCCTCACCGCCGTGGGCGAGGCCGTGCTGCCTTACGCCCGTGCCGCGCTCGCCGCGGTCGACGGTGCGCGGCTCGCGGTCGAGGAGCTCACGGGGCTGATGCGCGGGCGGGTCGCCGTCGGCATGGTGGCCTCCCGCTCGGAATCCGGCCTGCCTGGTCTGCTGGCCGACTTCCAGCAGGCCCACCCGGCCGTGGAGATCACCCTGTCCGAGGACCGGTCCGACGTCCTGCTCCCGGCTCTGCAGGCCGGGCGGCTCGACGTCGCCGTCGTCGGTCTGGCGACCGCGCCGCCGCCGGGGATCGCCACGCAGGTCATCGTGGACGAGCCGCTGGTCGCCGCCGTCGGCCACGGCGACGCGCTGGAAGCGAAGACGACGATCGCGCTCGGCGGCCTCAGGGAGCGCGGGCTCATCAGCCTGCCGCGCGGGACCGGCCTGCGGACCGCCTTCGACAATGCCTGCGCGGCGGCGGGTTTCCGGCCTCGTATCGCCTTCGAGGCCAGCGACCCGCACGTACTCGTGGAGCTGGCGGGCCGCGGCCTCGGCGTGGCCGTCCTGCCCGCGTCACTCGCCGGGGCCCACCGGGACCAGCTGCACGCGGTCACCCTCACCCGGCCAGCGGTGCGGTCGAGTCTCGCCCTCGCGTGGCGGGCGGAAGGGCCGGTCAGCCCGGCGGCGCGAGCGCTCATCCGCCACGCGAGGGCGAATCTGCCGGACGTGTCCGAAGGGAGGTGATCCGAAGGTGGGTGGATCCGAGGGTGGGTGGATCCGAGGGTGGGTGGATCCGAAGGGAGGTAGATCCGGAAGGGAGGTAGATCCGGAAGGAGGTGAAACAGAAGTGAGGTGAAACAGAAGGGAGGTGAATCCGAAAGGAGGCGGACGGGCTCGGTGTCAGCGCGGGCTTCTGATGCTGCCCGATATCGTCGATGAATTTCGGTGCCCAGGGCGAAATACGGGTGGTGCCCCACTCCGTAGGGGACTCTGCGGTCCCCGGCTTTGCGCACGACGTTCGTGACGACGAGCCCCCGTTCCGTGAGTTCGTACGTCTGCCGCAGCCGCAGGACGAACGGGTACCCCGGCTTGGCGTGCAGTGTGAGCCCCATGACCGACCGCGCCGCGGCGCGCTCCACGACCTCCCAGTTCATCCACCGGGTCATGCCGCGAATGGCGTTCTGATTGCCGGCTCGCTCCAGGGCAGAGCCTCCTCGGCGCCGTCGAATTCATAGGTGCCGTGGTCGATTGTGTTGGGCCAGGGAATGAACAACTGCCCGTAGGAGGCCTTTTCTTCCCGTTTCTTTCCCGCTGCTCGGGAGATCGTTGCGGCAATTGCATGACCGGTTGATATTGACTCCCCGGCCCGGCGGCGATAGCCGCGACACGCGTGGACAGCGTGGCGAGGGTGACCGATCCTGGAAGGGAGAGGTGCGCTATGGACTGGTGGACTTGGCTCGTCATCGTGGCGGCGATCGTGATCGTGCTGACTCTATCGACGCTGGTCGTTCAGGCGCGGCGCCGCAGCGGCGGTGTGATCGCGGTGAAGCGACGCGGGCGCTCGGGTGGCCGGATGGGTCGCCTGAGATGACGGGTGGGTGGCTGAGATGAAGGGTGTGGAGCGACGCGGGCGCGCGGGTGGCCGGATGGGTGGCCTGAAATGACTGGTCTGATGCTCGCGACAGAGATCACGAAGCGGCCGGTGGTCACGCTCCACGGAGATGCCGTCGCGCAAGTCAAGGACGTCGTGTTCGACAGCGGGGGCGGGCACATAGTGGGGTTCACACTCAGCGGGCGCAAGCGGTTCTCGGGCCCGATGAAACAGAGCTTGCCCTGGACGGGCGTGTACGCCCTGGGCCACGACGCGGTCATGATCGAGAGCGAGGAGCGCTTCGAGGGCCGCACGGACGTCGTGGAACGGTCCGAGGCCAGGAGCGGAGACGTCCTGGAGTCGCGGGTGCTCACCGACCGCGGCACGGACGTGGGCAAGATCGTCGACGTGGTCGTCGACACCGGCACCACCGCGGACGTGGTCGGCTACGAGATCGCTCCCACCGAGGCGCTCGGCCGCAAGGCGCGCACGGTGTTCCTGCCGCGCGCCGAGACCATCGCGGTGTCCGGCGAAGCCCTGGTCGTCCCGGCCGCCGTGACCGAGTACGTCGCCGACGACCTGCCCGCCTTCGAGGAACGCGTGAGGGCCTACCGGGACCGCCCTCGAACGACCCCGCCCACCTCGCCAACGACCCCGCCCACCTCGCCAACCCCGCCAACCCCGCCAACGACCCCGCCAACATCCCCGCCGTCGACGGAGATCTGATGCTGTTCAGCCAGACAGAAGGCCGCTCCGTGGTAAGCGTCGCCGACGCGAAATCGGTCGGCGTGGTGGACGCCTGCGTCGTCGATCCCGCCGCGGCCCGGGTCGTGGCGCTGCGGCTCTACAAAACCAAGGACTCCAAGCGGAACATCCTCACGCTGGCCCGCGCCCGCGCAATCGGCCCCGATGCGGTGATGGTCCCCGACCGCGAGGTCCTCGAGACCGCCGAGGGCCTTCTCGCGGAGCTGTCCGACAAGAGCCACGACCTGCCCGAGAAACGTGTCCTGACCGAACGCGGCGACGAACTCGGCACGGTGTCCGACGTGGACTTCGACCCCGAGACCGGCGCGGTCCTCACCCTGCACACCACGGCCGGGAACCTCGACGGCAAGTCCATGATCGGCATCGGCGGCTACGCCCTGGTGGTCCGCGAGGGCCTGACGCCTTCTTGAGGCCCCCTCTTGAAGCGCCCTCTTGAAATGTCTTCTTGAAATGCCTTCTTGACTTGAGACGCCTTCTTGGGATGCCTTCTGGGACACCCGCTTGAGGCGCTGTCTTGTTGGGTCGGGTGTGGGGTGGGTTTGGGGTGGGTTTGGGGCGGTTGGGGCGGCATGCGGCTCGGCCGGGTGCTGGTTTCGTCTCGCGCCTTCGGCGCAAAGCGGCGGGCTACGGGAAGGGGGAGGGGTGGTCTGGGGGTCCGTTTACGGGCTGGTGGGTGGTGGTCGGTTGGGGTACAGGCGGCCTTTGCGGAGATCCTTGTCCGCCTCCCGCTCGTTTCGTCGCCGTCCAGCACACACCCGCCGGTGCGGACGCCCAGGGTG
>NZ_JBQQBY010000068.1:0-14351 GCF_052246385.1 Streptomyces sp. 8N616 | reverse complement strand
AGCGGAAGTATTGCTCCCGCTCGCGGATCAGCCTCTTGCGCCCCTGCGCGACCGTCCGGTCCTGCCGGATCTCGAAGTCCATCGCACCCCTTGAGCTGGGGTGTTGCAACGACCACTAGAACTCAAGAGGTCCGCGGCGGGGCCCTCTCAGCGTGGTCGCCGGACGACTGCACCCGTGCGGTTCGACCGGTTTTTCGGATCAGGTCGGTAACCGGTGAAAACCTGGGTGCGTAGGGGCCGTCCGTGCCGGATCATGGGCGGCATGTGTGCCGACCGACCGTACGACGACAGGAGGCGGATCCTGCCCTCTCCCGACACCGCTCCGGACAGCACTGCCGACGACGCTGCCGACAATGCTCCGGACAGCGCTTCCGACAGCGCTCCGGACCACGCCCTGCCGATCCGGCTCACCATGGACGACAGCGACTCGCCCTCCGATGTCGTGGACGCGCTGTTCCTGGGCCGGTTCGCGACCGGCGAGCAGCCGTACTCCCGCAGCTCCTCCATCGACCGCGTGAAGTCGGGGGTCACGCTGCTGCCCCCGGCTGCGACCGTGCTCCGCTCGGCGCGCGACGACGACCGCAGCGCGCTGCTCGCGGAGGGCGACGGCTGGACCCTGCTGGTGTCGCGGTGGAACCGCGGTGCGGACGTGACGGTGACGGCGGTCGACGACGAGCTGGCGGAGAAGGTGCTGCGTCGCTGCGTCGACGGCGCGGAGGACGAGCCGGAACCACAGCCCGAGAACGTGACGATGGGCTTCTGGTACGTGTCGCCGCGGCGCGGGCCGCACCGTACGACCCGGCAGATCTCGGCCGGCACCTGGGACGAGATCCGGCCGAACTACACCGCTCCGGTGGCCGATGCGATGGACGGGCTGATGAAGGTCACGCCCGACGACATCGCGGGCCGCCTGCTCCTCCTGCACGGCCCGCCGGGCACCGGCAAGACGTCGGCGCTCAGGACGCTGGCCAGGTCGTGGCGCGCCTGGTGCCAGGTCGACTGCGTGCTCGACCCGGAGCGGCTGTTCAGCGACGTCGGCTACCTGATGGACATCGCGATCGGCGAGGACGACGGCTCGGCCAAGGGGCGGTGGCGGCTGCTGCTGCTCGAGGACTGCGACGAGCTGATCCGCGGCGAGGCCAAGCACACGGCGGGACAGGCTCTCTCGCGGCTGCTCAACCTCACGGACGGGCTGCTGGGCCAGGGCCGGAACGTGCTGGTGGGCGTCACGACCAACGAGGATCTGGAACGGCTCCACCCGGCGGTCGTCCGGCCGGGCCGCTGCCTGGCCCGTATCGAGGTCGGGCCGCTGACCCGGCGGGAGGCGGTCAACTGGCTCGGCACGGACGCCGAAGGGCTGGAGGACGGCATCGGCCGCGACGGCGCGACGCTCGCCGAGCTCTTCGCCCTCCGCCGCGGCACGAGCCCTTCGTCGGTCCCGCAGCAGCCCTCCGACAGGGACGCGGGCCTCTATCTGTAGTCGTCTGTGGCCATGTGCGACCACGACCATGTGCGGCCACCTGCACGCCCGTTGGGGCCGCGCGTCACGAACTGCCGTACGCGGCACGGAGGGCGTCTTCCACCGCCGCGCGGGCCGAGGCGTGGTCCAGGCCCAGACGGTGTACGCGCTGGGCGTAGGCCGCGGCCGCCGCCGCGGCCTCGCGTTCCGCCGCGTCCCCCGCGGGGGCGACGAACGTGCCGTTCCGGCCACGCGTCTCGATCACGCCGTCCGACTCCAGCGCGCGGTACGCCTTCGCGACGGTGTTCGCCGCAAGACCGAGTTGCTCCGCCAGCCCGCGGACCGTCGGCAGCCGGTAGCCGACCGGCAGCGCGCCCGAGCGCGCCTGGTCGGCGATCTGGGCCCGCACCTGCTCGTACGGTGCCTCTGCGGCGTCGCTGACGACGGTGACCTTCAGGCTCACGGGAGCTCCTCGCGGATGGCTTGCGGCTGTGCGCTGTGCTGCGGCGCGTTCCCGGCCCGGTGGCGTGTGGGGGCCTTGGAGCCGCGCTCGCTTTGTCGCACTCATTGTGTGGGACGGCGTGGGTGGGGGCCGGCCGCGGCACGCGAAAAACCTGCCCGCCCATCACCGGATCGGTGACACCAGCCCTGGTGGCACAGGTCCTGCGCCCCTGCGGGCTGGTCCGAGTCGGCTGCTCGCCCCCACGGGCGGGCGCAACCGTCCGGTCAGCCCCCTCAGTCCCTGAACCGGCTCCGCAAGGATATTGAGAGGCGAACGCGTGGCCTCGGCACCTACTGTGCGCCCCATGGAGACTGCTGCCGTCAACGACATCACCGTCGCGTACGAGGACCGCGGCACCGGCGGGCCGCCGCTGGTGCTCGTCCACGGCCACCCCTTCGACAGCTCGATGTGGGGGCCGCAGGTGCGCGAGTTCGCCTGGGACCAGGGGCGCCGGGTCATCACTCCGGATCTGCGGGGCTACGGCGGCAGCACCATCGTCCCCGGCAGGACGAACCTCGACGTCTTCGCCCGCGACATCGCTGCTCTGCTCGACCACTTGGGGGTGGACGGCATCGTTCTCGGCGGTCTGTCCATGGGCGGCCAGATCGTGCTCGAGTTCCACCGGCTGTTCCCGGAGCGGGTGCGCGGGCTGCTGCTCGCCGACACATTCGCGCGGGGCGAGACCGAGAAGGGCCGGAGGTGGCGCAACGAGATGGCCGACCGGCTGCTCCGCGAGGGCATGGGCGGCTACGCGGGCGAGGTGCTCTCGAAGATGGTGGCGCCGTACAACGTCGAGGCGCTGCCGGACGTCGCCCGGCATGTGCACCGGATGATGTGCGGCGCGCCCCCGGAGGGCGCCGCGGCCGCGCTGCGGGGCCGCGCGGAACGCCCGGACTACACAGAGATGCTCCCGAGGATCACCGTGCCCGCGCTCGTGGTGGTGGGCCAGGACGACGAGTACACGCCGGTCGCCGACGCCGAGTTCATGGCCGAGCGCATTCCGGATGCGGAGCTGGCCGTCATCGAGGGCGCGGCACACATGCCGAACCTGGAGCGCCCGGCGGAGTTCAACGCGGTGCTGCACCGCTTCCTGGACTCCCACTTCCCGGTGGCGGCCGGGACCGGGTGACGAGCCGACGCCACGCTGATCACCGGCCGTTGGCGAGCGGCTGCTGGCTCACCGGCCGGTGGCACGCGGGCGGCGAGGGGCGGACCAGCATCGCGTACCGCTCGTCCGCGACCGGGCGGCCCCACAGGGCCGGGTCGGCGGACAGGCTCTCGGTACGGACGAAGGCTGCAGGCAGCTGGGCGGCGGCCGCGGCGAGTTCGGCGGCCGGTATGCCGACGGGTCGCGCGGTACCGGTGCGGGTGCCGGTGCCGGTGCCGGTGCCCCAGAAGCCTTCGATCAGGACGAGCCGTCCGCCCGGGCGCAGCAGCCCGGACCAGCGGCGCAGCACGGCGGCGGGGTCGCCGAGCATCCACAGCACGTGCCGGGCCAGGACGGCATCGAACCGCCGCTCCCCCACGGGTGGTTCGGCCGCGTCCCCGACGAGCACCCGCGCGCCGGTCCCCGCGAGCTTGGCCCGGGCGCGCTCGGCCATCCTCGGCGAGAGGTCGACAGCGGTGACCCGGTGGCCCTGCTCCGCCGCGAGCAGCGCCAGGCTGCCGGTGCCGCAGCCCAGATCGAGCACGTCGGACGGCTCGCCGGGCAGCCAGCCCGCCAGCCGCCCGCCCCACGCGGCCCGTACGGCCGGATCGCGCAGCCCGTGGTCCGGCTCGTCGTCGAACCGCGCCGCGGCGGAGTCCCAGTACGTGGCTGCAGGGTCCCCGTACGCGGCTGTGCCGGTCCCAGGTGTCCCGGTCTCGTCTGCTCGGGTCCGCTCTGCCTCAGTCTCGTCGTCCACACCGCGATCGTCGCACCCGCCACTGACAGTGGACGTTCGCTGCCGCCGCTTCGCTACAGCCGCTTGCGGTAGTGGATGCGGTCGTACGGGTCGTCCTGGTGCCGCTGCGTCACCTCGTAGCCGTAGCGCGGATAGAGCTGCCGGTTCTCCCACATCAACGCATGGGTGAAGAGGCGGACTTCGGGCAGGCCGCGCTTGCGCGCGTACTGCTCTGTGAAGGCCAGCAGACGCCTGCCCAGGCCGCGGCCGTGTGACCGCGGGTGGACGGCGATGCTCTCCAGGAGGAGGTGGTCCGCGCGGGGCACGAGGACGAGAACGCCCTCGACCGGGTCGCCGGTCACGAATACACGCCCCGCCGCGATATCGGCCGCGTGGTCCGCGTCCATGGGGGCGGGCCGTACGCCAATCCGCTCGACGTAGTGGTGGTACGCGGCATCGGTGACGGATCGTACGGCGGGCGCGTCGGCCGGGGTCGCGGGACGGATGCGGTCGTCGTCGATGGTGTTGCCCATGGTGTCGTCCGTGGTGTCGTCCATGGTCAGGTGCTCCTGCCGAGCCGGCGGTGGCGGCGCCTGCGGGCGGCGAGCCGTACGGTGGGCGATTCGGCGCGCAGGGCGGCGAGTTCGGCGCCGAGCACGTCGCCGAGGCGGGTGAGGAAGAGCCCGGGCTCGTCGGCGGCGTCGCGGTCGCCGGCGGCGTCGCGGTCGCCGACGCCCTCGGGGGACCCGGGGGCCTGGGGAGTCTGGGGGGCCTCCTCGACGATGCGGTCCACGATGCCGTGGGCGAGGAGGTCGGCGGACCGTACGCCCTGGCGGTCCGCGACCTCGTACGCGTGCTCCGTCGTCCGGTACAGGATCGCGGACGCGCCTTCCGGGGGCAGCGGGGAGAGCCAGGCGTGCCGGGCCGCGACCACCCGGTCCGCGGGCAGCAGCGCGAGCGCGCCACCGCCCGCGCCCTGGCCGAGCAGCAGGCAGAGGGTCGGCGCGGGCAGCGTGACGAGGTCGGCGAGGCAGCGGGCGATCTCGGCCGCGAGACCGCCTTCCTCGGCCTCGCGGGTGAGCGCTGCGCCCGCGGTGTCGACGACGGTGAGCAGCGGCAGGTCGAGCTCGGCGGCGATCCGCATGCCGCGCCGGGCCTCCCGCAGCCCGCCGGGCCCCAGCGGGGGTGCGGCCTCGCCGCGGCGGTCGTGGCCGAGGACGACGCAGGGCGTGCCGCCGATGCGGGCGAGCGCGAGGAGCAGACCGGGGTCGTGCTCGCCTGCCCCGGTCCCGCTGAGCGGTGTGACGTCCCGCCCCGCAACCTTCAACAGGGCCCGGACCCCCGGCCGTTCCCCTCGCCGCGACCGCCGAATCGACTCCCCGGCGGACGGCCCGCCGACCGCGCCCGCGGCCGACCGGCCCGACCCGGACCCGGACAACGGCCCCACCGCCCCGCCCACACCACTACGAACCGCCTCCCCCTCACCGGGCGTCCCAACGAGCCCCTCAGGCATGCCCGCTGTGCCCGCGACGCGGTCTGCCGCGCTGCCCTGCCCCGCCGTCCTCTGCCCCGGCTCCCGGGCACCGCTGTCGCCGGCCGCCGCCTCCGCGGCGGCCGAGGCCGGCCCGCTACCAGCCGCGGGCCCGGCAGCTGGACCGCCGCCCGAGCCGCCCGTCTCACCGTCGGCCGACGCCCCAACGGGCCCCTCGGCCCCGCCCGCCGACCCTGCGGCGGCCGGGCCCGGATCGGCGTCGGGACCGGGCCCGGCAGCTGAGCCGCCGCCCTCACCGCTCACCGCACCGTCGGCCGGTGAGCGGTGAGGCATCTCCCGCACGCCCGGCGCGCCCGCGGCGTCGTCGGCGCCGGGTGGGCGGGCCGCATCAGCCGGGCCGTCGTTCGCCCCGTTTGCCACAGCGGCAGCGTCCCCGCTCAGGATGCCCAGTGCCCGCGCCGCCACATCCGAGAGCTGGTCCGCGGGCAGTACCGCGTCCACCAAGCCCTGCGCCAGCAGGTTTTCGGCGGTCTGGACTCCCGGCGGGAACTCCTCGCCGTAGAGGGCCTCATGGACGCGGGGGCCCAGGAAGCCGATCAGCGCGGCCGGTTCCGCCGCGGTGACGTGGCCCAGGGATCCCCAGGAGGCGAGCACGCCGCCCGTCGTCGGGTGCCGGAGGTAGACCAGGTACGGGAGCCCCGCCGCCTTGTGGTCGGTGATGGCCGCGGTGACCTTCACCATCTGGACGAAGGCGACCGTGCCCTCCTGCATGCGGGTGCCGCCGGAGGCGGGCGCGGCGATGAGCGGGAGCCGCTCCTGCGTGGCGCGCTCCACGGCCCGTACGAGCCGCTCGCCCGCCGCGATGCCGATCGATCCGGCCAGGAAGCCGAACTCGCAGGCGACGATCGCGGCACGGCGCCCGCGTATCCGGCCCTCACCGGTGATGACGGACTCGTCGAGGCCGGTGCGCTCGCGAGCGCGCTCCAGGTCGGCGCGGTAGTCCGGATCCTCCGTCGTGACGGCCACGGGCCGGTCCCAGCTCCGCCAGCTGCCGGGGTCGACGACGGCTTCGATGAGCCGCAGCGCTGCGGAGGGGGTGCGGGAGCTCGGTCCGGTCATGGTCATGAGGACACCCTGTCAGCCCGGCTGGGCGAAGCTGAACTGGGCCAGTGGCTCGGTGGTCGGCTGCGCCGAGCCGCCCGCCGGTTCGACGCTGATGGCCATGCCGGTCGCGCTGCCGACCGGTCCCGCCAGTACGGTCTCGGTCTCCGCCCCGGCGGGCACCAGCCCGGCCGAGCGCACCGCGCCGGCGTCGTCGTACCACAGCTGGTACACCCTGCCGCCGGACAGCGTGGGCAGGCCCGCGGCGAAGAACGCCGCCTTGCCCATCGCGCGCGAGACGACCACCGTCCCGCGCGCGCCGTCGCCGAGCGGCTGGGAGACGGACGTCGCGTCAGGAGCCGTCAGTACGGCGGCCACCTCGTCGGCCTGCCGGGTGCTCTGCCGCGCCTCCCGCCGGGCCTGCTCGGCCTCCTGGTACTGCCAGACGCCGATCCCGCCGAACGCCGCGGCGACGGCGACGCAGGCCGCGAGGACCATACGGGGAAGCCGCCCCTGCCTGCGGGGGCGGGGCACGCCGGGCGGGGCCTGCGGGCCGGGGGCCGGGGCCAGGGCCGGGGCGGAGGGCGGCTCGACCTGGCGGACCGGCTCCGCCCGGCGCACCGGCTCCACCTGGCGGACCGTGGTGATGCGGCGCATCACCTCGTCCTTCATCCCCGGCGGTACGGGCACGGCCACAGCCAGCCCCAGCTGAGCGGCCGTGGCCCGCAGCTCCTGCACCTCCCGCGCACACGCCTCGCACTCGGCCAGGTGCTCCTCGAACGCCTCCCGCTCCTGCGGCGACAGCGCATCCAGGACGTATGCCCCGGTCAGCGTGTGCACGTCGGCGTTCACACCGACCCGCCAAGGCATTCCCGCAGCCGGATCAGGGCGTCCCGCATGCGGGCCTTCACCGTGCCCAGCGGCGTCCCGAGCAGTCGCGCGACCTCCTGGCAGGTCAGTCCCCGGTAGTAGGCCAAGGTGACCGACTGGCGCTGCACTTCGCTCAGGGTGCGCAGGCAGCGGCGCACCTGGTGCCACTCCAGCTGCGTCTCCACCGTCTCGGCGACGTCGTCGAAGGCGGCGTTCCGGTCCCGTGACGCCGCCAGGTGCTCCCGTTCCGCCGCCGACTGCTCGGCCCGCACCCGGTCCACAGCCCTGTGGTGTGCCATCGTCATCACCCACATCGCGACCGTCCCCCGTTCCGGCTGGAACCGTGCGGCGGTGCGCCACACCTCCAGCATGACCTCCTGGGCGACGTCCTCGGCCTGGCCGGGGTCGCGCAGCACCCTCCGCGCCATTCCCAGTACGGGCCCCGCCAGCGCCTCGAAGACCTGCTCGAAGGCCTCCTCGTCGCCGGAAGCGACGCGTCCGACCAGCTCCGCCAGATCCGCTTCGCCGGCGGAGCGCGCGCGCAGCGGGGAGATCCCTCTCACCGCCGGCCGCCTTCGGGGCGAGCGGCGGTGGCCGGGGCGGGAAGCGGCCAGACGCAATCGGTCATCTCGTGTCTCCACGGAGGCGATATCCGTTCCGACTCCGTTCCGAGTCTCCGTCACGGGCGCGGCGACCGCACACGCACGGCCGTACGGGCCGCTGCCTTCAGCGGTGCGGTACACCGCCGCCACGGCCGCCACGGCCGTCCTCGGGGCCGTCTTCGGGGCCGTCCTCGTGGCCGTCTTTCGCGGTCCTCGGACGCGCCCTCCGGTTACGCGAGGGCGAGCGTGGCGTGGGTGGTCTTCCCGTGCCCTTCGGGGGTGGCGTAGAGGCTGGTGGTGAGCGACTGGAGGAGGGGCCAGCCCAGGCCTCCGGTGCCGTCGACGAGGTCGGGGGTGCGGGGGGCGGGCATGGTGGAGCTGCTGTCGGTGACGGCGACCTCCAGGGTGCGGGGACCGGCGGCGAGGCGGAGCGCACTGCGGCCGCCTGCGTGCCGTACGGCGTTGGTGACCAGCTCGGACACGATCAGGAGGGCGTCGTCGCGGGTGCCGGCCGGCAGGCCGGGACAGGTGCGGTCGAGAAATTCGCCAGTGGCCTGGCGTGCGGCGGCGGGCGCCAGCGGCCCGTCGTCCATGTGGATGGTGCAGCACCGGCAGCGGCGGTCGGGGTGGGTGAGTGTCGCGGACATGGCTTTGGCTGCTTCGGTGTGTGTTGGCGGATGGTGCTTGGCGCGGTGCGCGGATGCCGGGGGCGTGGCCCGCGCGGGAGGCCGGGCCTCGCCCCCGGGCAGCGGGTGGTCAGGTCAGCGGTGCTTGCACTCCCAGTGGCCCTTGACCCAGTGCTTCTCCCAGTGGCCCTTGATGTGCTTGGCCTCCCAGTGGCCCTTGTGGAACTGGCCCTTGTGGAGCCAGAAGCCGTGGTGCCACTTGTGGTTCTTGTCGAAGTAACCGGGGTGGAACTGCTTGGAGTGGGCGCGGAATCCCTTGTGCCAGGTGGTCTTCCAGTGGGCCTTGACCCACTTCTTCTCCCAGTGGCCCTTGTGCCAGACGCAATGCTTGCCGTGCGGGTCCACAGTGACCTGGGCGGTCGCCGCTGTCGGTGCCGGAGCGGCGCCGGCCGTGCCGGCGGTGCCGAGCGCGGCTCCGCCGGCCAGCAGGCCGGTCGCCGCAGTGGCCGCGATCAGGCGGCGGGTGCGCGCGGAGACGCTCATGAGTCACACCTCCTTCGTTGGTGTAGCGGGCACGCGACCTGTTCACCGCGTGCTGTTGTGACACAGGGGATTCGGGGCCCGTACACCTCTGGGATGGAGCAAGAGGGCGCAAACCAGCCCGGCGAATCCTGTAGGCCTTGGCGCTTGCAAATCTGTCGATAGCTGCTCAAAATGCCTTCGCCATCGAGACGGCTCCGCACCAGCAGGGCGAGACCCTGGGCGCGCGAAACGGGGGCGCCGGTCCGGTCGCCCGCCTCCACACCGACGGGCTCGTCGAATCCCCGCCACGGCGCCTCAGTTGGCGGCGTGACCGCGCCCATTCTGTGCTCACGCTCAGCGGAGACTTAAGGGCACCATAAGGATCTCCTAGGACCCCTCCCAACAGCGGAATTCCCGGTTCTACGGGTCTAGCGTGCTGTTCGCTGCGACAGGCGGACGAGGCCGCCGGTGCCGTCTTCGGGGGGCGGCGCCGGCGGCCTCGCCCGCCCTTCGCCCCCAACTCCCCCAGCCCAGAACCTCGGGCCCGCGCTCCCCGGCCCCAGAACCTCGGGCCCGAACCCGAACCCGAACCTCGGGCCCGAACCCATACCCCCGAACACCCAACCCCCCACCCCGCACTATGAGGAGATCCCCGATGACCCCTCGTCGCAAGGCCGCCGGAATCGCCGTGATCGGCATCGTGCCGCTGGCGCTGACCGCCCTCGCCACCGCCCCGGCCGTCGCGCACGGCTCCATGACCGACCCGGTCAGCCGGGTGTCCGCCTGTTTCGCCGAGGGGCCGGAGAACCCGGACTCGGCGGCGTGCAAGGCGGCTGTGGCGGCCGGCGGCACCCAGGCGTTGTACGACTGGAACGAGGTCAACATCGGTGACGCCGCCGGGAAGCAC
The DNA here is from genome assembly GCF_052246385.1 of Streptomyces sp. 8N616. Classification (NCBI taxonomy): domain Bacteria; kingdom Bacillati; phylum Actinomycetota; class Actinomycetes; order Kitasatosporales; family Streptomycetaceae; genus Streptomyces; species Streptomyces sp. 8N616. The sequence goes on along the minus strand of NZ_JBQQBY010000068.1, from coordinate 4,387 downwards.
CGCGAGATCATCCCGGACGGCAAGCTGTGCAGCGCGGGCCGCGACAAGTACAAGGGCCTGGACCTGCCCCGCGCCGACTGGCCGTCGACCCAGCTGTCCGGGGGCAGCCACACCTTCCGCTACAAGGCCACCGCCCCGCACAGAGGCTCGTTCGAGCTCTACATCACCAAGGACGGCTACGACCCCACCAAGCCGCTGAAGTGGTCGGACCTGGAGTCCGAGCCGTTCGCGACGGTGAAGGACCCGAAGCTGGAGAACGGCGCGTACGTCTTCGACGGCACGGTGCCGGGCAAGTCCGGCCGCCACCTGATCTACAGCATCTGGCAGCGCTCGGACAGCCCCGAGGCCTTCTACACCTGCTCCGACGTGGTGTTCGGCAAGGGCAGCGGCGGCGGCTCCGCCCAGGCACCGGAGGCCAGCGCCCCGACCGACGGCCAGATCGAGGACGGCGCCGACGAGTCGACGGTCGACCACGGCGGCCACGGCGGCGACGACCACGGAACCGGCAACGGCACGGAGGCCGCTCCTGCCGGGGAGTCCGCGCCGGAGACGGCCACGGACCCCGACGAGGCGGGCAACGCCCCGGCCCCCAACGGCTCGGCCGGCTCCTCCGCCGATGACGAGAAGCTCGCCCGGACCGGCGGAGACAGCAGCACCACGCCGATCGCCCTCGGCGGCGCGGCGGTACTCGCTCTCGGCTCGGCAGTCCTGTTCGCGACAACCCGCCGCAAGCCCGCTGTGCGCCGCCGCGGCTGACGCCCCATCACGTCCGCGGTCTGCACAATCTCCGTACGGCGTACCGAGGTCAGACGCCGTACGGCCCCCGGCGCCGCCGCTCCTTCCCCCACAGGGGCGGCGGCGCCGCCCTTTTCAGCTCTGTCAGCTCTGTCAGCTCCGGTCAGCCCCCGGGGAGCTGCGCGACGACGTCCTTGGCCACGTGCTGGTAGATCACCGAGCTGCGGAAGTCCACGACCTCCCGGCGCCCCGAGAAGCGATCCATGAGGAAGGTGTGCAGCTGGTCGACGTCCGGGACGGCGACATGGACCAGGAAGTCGTCGCCACCCGCCACGCAGTAGACCGACAGCACTTCGGGCAGGCCGATCGCGTACGCCTTGAAGCCCTCGATGACGTCGCGGCTCAGCGGCCGGACCCGGACCGCGACCAGCGCCTGCACCGGCCGGTCCATCGCTCTCAGGTCGACCGTCGCCTTGAATCCGGTGATCACCCCGCGGGCGCGCAGGGCGCGGACCCGCTCCAGGCATGTGGAGGGGGCGACGCCAAGTGTGCGGGCGAGTTCGCGGTTCGTCTGCCGTGCGTCGCGCTGGAGTTCACGGACTATCGCCGAATCAATGTCGTCCATGGCCGCCATGTTCACACGCCTGCCGAACGACCTTCGGCACGGGCCCCCGGGGAGCGGTTCTCCGTCTAGCTTCCCACGGCATGACGGAACATCGTACGAAGTCGCGCACCCCGTCTCCCGTTCTGCGGCGGCGACTTGGCCTCGGCGGCGGCACCGCCCTGTACGCGGGCGCCGTGCTCGGCCCCGGTGTGCTCGCCCTGCCCGCGCTCGCCGCGGCAGCCGCGGGCCCCGCATCGGTCCTCGCCTGGGCATGTCTTCTTGCGGCGAGCGTGCCGGTCGCGGCCGCCTTCGCCGCACTCGGGGCGCGCTTTCCGGACGCCGGCGGAGTGGCCACCTATGTCCACCGGGCGTTCGGGCCGCGCGCCGCCGCAGCCGTCGGCTGGTGGTTCTTCGGGGCGGTACCGCTCGGGGTGGTGGCGGCGGCGTGGATCGGCGGCCAGTACGCCGCCGCGGCCCTGGGCGGCCCGTCCCGTACGGGCGCGGCGGCCGTGGGCGCACTGGTGCTGGCCGCGGCCTTCACCGCCAACTGCGCGGGACTGCGGCTCTCGGGCCGGATGCAGCTGCTGCTCGTCGGGCTGCTCACCGCGCTGCTGCTGTTCGCGGTGCTCGCGGCGCTCCCGCACGCGCGCGCCGCGAACTTCACACCCTTCATGCCCGGGGGCTGGTCCTCGGTCGGCTCGGCGGCCGGAGTGCTGTTCTTCGCCTTCGCGGGGTGGGAGGCGGCCAGCCATCTGTCCGGCGAGTTCGCCGCGCCGCGGCGCGACTTGCCGCGCGTCACGGCCCTGACGCTGGCCGTGGTCACCGTTCTCTACCTGGGACTTGCGATGGCCACGATCGGCGTGATGGGCCGCGGCGCGGCCACGACCGCCGTACCGCTCACCCGCCTCCTCGAAGCGGGCGTGGGTACGGCGGCCCGCCCCGCCGCGGCCACCGCGGCCCTGCTGCTCACCTTCGGCGCCGTCAACTCGTATCTTGCGGGCGCCTCCCGGCTGGGCGCGGCGCTCGCCCGGGACGGCGCGGCACCGCGGTGGATGGCCCGGGGGGCCGCACCGGGCGAGGTGCCGCGCCGCAGCCTCGCCGTGCTCGCCGGCGCCTGCGCGGCGGTGGCCGCGCTGCCGGCCCTCGGCGCCACCGATCTGGACCGCCTGATGCGCGCCACCTCCGTGTGCCTCGCGGCGGTCACCCTGGCGGGACTGCTGGCGGCGCTGGTCCTGCTCCCGCGCCGTACGGCGCTGTGGTGGTCGGTGACGGCCGCGGGCGCACTGACGGCAGCGGTGCTCGCCTTCTGCGGGGCGCTGCTCCTGCTGCCGCTCGCCCTGGGGGCTGCGGCCTGCGGCTTCCTGGCTGTACGCCGTGCCACGTGAACTCAGCGCTGTCGTGGGCTCAGCGCCGCGCCCGAGTTCAGCGCCGTGCCGCGCGCTGCACGCCGCGGAAGGTGCGGCGGTAGGCAGCCGGAGTGGTGCCCAGGGTCCGGTGGAAGTGCTGACGCAGGCCGTCTCCGCTCCCCAGGCCGCTGCGTTCGGCGACGGCGTCGACCGGCAGATCCGTGGTCTCGAGCAGCTCGCGGGCCCGCGCGAGGCGTTGCCGGTTGAGCCACTTCAGCGGGGTGGTGCCCACCTCGCGGGCGAAGTGGCGTCCGAAGGTGCGGGTGCTCATGCCCGCCCGGCCGGAGAGTTCGGCGATGGTGATCGGCCGGTGCAGCCGCGCCAGGGCCCAGTCCAGGACCGGCGCGAGTCCTTCGGCGGCCCGCGCGGCGGGTGCCGGGCGGGGCGGGACGTACTGGGCCTGGTCGCCCTCGCGGTGCGGCGCGATGACCATCCTGCGGCCGACTTCCGCGGCGGCCGCCGAGCCGAAATCCCGGCGGACGATGTGCAGGCACAGATCGATCGCGGCCGCGGTTCCCGCGCTGGTGAGGATGGAGCCGTCATCGACGTAGAGGGCCTGCTCGTTGACGCGCACGCGGGGGTAGCGACGGCGCAACTCGTCGGCGTACATCCAGTGGGTGGCCGCCTCCCGGCCGTCGAGCAGCCCGGCCGCGGCGAGGACGAACGCGCCGGAGCAGAGCGAGGCGATTCGGGCCCCGCGCGCGTGCGCGTCCCTGAGCGCGTCGAGCAGTGCGGCCGGGGGCTCGTAGCCGTCCATCATGCAGGCCGGGACCACGACGAGGTCGGCGGCGCGGAGCGCCTCGAGCCCGTGCTCGGTCTCCAGCCGCAGACCGCCGGGGGCACGCTGGGCGCCGCCGGGAGCGGTGCCGCACAGCGCCAGCTCGTATCCCTCCCCGAAGACCGCGCAGGGCACGGCGAGTTCGAAGAGCGAGGTCTCCTCGAGGAGGGCCACGGCGACGCGGATGGGTTTCGGCTGCACGACGTCCATGGCGTAAATCTAGTGGGTCCTGGCATTTACGCCACTGGTTGCGTCGCCTTCGCAGGCCGGAGGCTGATGGGCATGACATGGAAGACGCTTTCTCCGCCGTCTCCGCTCTCTCCGCAGTGGCGGGTCGGGCTCGCCGGGATGACGGCGATCGGGGTGACCTTCGGCTTCGCCCGGTACGGCTACGGGCTGTTCCTGCCCGAATTCCGCCGGGAGTTCGGGCTTTCGGTCTCACTGGTGGGACTGATCGGCAGCGCCTCGTACATCGGCTATGTGGTGGCGCTGACGCTGGTCGGCGTGCTCGTATCGCGGTTCGGCCCGCGCCCGCTGGTGATCGCGGGCGGCCTCTCCGCGACCGTCGGCATGGGCCTGGTGGCCTTCGCGCGCGGGCCGGTGCCGCTCACGGCGGGGCTGATCCTGGCCGGGAGCAGCGCGGGTTGGTCGTGGGCGCCGTACTCGGACGCCGTGGACCGCCTGGTGCCGCAGGACCGGCGCGAGCGCGTCATGGGCGTGATCTCGGGCGGTACGGCGTTCGCCGTGGTGGTGGCCGGCCCGCTGGCGCTGATCGCCCGGGACACCGGCTGGCGGTACGCGTGGCTGGTCTTCGCCGCGGCCGCCCTCGCGACGACGGTCTACAACGCGCGCGTGCTGCCGTCC
>NZ_JBQQBY010000067.1:0-15139 GCF_052246385.1 Streptomyces sp. 8N616 | reverse complement strand
GCGACGGTGGAGATTTCCTCCAGACCCCCCCCCCCCCCCACGGCACTCACCCCACCCCTAGGCCGGTCACCCCTCGTGGTGGCCGATCTCCACGTCCTCGAGGATGCCGAGCGCATCGGGCACGAGAACGGCCGCCGAGAAGTAAGCGCTCACCAGGTACGAGATGACCGCCTTCTCGTTGATGCCCATGAACCGCACGTTGAGCCCCGGCTGGACCTCATCGGGGATGCCGGTCTGGTGCAGCGCGACGACTCCCTGGTCGGCCTCACCCGTGCGCATCGCCAGGATCGAGCTGGTGCGATGCTCGGTGACCGGGATCTTGTTGCAGGGCAGCAGCGGGATGCCCCGCCAGGCGCGGACGTGCTGCCCCTGGAAGTCCACGCCCTGCGGGTAGATGCCCCGGCGGTTGCACTCCCGGCCGAACGCGGCGATCGTGCTCGGGTGCGCGAGCAGGAACTGCGTCTTGCGGCGCCGTGAGATCAGCTCGTCGAGGTCGTCGGGCGTCGGCGGCCCGGTGCGGGTGTGGATGCGCTGCTTGAGGTCGGCGTTGTGGAGCAGGCCGAACTCGCGGCTGTTGATCAGCTCGTGTTCCTGGCGCTCGCGCAGCGCCTCGACGGTGAGCCGGAGCTGCTCCTCCACCTGGTTCATCGGGTTGTTGTAGAGGTCGGCGACGCGGCTGTGCACCCGGAGGACGGTCTGCGCGACGCTCAACTCGTACTCGCGCGGTGTCAGTTCGTAGTCGACGAAGGTGCCGGGCAGGTCCGGTTCTCCGGCGTGCCCGGAGGCCAGCTCGATCGCCGCCTCACCGTGCCTGTTCTGCGGCAGCTGCGGCGCGGCCCTGAACTCCTCCAGGTGCGCGCGCAGCGCCGCGGAACGGGCGGTGACCTCCTCGAGCGACGCGCGCGGCAGGACGAGCACGGTGCAGGAGGTGACCGCCCGTACGGTGAACGGCCAGTTGCCGCCGTCCCCGGTGAGCGTGGACTCGCCGACGTAGTCGCCGTCCGCGAGCACGCCCAGCGCCGTACGGTCGCCGTACTTGCCGGTGCCCAGCTTGTCGGCCTTGCCGTGCGCGATGAGGACGACCTCGGATGCCGGGCTGTCGGCCTCCACGATCGCCTCGCCCGCGGACACCTCCCGCTGCATGAACCGGTCGGCGAGCGCCGCCAGCCCCTCACTGTCGTCGAAACCGCGCAGCGGCGGCAGTTCACGCAACTCGGCGGGGATCACCCGGACTTCGGCACCGGTGGTCACGAACTCGACGCGGCCGTCCCCCAGAGTGTGGGTGAGCCGCCGGTTCACCCGGTACGTGCCCGCGGTGACCTGGACCCACGGCAGCACGCGCAGCAGCCACCGGGAGGAGATCCCCTGCATCTGCGGGACGGACTTGGTCGTGGTCGCCAGATTCCGTGCTGCGGCCGTCGCCAGGCTCTGCTGCGGAACCTGCGGAGTCGGCTGCTGCCCGTCCTCGGAGACGGTCGTTTCCACTGACGTGGTCATCGGAGAACTTCACCCATTCCTATGCGATACGAGCTGATAACGGTCCCGGCTGTCAATTGCCGATTTCGACGTCCTCGAGAATTCCGAGAGCGTCGGGGACGAGAACGGCCGCGGAATAATAGGCGCTTACCAGATAGGAAATGACGGCCTTTTCGTTGATGCCCATGAAACGCACGGAAAGGCCCGGCTGGTATTCATCCTCGAGACCTGTGCGATGCAGGCCGATGACCCCCTGGCTCGCCTCTCCCGTGCGCAGCACCAGAATCGAGCTGGTGCGCTCCTGGGTGACCGGGATCTTGCCGCACGGGAAGATCGGCACGCCGCGCCAGGCCGGGATGGAGTGGCCCTGGTGGTCCACGGAGTCCGGGTGGACGCCGCGGCGGTTGCACTCCCGGCCGATGGCCGCGATGGCCTTCGGGTGGGCGAGGATCAGCCCCGGGTCCTTCCAGACGGTGGCCAGCAGCTCGTCGAGGTCGTCGGGGGTGGGCGGCCCGGTGCGGGTGCGGATGCGCTGCCGGAGATCGGCGTTGTGCAGCAGCCCGAACTCCCGGTTGTTGACCAGCTCGTGTTCCTGGCGCTCGCGCAGCGCCTCGACGGTGAGCCGGAGCTGCTGCTCCACCTGGTTCATCGGCTCGTTGTAGAGGTCGGCGACCCGGCTGTGCACGCGGAGCACGGTCTGGGCGAGGCTCAGCTCGTACTCGCGCGGAGCCGGTTCATAGTCCGCGAACGTGCCCGTGATGGGCGGCTCGCCGGTGTGCCCCGAGGTCAGGTGGATGTCGGCCTCGCCGTGGCCGTTCCGGCGCTGGTGCGGGATCGCGGGGTCGCGCGTGACATGGCTGCGCAGGGCCGGGGAGCGGGCCGCCACCTCGTTGAAGACCTGCCGCGGCAGGGCCAGCACGGTGCAGGCCGTGGCGGCCTTGAGGGTGTGGTCCCACTCACCCTCGGGTGCGGCGAGCGCCTGGTCGCCGAAGTGGTCGCCGTCCGCCAGCACGCCCACGACGGCGTCCCCGTCGTACTTGCCCGGGGCCAGTTTGGTCGCCTTTCCGTGGGCGATCAGGTAGAGGTGGTCGGCCGGGCGGCCGGCTTCGGCGATCAGCGCGTCCGCCGCGTACTCGCGCTGGACGAAGCGGGCGGCGAGGGCTTCGAGCACGGACGTGTCCTCGAACCCGCGCAGCAGCGGGAGCTCGCACAGCTCCGGCGGGATGACCCGGACCTGGGCGCCGGTGGTGACGAACTCGACGCGGCCGTCCCCGACCGTGTAGCTGAGCCGGCGGTTCACCCGGTAGGTGCCGCCGGGTACCTGGACCCAGGGCAGCAGGCGGAGCAGCCACCGGGAGCTGATGCCCTGCATTTGCGGTACGGACTTGGTTGTTGTCGCCAGATTGCGCGCAGCAGCCGTGCTCAGGCTCAGCTGCGGCTGACCGTCCGATGCGGCAGAAGTGGACTCCACCGACGTGGTCATAAAGACGCCACCCATCTCTGAAGGAGAAAAATGCCGGGTGCCCAATTCACCGGCACCGACAGCGAAAATATCAGCATGCAAAGGACCGCTGGAATCGCTCAAATGGGTGGGTTGGCCTGGGAATTGCCAGGAAATGCCGTGTGCGGGGCGGTGGCTGCCGGAGCACCAGGAGCGGGGTGCCCGGCCCTCAGTACGACGGCTGCGCTGGACCTGTGCCGAGCGTGGTCGTGCCGGGCGCCGCGCGGTGCCCGAGCCCCGTACGGTACGCGTCGAGCGCAGCCTCGATCCGGCCCTCGCGGCGCAGCAGATCGCCCAGCAGCCGGCAGATGTCGGCCAGGTCACCGGCCGCGCCGGAGTGCTCGAGCAGCGACAGCGCCTGGCAGTAGTGCAGTTCTGCGTCCTCGCCGGCTCCGTCCTCGTCGGCGATCATCCCGAGCAGCCGGTGGGCGCCCGCCGCGTGTACGGCGCCCCGCTCGGGCCCGAGCGCGGCACCGAGAGAGTCCAGCGTGCCGGACAGCAGCTCGGCCGCCTCCTCGCGGCGGCCGAGCCGCCGCAGCACGTCGGCCAGCTCCACATCCACCTGCGCAGTGAACAACTGGGCGCGCTTGGAGGCCAGCATGTCCCTGGCCGTGCGCAACTCGGCCTCCGCGCCCTCCAGATCGCCCGCCTGGGCGCGCACGTACCCGCGCATCCAGTGGCAGTGCGCAAGCTCGGTGCGGATGTGCAACTGCCGGTACAGTTCCTGGGCCTTGGCCAGCGAGGCCTCGGCCTCCGCGGTCCGCCCCTCGGCGATCATGGCGCGGGCCACGCCCCGGTGCATCCGCGCCACCAGCGCCGGGTCGCTGATGCTCGGCGCGAGCGAGAGGGCCAGCTCGGCGCTCTGCGCCGCGCGTGCATAGGCGCCCATGTCCATGTACGGGGCGATGGCGGCGCTGTGCAGCAGTACCAGCGCGTCCGGGTCGTGCAGGCCGCTGCGGTTGAGATCGTCGATGGCGGACTCCAGCAGGTAGCAGGAGTAGCGGAGTTCGCCCGTGAGCAGGTGGGCCACCGCCCGTCCCCGGATGGCCGCGACCCGGCGCGGCAGCGGCTCCCCGGCCAGTAGCTCTTCCGCCGCCTCGAAGCTGTCCCGCGCCTCGGCGAGCTCGCCCAGATCCAGGGCGCAGTCGCCGAGCGCGACCAGGGCGTCGGCCCGCTCCTCCTGGAAGCCGTGTTCCTCGGCGGTGGCCAGCAGTTCCCGCAGCAGCTCAGCGGCGTCCGCCGCGTCCCCGGCGCCGAGCATCTGGCAGGCGTCGGTGAGCCGTATGCGCAGGTCGGTGGCGAGGTGGGCGGGACGTCCCGTGGACAGCTCGTCGACGCTGACACCGAGCCGCGCGGCGAGGAAGCGGAGAGCGGTCTCGGACGGGCGGACCTTGCCGGACTCGAGGGTCGAGATGTAGGCGGCGGTGTACTCGGGCTCGGCCAACTGGCGCTGGGTCAGACCGAGTTCCGCGCGCAACCGCTGCACGCGCCGCCCGATCCCGCCGGTTTCCGCCGCCCGCTCCTCGCCCTTGGCGGTACTGCTGGTCGCCATCGGTCCGTGCCCCCTTGCTCGTGCTCGCCCGGACCCGTGCGGCCACCGAATCCGTCGGCCCCTCCGGCGCGGGGCGGCGTGCTCTGCGGCTCGCTCGCGTCCCAGCCGCTCGTACGCGCCCCCGGCTGGGGCGGCGAGCCAGTGGCTTGATCCGTGTGTTAAGGCTAGTTAACTATGGCCTTAATGGCCATGGGCGGGACCGAGCCGACAGGAGCGCACGTGACCAGTTACCGCCAGCCCGGCCTGGTGCTCACCGACCACACCTTCGAGGTCCCGCTGGACCACACCGACCCCGGCGGCGAGCAGATCGAGATCTTCGCCCGCGAAGTCGTGGCCCCGGGCAAGCAGGAGAAGGAACTGCCCTGGCTGCTCTACCTCGAGGGCGGGCCCGGCTTCGGCGCCCGGCGGCCCGTCGGCGCCACGGACTGGGTGGGCCGCGCCGTCGAGGAGTACCGGGTGCTGCTGCTCGACCAGCGGGGGACCGGCCGCTCGACCCCGGCCGACCGGCAGACCCTGCCGCTGCGCGGCGGCCCCCGGGAACAGGCCGGCTACCTCGCCCTGTTCCGCGCCGACGCGATCGTGCAGGACTGCGAATGGATCAGACTCCGGCTGACCGGCGGCGCGCCGTGGACCGTGCTCGGCCAGAGCTTCGGCGGCTTCTGCGCCGTGCACTACCTCTCCACCGCCCACGAGGCACTGCGGACCGCGCTGATCACTGGTGGGCTGCCCTCGCTCGACGCCGCCGCGGACGACGTCTACCGCGCCGCGTACCCGCGCGTCGAGCGCAAGACCCGTGCGCACTACGCCCGTTACCCGCAGGATGCACAGACCGCCCGGCGCATCGCCGCCCACCTGCGCGAGCACCCCACGGAACTGCCCGGCGGCTACCGCTTCACCGTCGAGGCATTCCAGGCCCTGGGCCACCAGCTCGGCGGGGCCGGCGGCTCCCACCGGCTGCACTACCTCATCGAGCACGCCTTCGTCCGCACCCCCTTGGGCCCGCGCCTCTCCGACGCCTTCCTCGAGGGCGCCAGGGCGGTGCTCTCGTACGCCGCCAACCCGCTCTACGCCCTGCTGCACGAGGCGATCTACGCCCAGGGCGACGAGCCGACGGCCTGGGCCGCCCAGCGCGTCCGCGCCGAGTTCCCGCAGTTCGACGCCGACCGTGCGCTGGCGAACGGCGAACCCCTCCTGTTCACCGGCGAGATGGTCTACCCCTGGATGCTCGACGCCGACCCGGCGCTGCGCCCGCTGCGCGAGACCGCCGAGCTGCTCGCCGGGCGCACCGGCTGGACCCGGCTGTACGACGCGGGGCGGCTCGCCGCGAACGAGGTCCCCGTCGCCGCGGCCGTCTACCACGACGACATGTACGTGGACACCGGCCATGCACTGCAAACCGCGCGCACGATCGGGGGTCTGCGCACCTGGGTCACCGACGAGTTCGAGCACGACGGCGTGCGGACCGGCGGTACCCGCGTTCTGGACCGGCTGCTGGCGCTCGCCCGCGACGAGGTCTGACAGGGGAGTCCCACGGCGAAGGGCGACACCGCCGCGTCCGCGAGTCGCAGCAGGCCCTCACCTGACGTCTCCTCACCAGTCCGTCTGCGCCTGCCCATTGCCCTGCCTGACGGCGCCCTCTAGGTTGACTGGCTGATTAAGCGCGCTTACCCAAGCGCTTATCGGCACCGTCCACCCCCCACCTGGAGGATTGCAGTGGTGCACATACGCAGAGCCGGCATGGCAGCCGGCGTCGTCTTCACAGGCCTCCTCGCAGCCACCGTTTCCCTCGCGGCCGCCCCGGATTCCGGGGCGGCCGCTGTGCGGTCCGCGCAGAGCCGGCCGAGCCACGAGACCCACGAGACCCGCCACGTCGAGTACTTCACCTCACCGACCGGCCACCCGCGCCACACCGAGGTCCCCGCCGCGGCCCCCGAGCGCCTGACCCGCGGCGAGGGTCGCGTCGCGGGCGACGGCGACGTCACCCCGATCGTCGAGAACGGCCCGACCGCCGACAAACTCGATGTCGTCGTCATCGGCGACGGCTACACCGAGGGCGAGCTCCCGCAGTTCCACACCGACGCGAAGGAGAAGTGGCAGGAGATCACCGGCGTCGAGCCGTACACCACCTACCAGGACCTCTTCAACGTCTGGGCGGTCGACGCGGTTTCGCGGGAGTCGGGCGTCTCCGGCGACCCCTCCCAGGACGTCGTCAGGGACACCGCCCTGCACAGCTACTTCTGGTGCGACGGTATCGAGCGCCTGCTGTGCGTCGACACCGGCAAGGTCGAGAGCTACGCCGCCAAGGCCCCCGAAGCCGACCTCGTCATCGTCGTCTCCAACAGCACCAAGTACGGCGGCGCGGGCTACAACGACGTCTCCTCCCAGCTCGGTTACGACGGCATCGCCACGGTCTCCGGCGGCAACGAGCAGTCCGGCCAGGTCGCGGTGCACGAGACGGGCCACTCCCTCGGCAAGCTCGCGGACGAGTACTTCTACCCCGAGTACGGCGAGTACACCGGGGCCGAGCCCGCCGACGTCAACACCACCACGTACACCGCCACGGAGCTCGCCGACCGGCAGGCGAAGTGGTACCGCTGGCTCGGCGAGCCCACCCCGGACGGCGGGACGATCGGCGCCTTCGAAGGCGCCGGGTACTACCCGCGCGGCCTGTACCGGCCGAGCGAGGACTCGATCATGCGCACGCTGGGCCGGGAGTTCAACACCGTCGGCCGCGAGGCGATGATCGCCGGGTTCTACCGGCACGCCAAGCCGCTCACCAGCAACACGGGTACGCAGCGCGTGATCACCCGCGCCGACAGCGTCACCGTGCGGGTGCCGCGGCTGACCGGCGCGGAGCGGCCCGTCTCGCTGCGCTGGTACCTGGACGGCAAGGAGATCAGGAGCCTGCGGGGCGAGCCCACCGCCGAGGTCGGGCGGCTCGTACGGCCGCACGACAAGGGCACGCACCGCCTCACCGCCACCGCGCACGACCCCACCAGCGCCGTGCGCGACCCTGCGCTGCGCGCCGTGCTGACCGGCTCGATCACCTGGACCGTGGGCCGCTGACCGCTGACCGCTGACCGCTGACCGCTGACCGCTGCCTGACCTGCTGCGCTCGCCTCCTCAGCGACTCCTCGCACGAGCTGCTCGCGGCTGCAGGCGGCCGCGCGGCCCAGGACGGCTCCGATCTCGCCACCGCGCACCTGCTGTGGACCGCCACCCAGGTGGCACCGCCCGGCATCTGCTGAGACAGGTGGGCGTCGATCCGGACCAGCCGGCGGGGGACCTGCAGGACCAGCTGCCCACCGGCACCGGGACCGGGGAGCCGGCTCTGACACCGGCCGCCGAACGGGCCCTGCTCGCCGCCCACGGGCGCTCGCGGGCGGTGGGCTCCTCGTACATCGGCCCCGAGCACATCCCCTCGGTTGATCCGGATCGTCGATCTGCTGCTCGAGCGCAGCCGCCGCAGGCTGCACGCGCAGCAGATCGGCCTCGAGATCACCGAGACGGCAAGGAGTGGCCGGCGAACCGCGGACAGCCTGCATTCGGCGCGCGGCCGCTGCGCCGCACGATCCAGAACGAGCTGGACAACCGGCTCTCGAACCTGCTGCCCGAAGGAGCCGTCAACCCCGGCGACACGGTCGTCTGCGACGTCAGGGACGGCGAGCTCGCCTGCACACTCGCCGCCGGGGAGCAGGGCACGGAGGGGGCGCCGCCCAGTCCTGACGCCGCTCTGACGCCGTTTCCCGGGCTCGTCCGGAAAAACGCCTCCGGGGCTGTTCCGCGCGGCCGAGCGACCGCTTAGTATGCGACGAGCGAGGCGGAACACCCACCCACGGTTGCGGAGGCCACCGGATGAAGGCATGGCGAGTCCACGAGAACGGCGAACCCCGCGAGGTCATGCGCCTCGAAGAGGTGCCGGATCCGGTCGCCGGGCCGGGGCAGCTGCTGCTGCGGGTGCGTGCGGCGAACATCAACTTCCCGGACGCGCTGCTCTGCCGCGGCCAGTACCAGGTCCGTCCGCCGCTGCCTTTCACCCCCGGCGTCGAGGTCTGCGGCGAGGTCGTCGCCCTCGGGGAGGGCGCGGAGGGCCGGGTCGGGGACCGGGTCATCGCCCAGCCTCCGCCGGGTACGGGCGGCTTCGCCGAGTACGCTGTCGCCGACGCCGCCGCCGTACGGCCCGCGCCCGAGGCGCTCGACGACGCCGAGGCCGCCGCCCTGCACATCGGATACCAGACCGGCTGGTTCGGGCTGCACCGCCGCGCGCACCTCCAGCCGGGGGAGACCCTGCTGGTGCACGCGGCCGCGGGCGGCGTGGGCAGCGCCGCCGTGCAGCTCGGCAAGGCGGCGGGCGCGACGGTCATCGGCGTGACGGGCGGCGCGGACAAGGCGCGCATCGCCCGCGAACTGGGCTGCGACCTTGTGATCGACCGGCGGACGGAGGACATCGTGGCCGCGGTCAAGGAAGCCACGGGCGGCCGGGGCGCCGACGTCGTCTACGACCCGGTCGGCGGCGACGCGTACGCCAAGTCCGTCAAGTGCATCGCCTTCGAGGGCCGGGTCCTCGTCGTCGGCTTCGCGAGCGGCGCCATCCCCACCCCCGGGCTCAACCACGCCCTGGTGAAGAACTACTCGATCGTCGGCCTGCACTGGGGGCTCTACAACACCCACGACCCGGCCGCGGTCCGGGCCTGCCACGAGGAGCTGACCAAGCTGGCCGCGCAGGGCGCGATCAAGCCCCTGGTCAGCGAGCGCGTGCCGCTCGACGGGGCGGCCGACGCCGTACAGCGGGTCGCCGACGGCACCACCACCGGCCGTGTCGTCATCACCCCCAACTGACCCAGCACCCACCGGAAGGAGCCGCGCCATGGCACGTACCGAGGCCACGACCGCCCCCGATGCGGACGGGCTGCGCCGCCGGGTCGCCGACCTGCTCGCCGCCCACGACCCCGCCACCACCGACCGGGCCGCATTCCTGCAGGCCCGCTTCGACGCCGGGCTCGCGTGGGTGCACTTCCCCGCCGGGCTCGGCGGGCTCGACGCCCCGCGCGCCCTCCAGGCCGTCGTGGACGCCGAGCTGGAGGCCGCGGACGCACCCGACAACGATCCGCACCGCATCGGCATCGGCCTCGGCATGGCCGCGCCCACGATCCTGCGCTACGGCACCGAGGAGCAGAAGCGACGGTTCCTGCGCCCGCTGTGGCTGGGCGAGGAGGTGTGGTGCCAGCTGTTCAGCGAGCCCGGCGCGGGCTCGGACCTGGCCGCGCTCGCCACCCGGGCCGTACGGGACGGGGACGGCTGGGTGGTCGACGGGCAGAAGGTGTGGACCTCGGGCGCGCACGTCGCCCGCTGGGCCATCCTCATCGCCCGCACCGACCCGGACCTGCCCAAGCACCGCGGCATCACGTACTTCGTCTGCGACATGACCGACCCCGGCGTCGAGGTGCGGCCGCTGCGCCAGATCACCGGCGAGGCCGAGTTCAACGAGGTCTTCCTGACCGGCGTACGGATCCCCGACAGCCACCGGCTCGGCGAGGTGGGCGACGGCTGGCGGGTCGCCCAGACGACGCTGATGAACGAGCGGGTCGCGATCGGCGGCGGCCGCGTGCCGCGCGAGGGCGGCCTCATCGGGCTCCTCGCCCAGAAGTGGCGCGAGCGCCCGGAGTTGCGCACCCACGACCTGCACCAGCGGGTGCTGGAGCTGTGGGTCGAGGCGGAGGCGGCCCGGCTCGCGGGGGAGCGGCTGCGGCAGCAGCTCGTGGCCGGTCAGCCGGGCCCTGAGGGCTCGGCGATGAAGCTCGCCTTCGCCCGCCTCAACCAGGAGATCAGCGGCGTGGAAGTCGAGCTCCGCGGCGAGGAGGGCCTGTTGTACGACGACTGGACCCTGCGCCGCCCCGAGGGCGTGGACTTCGCGGGGCGTGACGCCGGCTACCGCTATCTGCGGGCCAAGGGCAACTCCATCGAGGGCGGCACCACCGAGGTGCTCCTCAACATCGTCGCGGAACGCGTCCTGGGCCTGCCGCCCGAGCCGCGTACCGACAAGGACATCCCGTGGAAGGAGCTCGCCCGATGACGGGAGCCGAGGCGGCCACGACCGCCGCGCCGGACCTGCTGTACTCCGAGGCCGAGGAGGACCTGCGCGCCGCCGTACGGTCCCTGCTCGCCGACCGCTGCGACGCCCCCGCCGTACTCGCCGGGATCGAGAGCGGGCGGCCGTACGACCCGGACCTGTGGCGGGCCCTCGCGTCCGAGATCGGCACGGCCGGGCTGCTCGTCCCGGAGAAGCTCGGCGGCCAGGGCGCCACCGCGCGCGAGGCCGCCGTCGTCCTCGAGGAGCTCGGCCGCAGCGCCGCCCCGGTGCCGTATCTGACGAGCGCTGTGCTCGCCGTCGAGGCCCTGCTCGGCTGCGACGCCGACGACAGCGAAGTCGCCGGGCTGCTGGCCGCGCTCGCCGCAGGCCGGAAGGTGGGCACGCTCGCGCTGCCGCTGTCCACCGCGCCGGGCACGGCGCTCCCGGCGACCGTGCGGGTCGCGGAGGACGGGACGCTGGAGGGCCGCACCGGCGGTGTCGCGGACGCGGCCGGCGCCGACGTCCTGCTCGTACCGGCCCAGGGCGCGGAGGGGTACGGGCTGTACGTGGTGGAGGCCGCGGCGCCCGGAGTCACCATCACGCCGCTGGTGTCCCTCGACCTGACCCGGCCCGTCGCCGAGGTGGCGCTCGCCGGCGTGCGGGCGCGCAGGCTCGCCGGACCCGACGCCGCCGAGGCCGCCGTCAGGCGGGCCCTGCTCACCGGGGCCGGGCTGCTCGCCTCGGAGCAACTGGGCCTGGCCGAGTGGTGCTTGGCGGAGACCGTCCGCTACACCGGCGAGCGGCACCAGTTCAACCGGCCCGTCGGCTCCTTCCAGGCGCTCAAGCACCGGCTCGCCCGGCTGTGGCTGGAGCTCGTCTCGGCGCGCGCCGCGGCCCGTTACGCGGCGGACGCGCTTGCGACGGGCAGCGCGGACGCGCTCGTGGCGGTCGCGGTCGCCCAGTCCGCATGCTCGAAGGTTGCGGTACGGGCGGCCGAGGAGTGCGTGCAACTGCACGGCGGCATCGGAATGACCTGGGAGCATCCGGCGCATCTCTATCTGAAGCGGGCCAAGGCGGACGAGCTGGCCCTCGGCACGCCGGGTCGCCACCGGTCGTCTCTCGCCGACCTCGCCGACCTGCCCGCCCCCAGGGCCTGACGGGACTGAGGGCCGGGGCGCCTTTCACCCGCCGGTCCTTCTCCCCGCAGCTGCGGGGAGAAGGACCGGCGGTTTCATGACGGGGAAGGCCCGTTCACGAAGGAACGCCAGGTCGAGCGGCAGGCGACGCGCGGACGTCGGTCGACGCAACTCTTCGCGGACCGCGATTGATACGGCGGTGCTGAACCGATACTCCCTTACGTCACGTACTCGCTCACGTGACGTAGCTCCGCCCCCTCGCGCGCCCCCGACGTCCGCCGCGCAATTCCCCCGGGAGACCTCGTGTTCAGTCCCACTCGCCGCACTGTCGTCGCGTCCCTCGGCGCCGCCGTAGCGAGCACGCTCGCCTCCCCCTCGCACGCCTGGGCGGTGGCAGACGCCACCGACCACCCGGTGCCGCTGCGCCGGGCGCACGCACACAACGACTACGAGCACCCGCGCCCCCTCGCCGACGCCCTCGCGCACCGCTTCACCAGCGTCGAGGCCGACATCTGGCTGATCGACGGCCAACTCCTCGTCGGCCACGACCTGGACGACCTCACCCCCGAGCGCACCCTCGAGTCGCTCTACCTCGACCCGCTGCTCGCCCGAGTACGCGCCAACCACGGCTCGGTCTACCAGGGGTACCGGATACCGCTGCAGCTGCTCATCGACATCAAGAACACCGGCGAGGCGACGTACCTCGAACTCCACCGCAGGCTGCGCCGCTACCGCTCCATCCTGAGCTACGCCGCCGACGGCCGCGTCCGCACCGGAGCCGTGACGCCCGTCATCTCGGGTGACCGGGCCGCCCGCGCCCCCATGGAGGCGCAGCATCTGCGGTACGCCTTCTACGACGGCCGTCTCGACGACCTGGGCACCGGTGTCCCGGCGTCCTTCATCCCGCTCATCAGCACCAACTGGACGCTCAGTTTCAGCTGGCAGGGCGTGGGCCCGATGCCCGCCGAGGAGCGCGCGACGCTGCACGAGATCGTCTCCGCCGCTCACGCGGAGCGTCAGCGCGTGCGGTTCTGGGCGACACCCGACGCGATCGGCCCGGCCCGCGAGGCCGTCTGGCACGAGCTCCTGGCGGCGAGTGTCGATCACATCAACACCGATGACCTGGCGGGGCTGGAGCGGTTCCTCAGCACCCACGACCAGCCTCGGCGGTGACAGGGAGTCAATCACCCGTTCGGCGGAGCCTGAACGGCCGGGACGGAGCGCGCGATACGCCACACTTTGGGCCGATCGCCGCACCGTCCGCCCGCGGCCGAGGAGGTTCGTCGCCATGGCCATTTCGATCTCACTCGTCTTCTTGCTCGTGATCCTGACCATCGTCTTCGTGCGCAATGGTGCACTGAAGTTCACCCATGCCGTGGTCTGCATGCTGCTCGGCTTCTGCCTGGCCGGATCCAGCCTCGCCCCCACCCTGTCGGACGGCCTCGCGGCGACTGCGGAAGTGGTCAGCAGCGTCCGCCCCTGATCCTCCCCTGGCACCGTGACACCGTTCCCCTGACGGCCATCGGCCCAGGCAGTCGGGCGAGTTGGTGATCTCCACGAACAAGGGCTCCGGTATCCCTGTAGAGTGGCCGCACTCTAAAGGACTCGCTTCCCGAGAAGTACGCCGCAGAACGGGAGCACGCTCGCACGCATCGTGCGCAGCGACGGAGGGGCGGCATCGGTTCCGTATGCCCTTCCGTAGGAGTGTCTGTCCCATGAACGTAGGCCTCGGCCTTCCCATCAACGACCCCGCTGTGCTGCTGACCTGGGCGCGGCGCGCCGACTCCGGCCCCTTCACCACCCTCGGCCTGCTCGACCGCGTGGTCTACGACAATCCCGAACCGCTGGTCACCCTGGCTGCCCTCGCCGGGGCCACCTCGCGGATCCGTGTGCAGACCGAGGTTCTGGTCGCACCCGTCCGCGACACCGCCGTGCTCGCCAAGCAGAGCGCCACGCTCGACCGCATGTCCGGCGGGCGTTTCACCCTCGGCATCGGGCTCGGCGGACGCGAGGACGACTATCTGGCCACGGGAGTTGACGTCCGCCGCCGCGGACGCCGGCTCGACGAGCAGATGGCCCTCCTGCGGCGCGCCTGGAGCGGTGAGTCCTACGGCGAGGGCGTCGGGCCGATCGGGCCCGCACCCGTACGCCCCGGCGGGCCCGAGGTACTGTTCGGCGGATTCGCGCCGGCCGCGATCGAGCGGGTCGCACGCTGGGGTGACGGCTTCCTCGGCGCCGCGATCTCTCCCGAGTTGATCGACCGGCTCTTCCGCGACGTGGAAAAGTCCTGGCAGAGGGCGGGGCGTTCGGGCCGCCCCCGGCTCCTCGCCCAGGTCAACGCCGCCCTCGGCCCGGACGGATGCGTCGACGAAGCGCGTAAGAACATCCGCGACTACTACGGATCGAATGATTACACCGAACACCTCGTGAACGGGCTGCTCACCACGGAGCAGCAGATCCGCGGCGCAGTCACCGCGTACACGGGTCTGGGTGCCGACGAAGTGATGCTGTACTGCTGGTCCTCGGACCCGGACCAGATCGAGCGCCTCGCCGACGCGCTCTTCTGACGAAACGGGGCGCTGGGTGGCCGCAGGGCCGCCCGGCTCCCCCGTTCCGGCGTCAGAGCACCCGGGAACGGATCAGGAAGCGCACACCCTCCGGTGCCTCGAGGGAGAAGCCGCTGCCCCGGCCCGGTACGACGTCGACGATGAGACGGGTGTGGCTCCAGCGCTCGTACTGGCTTGCCGACATCCAGAACGGCACCGGTTCGCCGGACTCGTCGACACTCAGCTCGGCCAGCAGCACGTCGGAGTTGCCGGTGCGGAACTCACCCGCGGGGTAGCACATGGGCGCACTGCCGTCGCAGCAGCCGCCCGACTGGTGGAACATCAGCGGTCCGTGGACCGCCCACAGCTGCCGCACCAGTTCAGCGGCCGCAGGCGTCAGTTCCACGCGCGGGACGTCAGTCATCGCGGGGGCGCAGGTTCTTCGTCTCTTGGCGGTACACGTGCTGCCCCTCTCTTGACCGATCATGCTCGCCGAGTCGTCTTCGGGCGCTGACCCAGCTAACTCCCTGACACGTTGCGAGGTGGTTGCATGAGGAAGGGGCGGTGTCCGGAGAAGCGTTGAGTCGAGTCACACGGCCTGATCATGGGCTTCGTCGAGGGCGAGGGGTGAATAGCGGTCCTTCAGCACATGCCGTAGGCGGGAGAGCCGGAGCGCGAGCTGGACTTCGAGTGCGCGCTCCGGCTTCTGCCATTCGGGGCCCAGGAGTTCGCTGATCCGCTCCAGCCGGCGGACGACGGTGTTGGGGTGCACATGCAGTTTCTCGGCCGCGTACCTCGGGCTGCCACCGGTGTCGAAGTAGGCGTCCATGGTGCGGGTGAGCTCGGTGAAACGCTGCC
>NZ_JBQQBY010000066.1:0-17139 GCF_052246385.1 Streptomyces sp. 8N616 | reverse complement strand
GTCGCTACCGAACTCAACGGCCGCCCACGCAAGACGCTCGGCTGGGAAACCCCAGCCGAGCGCCTGTCTAAACTGCTCACCACCACACGTCAGTGATCACGTGTTGCGACGATCCCTTGAATCCAAGGGGGAGGGCGCCGGGGCTCTGCTCAGGGGGAGGGCGCAATGCCCTCGCGAGCATTACGCCGCCTCATCAAAACCCGTGTCACGGGCCAGCTTCTTCAGCTCGAGCAGCGCGTGCTTCTCGATCTGGCGGATCCGCTCGCGCGTCAGGCCGTGCTGCTTGCCGACCTCGGTCAGCGTGCGCTCCCGGCCGTCGTCGATGCCGTACCGCATCTTGATGATCGACGCGGTCCGGTCGTCGAGCCTGCCGATCAGCTGGTCGAGGCCTTCGCGGCGCAGCATCACCAGCACCGACTGCTCAGGCGTGGCCGCGGAGGTGTCCTCCAGCAGGTCGCCGAACTGGGTCTCGCCCTCGTCGTCCACCGACATGTTGAGGCTCACCGGGTCGCGCGCCCAGTCCAGCACGTCGCCGACGCGCTCGGTCGTGGAGCCCAGCTCCTTCGCGATCTCCGCGTGCTCCGGCTCCCGGCCGTTCTCGCGGTTGAACTCGCGCTGCACCCGCCGGATCCGGCCCAGCTCCTCCACCAGGTGGACGGGCAGCCGGATCGTACGGGACTGGTCGGCGATGGACCGGGTGATCGCCTGCCGGATCCACCACGTCGCGTACGTCGAGAACTTGAAGCCCTTGGTGTAGTCGAACTTCTCGACCGCGCGCACCAAGCCCGCGTTGCCCTCCTGGATCAGGTCGAGCAGCGGTAGCCCGCTGCGCGGATAACGGCGGGCCACGGCGACGACGAGGCGGAGGTTGGAGCGGATGAAGACGTCCTTCGCACGCTCGCCCTCGCGCGCCAGCGTCACCAGCTCCTCGCGGGTCGCGCCTGCCGCACGGGCCTCGTCGACCTCGCCGTCGAGAATCTGCTGAGCGTAGACTCCCGCCTCGATGGCCTGGGAAAGTTCGACTTCCTTGGCGGCGTCGAGCAGGGGGGTACGCGCTATCTCGTCGAGGTACATGCCGACCAGGTCACGGTCGGCGATCTCTCCGCCAAAGGCGCGAGCGCTGTTTGCCCGGTCGGTCTCGGCGGTGGTGCTGTCGGACTGACGACGGGCCACGGCGCGGGTTGCCATGCGTGCTCCCTTGCGATGAGTCGGTCGCGGGTCAGTGGGGGACGTTCACCCTGCCTCGGGTGCCCGCTCCGATGGGAACAACGACTGGAATCCGGACACAATTCCCAAGCCGTACGACAATTTTTGTGATCATGCAGTACCCTGTCCCGCCACACGGAGGCGACATAGTGTCGGCATCATCGGAAGTGCAGGTCAGGCCGGGCGCGGAGGACGACCTCGAGGCCCTGACGGACCTCTACAACCACTACGTCCGCGAGACGGCCATCACCTTCGACACCCGGCCCTTCACAGCCGAGGAGCGCCGCCCGTGGCTGCTCTCCCACCCCGAAGACGGCCCGCACCGCCTTCTGGTTGCGCAGGAGCGGGCAAATGGCCGGATTCTCGGCTACGCGACAAGCAGCCCGTTCCGGCCGAAACCCGCCTACGAGACCTCGGTCGAGACGAGTGTCTACTGCGCGCCCGACGCCGGCGGGCGCGGCATCGGCACGCTGCTCTACAAGGCGCTGTTCGAGGCGCTGGAGGGCGAGGACCTGCACCGGGCGTACGCGGGCGTGGCCCTGCCCAACGAGGCATCGGGCCGGCTGCACGTCCGCTTCGGCTTCGAGCTCGTCGGGACGTACCAGGAGGTGGGCCGGAAGTTCGGCCGCTACTGGGATGTGGCCTGGTACGAGAAGCCGCTCGGGGTGCGGGCCGGGGACGCGTAGCAGCGCGGGCCGCGCGGCTATCGGCGGCCCCGCGCGCCCGCGACCTCATCGAACCGGTGCCGCATCGAACCGGTGCCGCATCGAACCTGTGCCGCGCCCAAGCCGTCTCCCAGGTGAGCGGCCCCGCTACCCGAACCAGGCGGTCACCCGAATTGCACCGATCGTTTTGCCAGCCCCATCCAGAAGCCGTCGATCACACTCCGCCCGCGGTCGAGGTCGCCCGCGGCATCGGCGGCCCCCAGCGTGACGAAGAGCGGGGCGAAGTGCTCGGTGCGCGGGTGGGCGAGGCGTCCGGCCGGGGACTTGTGCTCGAAGTCGAGCAGCGCGCCCACGTCCCGGCCCTCGAGCGCCTGCCGCCCCCAGTCGTCGAACTCCGCCGACCAGCTCGGCGTACCGCCGCCCGCGTGCCGCAGCGCGCTCAGGTTGTGGGTGAAGAAGCCGCTGCCGACGATCAGCACGCCCTCATCGCGGAGCGGCGCCAGCCTGCGGCCGATCTTGAGCAGCTTCCGCGGTTCGAGGGTCGGCATCGACACCTGGAGTACGGGGATGTCGGCTGCCGGAAACATCTCGACGAGCGGGACGTACGCACCGTGGTCGAGGCCGCGGTCCGGGACATCCTGGACCGGGGTGCCGGCGGAGCGCAGCAGCTTGCGCACCCGTTCGGCGAGGTGCGGGGCGCCCGGGGCCGCGTACCGCACGCGGTAGTAGTGCTCGGGGAAGCCCCAGAAGTCGTAGACGAGGGGCACGGTTTCGGTCGCGCCGAGCGCGAGCGGCGCCTCTTCCCAGTGCGCGGAGACCACCAAGACGGCGGCGGGGCGGGGCAGTTCGGCGGACCAGGCCGCGAGCTGGCCGGGCCAGACGCCATCGTCGGCGAGCGGCGGGGCGCCGTGGCTGAGATAGAGGGCAGGCATGCGCCCGCCGGGGGCGGCGGTGGGGTGAGCGGACATGAGCATCCCCTCGGTTCTTCACAAACTTGAAAATTCAATAATTATGGTCGATGCGGACACTAGCAAGCTTTTGTTTAGGTTTCAAGAACTATCCGTACAGTGGGAGACATGACGACGGCACCCGACGACGAGCCGCGCTGGCTCACCGACGAGGAACAGCGCACCTGGCAGGCGTATCTGCACGCCACCGCACTCCTGGAGGACCACCTCGACCGCCAGCTGCAGCGCGATGCGGCCATGCCCCATGTCTACTACGGCCTGCTGGTCACGCTCGAGCGCGCGCCCGAGCGCCGTATGCGTATGACCGAGCTCGCCCAGAACGCCAAGATCACCCGCTCCAGGCTCTCCCACGCCGTCGCGCGCCTGGAGAAGAACGGCTGGGTGCGCCGTGAGGACTGCCCGTCCGACCGGCGCGGCCAGCTGGCGGTCCTGACGGACGAGGGCTACGCGGTCCTGGAGAACTCCGCGCCCGGCCACGTCTCCGCCGTACGCGGCGCGATCTTCGACCGCCTCACCCCGCAGCAGGTCCGGCAGCTCGGCGAGATCTGCGGAATCATCGCGGAAGGCCTCCAGCCGGAGCGCGGCGCGGACCTCCCCTGGCTGCGGTGAGGCGTACGGTTCCGTGACGCATACGGGTTCGGTGAGGCTTACGGGTTCGCGTTCGCCGACCTCCCGGCCGGGCGCATGGCCGACCGACCGGGATCGCCGAAACCGCCGGAACCGCTAGGCGGCCAGCAGGTCCAGGAGCTGCTGGCCGTACTTCGCCAGCTTGTTCTCGCCGACGCCGCCCACCGTTCCGAGTTCCGCCAGCGTCGACGGTGAGGTCGTGGCGATCTCCCGCAGCGTCGCGTCGTGGAAGATCACGTACGCGGGCACGCCCTGTTCCTTCGCCGTGGCCGCGCGCCAGGCACGGAGCTCCTCGAAGACCGGTACGGCCTCCTCGGGCAGTTCCACGGGTGCGCTGCGCCGGGACGCGTCGGTCTTCGAGGGCTTCGCGGCTCGCGCCACG
Source organism: Streptomyces sp. 8N616 (assembly GCF_052246385.1). Taxonomy (NCBI): domain Bacteria; kingdom Bacillati; phylum Actinomycetota; class Actinomycetes; order Kitasatosporales; family Streptomycetaceae; genus Streptomyces; species Streptomyces sp. 8N616. The sequence continues at coordinate 13,291 of NZ_JBQQBY010000066.1, read as the reverse complement.
GCCCGCTCGGGCTCGCGCCGCAGCGGGACCTTGCGCTCGCCGCGCAGCACGTCGGCGCTCTCGTCCGTCAGCACGAGCGTGCCGTACTCGCCCTCGACGGTGAGGAGCCCCTGGGCCAGCAACTGCCGCACCGCGCCCCGCCACTCGGCCTCGCGCAGCTCCGTACCGACGCCGAAGACGCTCAGCGCGTCGTGGTCGAACTGAATGACCTTCGCCGTCTTCTTCCCGAGCAGGATGTCGATGATCTGGCCCGCCCCGAACTTCTGGCCGCGCTCGCGCTTGAGCCGGACCACGGTCGAGAGCAGCTTCTGGGCGGCGACGGTGCCGTCCCACGACTCGGGCGGCACCAGGCACGTATCGCAGTTGCCGCACGCGGTGCTCTTCTGCCCGAAATAGGCCAGCAGCTGCACGCGGCGGCACTCGACCGTCTCGCAGAGAGCCAGCATGGCGTCGAGGTGGGTGGCGAGGCGGCGGCGGTGGGCCTCGTCGCCCTCGGAGTCGGCGATCATCTTCCGCTGCTGGACGACGTCCTGGAGGCCGTACGCCAGCCAGGCGGTGGAGGGCAGCCCGTCGCGGCCCGCGCGCCCCGTCTCCTGGTAGTAGCCCTCGACGGACTTGGGCAGGTCGAGGTGGGCGACGAACCGTACGTCCGGCTTGTCGATGCCCATGCCGAAGGCGATGGTGGCGACGATGACCACGCCGTCCTCACGCAGGAAGCGCGCCTGGTGCGCGGCGCGGGTACGGGCGTCGAGACCGGCGTGGTACGGCAGCGCCTCGATCCCGTTCCGTACGAGGAACTCGGCGGTCTTCTCGACGGAGGCCCGCGACAGGCAGTAGACGATGCCCGCGTCCCCGGCGTGCTCGTCGCGCAGCAGCCGCAGCAGCTGCTTCTTCGGCTCCGCCTTCGGCGCGATCCGGTACTGGATGTTGGGCCGGTCGAAGCTCGCCACGAAGTGGCGGGCGTCCTGCAGCTTGAGCCGGGACGCGATCTCGGCGTGGGTGGCGGGCGTGGCGGTCGCGGTCAGCGCGATGCGGGGGATGTCGGGCCAGCGCTCATGCAGCTCGGACAGGGCGAGATAGTCGGGCCGGAAGTCGTGGCCCCACTGCGCCACGCAGTGGGCCTCGTCGATGGCGAAGAGCGAGACCGTGCCGCGGCCCAGCAGGCGTGCGGTCGACTCGACGCGCAGGCGCTCCGGCGCCAGATAGAGCAAGTCCAGCTCGCCCGCGAGGAATTCGGCCTCGACGAGCCGCCGCTCGTCGGGATCCTGCGTGGAGTTGAGAAACCCGGCCCGCACCCCGAGGGCCCGCAGCGCATCGACCTGGTCCTGCATGAGCGCGATGAGCGGCGAGACGACGACCCCGACGCCTTTTCGTACGAGCGCGGGGATCTGGTAGCAGAGCGACTTCCCGCCGCCGGTCGGCATGAGCACGAGCGCGTCGCCTCCGGCGGCGACGTGCTCGATGATTTCTTGCTGCTCGCCGCGGAAGGCGTCGTATCCGAAGATGCGATGCAGCACCTGCAGAGCGGGGCTCGCGCCATTGACGTCACTCGCGCCGCTCGTGTCACTCATGCCGCTCGCGCCGGTCGTGTCGCTCACGTCGCTCGCGTCGCTCGCGTCGCTCACCGCGGGACCGGTCGTCTCGGGGTCTGCCATCCGACCATCCTAGGAGGGCCTTCCGGGGCTCGATGGGCCGTTTCCGAGCAACCGCGCCTCCGAGGGAGGCCGCCGACCGACGACGGCTCCACGGACCGGCCCCGGCCGGCAATGGAGGTAGCCGGCCCATCGAGACGAGATCGCTATTCGCTCACCGGCCCAGGCTCCTCATCCGGCGCACCGTCGCCAGCACCGGAACCGTCTCCTTCGTCGTAGACCTGCTCCTCGTCCGCCGGGGGATCCTCCCAACCGTCCGGCGATTCGGCCTCATCGACCGGTTCCTCCCAGCCGTCATCCGCGGGCTGCTCGTCCCATTCCTCCTCGGGTGGCTCCTCTTCCCCGGTCTCCGAGGGATCGCCGGGCTCCTCCTCGGGGAACTCCGGCCACTCGTCCGCCGGCTCGTCGACGTACCAGTCTTCGTCCTCGAAGAACGCCCACGCCTGGTCGTCGTCCGACCAGTACCAGTCCCCACCGTCGTAGAAGAACCACTGGTTCAGCTCGACCGAGAAGTACCAGTCCGTGGCATCCTCCCGAGGAGGCGCCGAGCGGGGCGGCGCAGACGACGCCGGAGCCACCACCTGCACCCGTGCCCCCGGCTCTTCGTTCTTCTCCGACGACGCCGAGGCCGTCGGAGCCCCGCTCACCGGAGCCGCCTGAGGCGCAGCCGGAGCTGCGCCGGATGCCAAACCCCACACGATGGCACCGGACGCCACGGCAACGGCAGCGGCCATCACAACCGCCGTACGTACCTTCACCAGATCCCCCCTCCCGTCCGCCGTCTCGCGGCGGAGACAGCAATACCCCGGGACCCTGTTGGCCCTCCGGGGCATCGCAGTTGGAGAGATTCTGTTGTCAGCCGAGTCCGCGGCGCCTCGCGAACGCCAAGGACGACGTCCTGGAGCCACGACATCGGCCTCATCCGCCACTCCCCCGTAAGACGAACGGCGTACCCGGCCTCACCAAGCCCGGTCCCCGCCTCCCGGCGACCGCCTGCGAGTCCAACTCGGCCGGGTCGGGCCCAGCCCGCCAGGTCGTCACCGCCCACCGGGACCACACTGTGATCCGGCTTCCCCTTCGGGGCGTCGAGGAGCAGACGGGCCCAGACGGTCTTGCCGAGCGGACTGCGGGAGCGGAGGCCGTTCTCCTCGGAGAAGGCGGCGACGAGTTGCAGGCCACGGCCGTGCTCATCGTCGACACCGGCATCGCACTCGCCCGCCTTGGCGAAGCGTCCCGCGCCGGACCTCTCATCGCCGAAAGGCTTCGCCGAGAGAAGACCGCCCAGCAGAGGGGCCGCGCCTTCCACGCCTTCTGGCTGGCCACTACCCAGCTCCAGCAGAGCAAACTCGACCGCGCCTGCCACAGCGCCGGGCTCGCCCTCGACTTGACTGCCGCCATCGACTCCCCGCGTGTGGTGGGTCATGTTCAGGAATTCCACCGGCGCCTGGCTCCGTACGCCCGTGAGCTGCCGGTGATCGCCTTCGACCAGCGGATGCGGGAGGTGCTCGGCCGGCCCCCGGCCAGCCGGTGCTCTTAGTGGCCTCGTCCAGCAGCAGGTACAGGAGACCCACAAGCGCGCCGCTGCTGACGATCTCGCGGCGGTCGATCATTCCGCGGATATCCGAGAGCGGGATCCACTCGATCCGGTCGGCCTCGTTCATCTCGGTCGGCGGGCCCGCGTAAGTGGCGCCGTCAGCGCGGAAGACATGGTGCTCGGAGTCGGTGATGCCGCTCGCGGGCTGCGCGTACACCAGTGGTTTCATCGACTGCACACGCCAGCCGGTCTCCTCCTCGATCTCCCGGGCGGCGGCCTGTTCGGGCGCTCTCGTCCGCTTCGATCAGGCCCATCGGCAGTTCCCAGCCCCACGTGTCGGTGACGAACCGGTGCCGCCACAGCATCAGCACTCGCTGCTGGTCGTCGACAACGGCGGCGACCGCCAAGTGCCGCATCCTTACGACATGGTGTTCCCAGCGGCGACCGTCGGGCTACTGGACGTCCACGAGCCACAGGTTGACCCACGCGTTGCTGTAGATCTGCTGTTCACCATGGACGATCCACTCCATGGAGCCCAACTCCCTCTCGTCGGCGGGGCTTCCAGCATGTCAATTCGACGAGATTCGTCCGGCGCCCGGTGCGCCCGCGCCCCTCCCCCACCCGCATGCACCCACGAGCCCGCGCCCCCCTGGGTCGAGTCCGTGTTTGGGGCTTAATCATCGCGTTACGCCCATGTAGGTGTGATGTCATAGTGATCGTTGAGGCTGATGAGGCTGACGCACAAGGTCAAGGTGTGTGGTCAGATGCTGTCGTGACATTTCGGTCCTCCCCCACGATCCGACCAGGATGGGACCCCATAGATGCAGAATCCACTGAAGCGCGCTCTCGCGCTTCGGGGCCTCGCCGGCGCGTGCACCGACGAGTTCGGGCGGTTCACGGACGGGGTGGCCCCGTCCGCGCCGGCCTCGGCCAGCGGTCGACCCGGCTCCCGATTGATCTCCTTATCGGGCACGGGGGCCGTACAGCGCTCTCGTCGTAAACTCGCCCGTCCGGCCGAGAAGTTGATGGGGCGTCATCGGCGCGCCATGGACACCACGGACCGCCGGAGGGATTCAGCCGTTCGCCCGGCTCCCATCGTCGCAATGCTTCCGATGGTTCCAAAAGTTCCGATGGTTTCACGAGGCGTATCGCAATGGCGGCCGCGATACGGTCGCCTCTCTGCCCCAGCGCCGCTTTCCTGCGCGTCCCCCTGCCGCGGATTCTCCGTACGGCGCGCGCGCTGTGCACCCAGCCGAAGAACCGGCCCATAGAGCGTCCCCGCCCGGCCCGGCCGTGCCGCCTGCCGTACGGACGGCCGCGCGCCGTACCGACCAGTGCAAGCACAGCCTGTGGACCCGGCGCCAAGCCGCCGAAAGCCGTGGCACCAGTCGGTCCGGCCTCGCGCCAGCGCAGGTGCAGCACAGCTGTCCTGAACCGACCGCAGTCCGCAGGCCCCTTCCACGCTCGACGCAACCCGGTCCAGCCTCCAACGCTCTTCGTGGCCAGACCGGTTGTCGCATGCCCTCGCGTAAGCCCTCCTGTAAGGAAGGAAATCCTCAGGTGCTCACTTCGCACCAGCCAGGTTCGCCGAATACATCCGTAGCTGCTCCCGGCCCGCGACCCGACTCATCCAGATCCGAGCCCGCCGATCCCGCCCCCGTCCCCGCCCCCACCCGCGGGCGGGTGCTGGCGGTCGGTCCGCCGGGGCCGAGGCTCGAGCGGCTGACGCAGACCCTGGTGTCGACCGGGCACGAGGTCAGCCATGCCGAGCCCGGCCGGGTGAACCTGGAGGTCCAGCAGGCCCCTCTGGACGCGATCGTCGCCCTGGACGGAGGCCCGGACTGCGGCCCGGACGGATCGGGCAGGGCCGACGGCCCGGACGGATCCAGCGGGCCCGACGGACCGGACAGTTCCAGCAGACACGGCACACACGGCACACCCGGCGCACCCGGCGCACCCGGCCGACCCGACCGGCTCGACGTGATCCGCGAAGTCCGCGCCGTCCCCGCCGGCCGCGCCCTGCCGCTGCTCATGGTCGCGGCCAACCCCGCCTCCGCCGATGTCGCGGACATGCTGCGCCACGGAGCCGACGACTGCATACCCGAGGCCTCCGACCCGGTCGAGCTGTCCGCCCGGATAGAGGCCAAGCTGCGCCGCGTCCCCGTCCCCGTCGAGAACCTGCTCCTCGACCCCCGTACCGGCCTCTACTCCGAGCCGCACTTCCTCGCCGAACTCGACCGGGAACTGCAGCGTCCCGAGCCCGCACGCCGCGGCGGCGTCGTGGCGACGGTCGCCGTGGCCGAGATGAGCGCCCTGGAATCCCGGCTCGGCCCGCGCGTACGCCGGGAGGTCGCCGAGCGGCTGGCCGGAGTGGCGGAGAAGCTCGGCAGTGTCTGTGACCGGCTCGGGTGGGACGACCACGGCCACCTGCTCATGCTGATGCCCGGCGTGGACGAGGAGGCGGCGCGCCGCAGCCTCGAGAAGTTCGCGAACACGGTCGCGGGCACCCGGTTCATCGTCGCCGACGAGAACGTCCGGCTGACCCCGGCGATCGGATGGACTCCGCTGGCCGACTGCGGCGACCACACGCAAGCCGTCGAGAAGGCCCGGGACGCGGCGGCCGAAGCGACCCGTCACCGCGATCTGCGTCCGGTCAGGTACGCCCCGTGGATGCGCTCACCGCAGCGGCACCGGCGCCCTTTCCTCGGTTCCCTCGCCTCCCTCGGAGCCGCCGTCCGCGGCCTGCTGTCCGCGCTGTCCCCGGTTGTCGTGCTCCTGTTAGGCGTGGGCGTGCCCTTCCTGCTGTACCAGCAGATGTACGAGCTGGGCTGGGACCTCGGCTCGGCCATGTACTGGGTGGTGGTGGGCGGCCTCCTGGCGTCCGCGGCGCTCATCGTGGTGGAGTGCCTGTTCTCGCTCGACTCGGTACCCCGGCCGGACCGGCCCGCGCAGCCGTATCCACCCGCCAGCGCGGTCATCGCCGCGTATCTGCCGAACGAGGCCGCGACCATCGTCGACACCGTCGAATCGTTCCTGCGCCTGGACTACCCGAACGACCTGGAGATCGTGCTCGCGTACAACACGCCGCACCCGTTGCCCGTCGAGGACACGCTCCGCGAGATCGCCCGCCGCGACCCGCGTCTCGTACTCCTCCCGGTGCAGGGCAGCACCTCCAAGGCCCAGAACATCAACGCCGCGGTCACCCGCGTGCGCGGCGAGATGGTCGGCATCTTCGACGCCGACCACCACCCGGCTCCGGGCGCCTTCCAGCACGCCTGGCACTGGCTGTCGAACGGCTATGACGTCGTCCAGGGCCACTGCGTGATCCGCAACGGCGACAGCACCTGGGTCTCGAGGCTGGTGGGGGTGGAGTTCGAGACGATCTACGCGGTGAGCCACCCCGGCCGTACCCGGCTGTACGGATTCGGCGTCTTCGGCGGCTCCAACGGCTTCTGGCGCACCGACCTGCTCGCCAGGACCCGGATGCACGGCTCGATGCTGACCGAGGACATCGACTCCACGATGCGCGCCCTGAACGAGGGCGCACGGTTCGCCGTGGACCGCACCCTCATCTCCCGCGAGCTGGCGCCCACGACGCTGAAGTCGCTGTGGAACCAGAGGTCGCGGTGGGCGCAGGGCTGGCTCCAGGTCTCGCTCAAGTACCTGTGGCGAAGCCTGCGGTCCCCGGTCTTCACGGCCCGCCAGAAGCTCGGGCTCTTCGTGCTGCTCGGCTGGCGCGAGGTGCAGCCCTGGCTGACGCTGCAGATCCTGCCCATCCTGCTGTACTCGGCCTGGCGGTCGGGCGGCCTGACCGAGCTCGACTGGGCGGTGCCGGTCTGCCTGCTGGCCACCCTGTTCACGGTGTCGGCCGGGCTGGTGCAGGCGGCGTTCGCCTGGCGTCTCGCCGTACCCGAACTGCGCAGGCGCCGCGGGTGGTTCTGGCGGTACGTGCTGGTGTCGACGTTCTTCTACTCCCACTTCAAGAACATGCTCGCCCGGCTGGCGTTCCTCAAGGAGGCGCTGGGAGACCGGCAGTGGCGGGTCACGCCGCGGGCCGCCGCCGCGAAGAAGGCGGTGGCCAAGCCGTGAGCGCTCCGACCGCCCGTACTGCGGAGCCCGGATCCGCCTCCGGGCCCTCGCCGCGTCCGCCGGAGGGCGCACCCGCGAGCAGCCGCGCCCGTGAGATCGAGGGCTACCGGGGTCTCGCCGCGCTGAGCACGGTCATCTTCCACGTCTGGCAGCAGTACTTCCGGTACGACGCGGGGGGCTCCCACCCGCCGGTGGACAACCCCTTCGTGGGAGCGGCGATCTCCCTCGAGGTCATCGACCTCTTCTTCGTGATGTCCGCGTATCTGCTGACGCTGACGTATGCGCGCGCGGCGATCGACGGAGGTTCGATACGGCCCGCCCGGGTGTTCCTGTTCCGCCGGGCGATCCGGATCGTGCCGCTGTACTTCCTCGCGGTCCTGGTCGTCTGGGCGACCCGCAACCCGACCCTGCCCGGCAACTGGCTGGACCTGGTGGAGCATCTCACCTTCACCCATGTCTTCGACCGGGAGCAGATCTTCTTCACCATCGGCCCCACCTGGTCTCTGTCGCTGGAGATGATGTTCTACCTGGCGCTCGTCGCGCTCGGACCGCTGGCGGTGCGTGCCTGCCGACCGCTGCGGCAGCGGAGCACGCGGGTGGCCGTGTGCGCCGCGGGTTGCCTGCTGCTGTTCGTGGGGCCGCTCGTCTGGATCGCGGTCGCGCACTACGCGTTCGGGGTGCCGCACACCAGCTGGCCCGTGTACTTCGGCCCGCAGGCCCGCTTCGGCGGGTTCGCGGCGGGCATGGGGCTGGCCGTGCTGATGGTCGGGCTCGGCGAGCGGGGACGGATGCGTACGGGGTCGGCGTGGGCGCTGCGGGCGGCCGTACTGGTGAGCCTGTACCTGCTGTCGCTGCTGTCGGCCCCGGAGAACGCCCTGTTCACCTTCTTCCATCCGCTGGCCAGTCTGCTGTGGGTGCTGCTGCTGTTCAGCACGATCCACGTACGCAAGCAGGGGCAGTGGCACCGCGCGCTGCGGGCCCGCTGGCTCACCTACATCGGGCTGATCAGCTACAGCCTCTTCATCTGGCACGAGCCGATCATGCTCCAGCTCTACAAGTCCGGGCTGCTGCCGACAGGGCAGGCGGGTTATCCGCTGGCCACGGCGATCGTGCTGGCGGTGGCGGTGCCCGCGGCGATGGCGAGCTACTGGGTGATCGAGTATCCGTCGAGCCTGCTCGGGAAACTCAAGGATAAAACCGGCAAACCGCGCGAGTTCTACCCCGAACCGGCGCGGTAGCCGTTGCCGCCAACCTGCGAAGCCACGAAGCCCTTCCGTCCGAGCGGGAGGGCTTCTGGCTGCCGGCACACCGGCCAATGATCTCGGGCCCCTTCGACTGCTGCTGGGCGTTCTGCGTTCCGGCGTCGTTCACGATCAGGCCACGACCGCCGCACAGGCTCCGGAATGAGTGATTCCACTCGTGATTCAGTGAACCAGCGAACCAGCGATGTTGCCGGGTGACACCGGCAACGGCGCCGGAGGACCCCATGGCCGGGACCGTGTCCGCCATCAACCGCCGTCATTTCCTGCTCACTTCCGGTGCCGCCGTCGCGGGGACCGCAGCCGCGTGGTCGCAGATCCCGGGGCCGCGCCAGGGCAGCGCTCCGCCGCCCGCCGCGGAGCCCAGGCGGACCGCCGCACGGCCGCAGCCCCGCCCGCAGACCCGGCGGGCGGCGCCGTACGCCACGACGACGCTCGACACCACGGCGCGCCTCGGCGGCAGTGGCGGCACCGGCTACCGGCGGCTCGTCTCCGGCCCCGGCTGGCCACTGGTCGTACGCGGTGAGCTGGCCGCTCCCAGGACCGGGCGCCAGGACCGGCGCACCGCCCTGGCGTGCTTCGTCCAGTTCACCGACCTGCATGTGATCGACGTACAGAGCCCGCTGCGCATGGAGTTCATGCGCGCGCAGGGCCTGGGCTCGTGGCGGGTGCAGGAGGCGCTGACGGTCGCGGGCGCGGTCTCGCTCGTGGAGCAGGTCAACGCGCTCGGCGGCGGCCCGCACACCGGCCGTCCGCCCGCGTTCGTGATGAGCACGGGCGACAACATCGACAACAACTCCACCATCGAGCTGGACTGGTTCCTCACCGCCATGAGCGGCGGCCGGATCACCCCCAACACCGGCGACCCCACCTCGTACGAGGGCGTGCAGAACTCCGGCCTCCCCCTGTTCTGGCACCCGGACGACAGCCTGCGCGACGCCGACAAGCAGCGCGGCCTGCCCCGCCTGCCCGGCTTCCTGCAAGCCGCGATCCGCCCGGTCACCAGCCCCGGCCTGAACATCCCCTGGTACTCCACGGTCGGCAACCACGACGACCTGCCCGGCGGCTGCCTGGCACCCGAGGATCCCGCGCTGCGCGACTTCGTCACCGGACCCCGCAAGCTGTTCACGGTCCCGGACTCGGACGTGGCCGCGTACGCGCAGGCGGTGCAGACCGGCGACGACCCCAAGAGCGAGGTCCTGAAGGCCATCCTGAGCAGGAACGCGGCCGGGGCACGGACGGTGACGGCCGACGAGCGCCGGAGGATGTTCAGCCCGCACGAGTACCTCGCCTCGCACCTCGACCCGAAGTACGCGGGGGCGGGCCCGGCCGGTCACGGATACACCGAGAACAACCTCGACGGCGACCGGATGTACTACGCGTTCGAGATCGCCGAGAACGTCATCGGCATCAGCATCGACACCACGTATCGCAGCGGGCACTACGAGGGCTCGCTCGGCACCGAGCAACTCCGCTGGCTGGAGCGGATGCTGGCCTCCCACAGCTCCCGCTTCTACGACGCGGACGGCCGGCTGGTTCGCAACACCGGGGCCGACGACGCCCACATCCTGGTCTTCAGCCACCACAACAGCCCCAGCATGAAGCGGCGCCCCGACGCCGCACGCACCGAGGAGCCGCGGCACGACGGCGAAGAGGTGATCGCGCTGCTGAGCCGGTTCCCCAACGTGGTGGCGTGGATCAACGGCCACAGCCACGTCAACCGCATCACCCCGCACACCCACCCGACCGCGCACCGCTCCTTCTGGGAGGTCAACACCGCCTCCCACGTGGACTATCCGCACCACGCGCGCGTGCTCGAGCTGGTCGACAACCACGACGGGACGGTCTCCCTGCTCACCACACTCATCGAGTCCGCGGCCCCGCACCGTACGAACTTCGACGACCTGTCGGCCGTCGGCCTCGGGTCGCTGTACCGGGAGCTGTCGTACAACGCGCCCGGCGTCGTCTCGGGCCTGGCGGGCGGCGTCCACGAGGGCTGGGCGGGGGCGCCGGGAGACCGCAACACCGAACTGCTGGTGCGGCGCGCATAGTCAGCGCTGCGCTGCCACGGTGGACGACTCATATGCCTGACGAGTAACCACCGGCGCGCTGAGTGAGGGTCTCGGTGACGAAGGATCGGGGCAGGGCGTCAGCGGCCGAGCCCCTCCAGGTAGTCGGTCACGACTCGGGCCTCGTACGGATCGACCGCCAGCGCGACGTGATGGTCCGGCCGGACGAGGACGAGCGCGTCACCGCTCACGCCATAGGCCGTACGAGCGTGGCCGCGGTGGTCCTCCAGCCCGCCGGGCTTCCCCAGCCCGTCGGGCCTCTCTACCCAGTCGGGCCTCTCCACCCCGTCGGGCCCCGCGTCGATCAGGCACGTGCGGACGATGTCACCCCACTTGACCTCCACATCCGCCAGCGCCCCGGCGGATCCAGGGCCGAATCCGAGCAGGGTGAAGTGCGGTCCGGCGAAGACCTCGAAAAGGCGGACCGGCCGACCGGACACCGCGTCCCGGCAGGGTGCGTCGGGTGCCCGGTGGCCCGCCTGGGCGGCTCGCGTGCGGCCGTCGCCACCCACGGCGAGGCCGCCCCAGGCGAGCGAACTCCATGGGTAGCCGACGCCGAGCGTGGTGACCGCGTCGTCGATCACGACCTCGGTGCCGACGCCGGCCTTTTTGATCCCTTCCCGGGCGGCCCTCAGCCGCTCGTTGGTGGTCTTCAACGTCCAGGCGGCGATGGGCAGTCGCTCTTCCTCGTAGGTGTCCAGGAGGCCCGGACCCGCAAGACCCTTGGCGACGAGCGCGAGCTTCCAGCCGAGGTTGAAGGCGTCCTGGATGCCCGTGTTCATGCCGAGGCCGCCCGCGATGGACTGGACATGGGCCGCGTCGCCCGCCAGGAAGACACGGCCGACCCGGAAGTGTTCGGCCATGCGGACATTGATGCGGTAGGTGGAGATCCAGGTGGGGTTGGCGAGCTGTACGCCGCGCACGCGCGCGTGCCGGTCGAAGAGACGCTGGAAGGTCTCCAGCGACGGCTCCACGAGTCGCCCCGCGGCCTCGCGCTCGGGAGTCCCCTGCAACTGCCAGGCACGGGTCCCCGGGATCGGCCAGAGCATGATCGCGCCATCCTCGTCGAACCACTGGTGCCAGTAGTCACGGTCCAGCCCGTCGGCCTCCACGTCCCCGCACACCATGCACTCCTCGGCCTCCGACTCGCCCTCGAAGCGCACGCCGAGCGCCCTTCGCACCGGACTGTGGCCGCCGTCGCAGCCGACGACGTACGACGCCTCGATGCGCCGCCCGTCGGACAGCCGGACCGTCACGCCCACATCGTCCTGGCTCAACTCAGCTATCTCACAGCCGAGTTGGATCTCCACTCCGTACTCGGCGAGCTTGGCGCGGAGAATCTCCTCGGTCCGCCACTGCGGAATGGACAGCCCTTTCGCGTACGGGGCGCCAGCATCCGGGGCCGCGCCCGCGAAGATCTCGTCGTCGGCGAGCGCGACGCCGCCCCGGTACTTGCGCAGCACCATGCGCTCGGTGCCCGAAGCCGTGAACTCCTCCCCCACGCCGAGGTCCGCGAGCACCTCGCGGCTGCGCTGGTTGGGCCCCTTGGCCCGCGAAGTCCGATGGAACTCCGTGGACTTGTCGATGATCCGTACGGGCACTCCGGCACGGGCGACCGTACAGGCGAGCGCCAGGCCGGTCGGCCCGGCGCCCACGATCAGCACAGTGGTCATGAGGTATCCCTCCGTCGTCTGGAGCCCATGAAAGACCGCACCGCCCCAAAAATGCAACCGAGTAACAAACATTTCCCGGTAACGGAACTCTGCTAGGGTCTGCGACGTGAACAAGGAGACAGGGGAGCCGGAGAAGCCGAGGGAGCCGGGACTGCGGGACCGCAAGAAGCAGCGCACGAGGCAGACGCTGTCCGACGCGGCCATCGCGCTTTTCCTGGAGCGTGGCTTCGACCAGGTCCCGGTCGCGGACGTGGCCGCCGCCGCGGACGTATCCAAGCCGACCCTGTTCCGCTACTTCCCCACCAAGGAAGACCTGGCCCTCCACCGCATCGCCGACCACCAGGGCGAGGCCGCCCGCGTCGTCAGCAACCGCCCCCCGGGGCAGTCCCCGCTGGACGCTCTGCGCGCCCACTTCCACGCCCGCCTCGACGCCCGCGACCCGGTGACGGGCCTCAACGACGACGCCACGGTGCGCGCCTTCAACGACCTCCTCTACTCGACCCCGAGCCTGCTGGCGCGCCTGGTGCAGTACAGCAACCACGATCGCGACGCCCTGGCCGAAGCCCTGGAACGGACAGGTGGGGCCGACGAGTTGACGGCGAAGCTGGCGTCCGCGCAGATCATTACGATCCATCAGACCCTCGCCCACGAGAACTGGCGAAAGCTCACCTCGGGCCGCACCACGGACGAGGCCCTGCCCGAAGCCCACGCCGACGCCGACCGCGCGTACGACCTGCTCGCCACAGGCCTCGCGCGCCTTTAGTACCTGTTTGCGATCCCCAGGCTGCTGAGGCCCGCGCTGCACGGCGGCGGTCCAGTCAGCTGCCTAAAGCGTGTTGCAGAAGGCCGTGATCATGCAGCCTGAGCTGGGGCGGTTGGCGTATCTGCTCAGGCGGCGAGGGCGAGATTGTGCATGCGGGCAACGGCCTGGACGGCGTGGTGGAGGCCGTCGCCGTGCTGCCGGCAGTCACGGAGGATCTTGTAGTTCTTCATCCGGGCGAAGGTGTGCTCGACG
>NZ_JBQQBY010000065.1:0-19119 GCF_052246385.1 Streptomyces sp. 8N616 | reverse complement strand
GTGTGCCGACGGCGAGGGTGCTGTCGGTGACGGTGGCGGTGCCGCCGGTGAGTGTTGCGGTTTGGGTTGCGCCGCCGTCGATCTGGTAGGTGATGGTGCCGGTGGGTGTGCCTGCGCCGGGTGGGTTCGCGGTGACGGCGATGGTGAAGGTGGCTGTTTCCCCGAAGTCGGTGGGACCGGCCGGGGGCGTGATGTTGGCCGTGGTCTGGGCTTGGCCGACGGTGTGGGTGTCGGTGCCGCTTGAGCCGTTGAAATCGGCGTCTCCGCTGTAGGTGGCGGTGATGTTGTGGCTGCCGACGCTCAGCGAGCTGGTGGTGATGCTGGCGCTGCCGGCCACGAGCGCGGCGCTCTGCGGGGCACCACCGTCGATGACGAAGCTGACACTGCCCGTGGGAGTACCTGAACCAGGCGGATCCGCCGCAACAGTCGCACTGATGGTGACCGATTCACCGAACACCGACGGGTCAGGTGTGGAGGTCACCGTTGTAACCGTGTCGGCCTCGTTGACGATGTGGGTGTCGGTGTCGCTGGAGCCGGTGAAGTTGACGTCCCCGGCATAGGTGGCCGTGACGGTGTAGTTGCCGGCGACGAGGCCCGTACTGACAGTGGCGACGCCGGTGCCGTCCAGGTTGTCGTTGAGTGTCACCGTGGTGGCGCCGTCGGTGATGACGAACTGGACGTTCCCCGTGGGGGTTCCGGCGCCCGGGGCCGTAGCCGTCACCAAGGCCGCGAAGGTTACCGACTCCCCGGAACTGGACGGGTCCGGGAACGACGTCACCGTGGTGGTGGTTGCGGCCTGGTTGACGGTGTGGGTGTCGGTGCCGACGGAGCCGGTGAAGTTCGCGTCCCCACCGTAGGTGGCGGTGATGGTGTGGCTGCCGACGCTCAGCGAGTTGGTCGTGATGCTGGCGCTGCCACCAGACAGGGCAGCGCTTTGCGGAGCACCGCCGTCGATCACGAAGCTGACGTTACCCGTCGGGGTACCCGAACCGGGCGGGTTCGCCGTAACCGTCGCCGTGATGGTGACCGTCTCCCCGGACACCGACGGGTCGGGGGACGAGGTGACCGACGTGGTCGTCCCAGCCTGGATGACGTCGTGGGTGTCGGAGCCGCTGGAGCCGGCGAAGTTGGTGTCCCCACCGTAAGTGGCCGTGACGGTGTGGTTGCCGACGGTCAGGGCGCTGGTGGTGGCGGTGGCGACACCGCCGGAGAGGGTTCCGGTGAGCGTGGGACCGCCGCTGATCGCGAAGGTGACGGTGCCGGTCGGGGTGCCCGAACCGGGCGGGTTCACCGTAACCGTCGCCGTGAAGGTCACCGTCTCCCCGGATACGGACGGGTCGGGCGACGAGGTGACGGTGGTGGTCGTCGCGGCCTGGCTCACCGTGTGGGTGTCGGTGTCGCTGGAGCCGGTGAAGTTGGCGTCTCCGCCGTAGGTTGCGGTGACGGTGTAGTTGCCGGCGCCGAGGGCGTTGGTGGAGACGGTGGCGGCACCGCTGCCGTCCAGGTTGCCGCTGAGGGTCACGGTGTTGATGCCGTTGGTGATGACGAACTGGACGGGCCCCGTGGGCGTCCCGGAGCCGGGGGCCACCGGTACCACGAAGGCGGTGAAGGCGACCGACTGCCCGGGTGCGGACGGGTCGGGTGTCGAGACGACGGTGGTGGTCGTGGCGGCCTGGTTGACCGTGTGGGTGTCGGTGTCGCTGGAGCCGGTGAAGTTGGCGTCTCCGCCGTAGGTTGCGGTGACGGTGTAGCTGCCGGCGTCGAGTGCCGTGGTGGAGGCGGTGGCGACACCGCTGCCGTCCAGGGTCCCGCTGAGGCTTACGGTGGTGGTGCCGTCGGTGGCCACGAAGGTGACTGTTCCGGTGGGGACTCCGGCGCCGGGGGCCGTGGCCGCCACCTGGGCGGTGAAGGTGACCGACTGCCCGGACACGGATGGGTCGGGCGATGTACTCACCGTCGTCGTGGTCCCGGCTTGGTTGACGAGGTGCGTGTCGTTGCCGACCGAACCACCGATGAAGTTCGCGTCACCACCGTAGGTGGCCGTGATGGTGTGGCTGCCGACGCCCAGGGTGCTGGTGGTGATGCTGGCAGTGCCGCCGCTGAGCGTTGCGGTCTGAGGGGCGCCGCCGTCGATCACGAAGGTGACGGTGCCGGTCGGTGTGCCCGATCCGGGCGCGTTCGCCGTGACGGTGGCGGTGATGGTGACCGGCTGCCCGGATACGGACGGGTCGGGCGAGGAGGCCACCGACGTGGTGGTCGTAGCCTGGGTGACGGTGTGCGGGTCGGTGCCGCTTGAGGTGCTGAAGTTGGCGCTGCCGTTGTAGGTGGCCGTGACGGGGTGGGAGCCGGCCGTCAGCGCACTGGTGGTGACGGTGGCGACGCCGCCGGAGAGGGTGCCGGTGAGCGTGGGCCCGCCGCTGATGGCGAACGTGACGGTGCCGGTCGGCGTGCCCGCGCCAGGCGAGACGGCCGCGACATTGGCAGTGAACGTGACCGTCTGTCCCGTCACCGATGGATCGGGCGACGAACTCACCGTGGTGGTCGTCGCGGCCTGGCCAACGGTCTGCGTGTCGGCGCCGCTTGAGGTGTTGAAGTTGATGTCGCCGTTGTAGGTCGCGGTGATGTTGTGGGTGCCGGCCGTCAGGGTGCTGGTGGTGACGGTGGCCGTGCCGCCGGAGAGCGGTGCGGTGATGGTGCCGCCTCCGCCGCCGCTGATGACGAAGGTGACGGTGCCGGTCGGCGTGCCGGAGACGGCCGTGACGTTGGCGGTGAGGGTGACCGTCTGGCCGAACGTGGAGGGGTCGGGCGAGGAGCTCACCGTGGTGGTCGTCGGCGCCTTGCTCGACACCGTATGCGTGTCCGTCCCGGTGGAGCTGTTGAAGTTGGCGTTGCCGTTGTACGTGGCGGTGACCACGTGGTTGCCGACGCTGAGGGAGCTGGTGGTGACGGTGGCCGTACCACCGGAGAGCGGTGCGATGAGGACGCCTCCGCCTCCGCCGCTGATGACGAAGGTGACCGTGCCGGTCGGGGTGCCCGAACCGGGCGCGATCGCCGCGACGTTGGCGGTGAGCGTGACCGTCTGGCCGAAGGTCGAGGGGTCGGGCGAGGAGGTCACCGTGGTGGTCGTCGAGGCCTTGAAGACCAGCTGGTTGGTCGTGCCGCTGGAAGGACTGAAGTTGGAGTCGCCGTTGTAGTTGGCGGTGATGACGTCCAGGCCGACAGGCAGGGCGCTGGTGGTGACGGAGGCCGTGCCGCCGGACAGCGTGGCGGTGAGCGTGGGTCCGCCGGGCGTGCTGAAGGTGACGGTGCCCGTGGGAGTTCCGAACCAGAGCGGGATGACCTGGGCGGTCAGAGTGACAGGCTGTCCGAAGACCGTTGGATTCGGCGACGACGTCACCCGGGTAATGGTGAATGCCATGGTGGGGGGCCCTCCGAATGCTGTGAATGGAGGTGAGCCGCTCTCATCGCCCGTCAAGCGTTGTGGTCGCTGCTCAGGGCGACTTCATCCTGTGCGAGGGGTCCTTTACCGGTGGTTGACGATGTTTCACATCGGCTTGCAGCCGCCGTCCCCCGACAGATAGATGAGTAACTCACCGGTCGGTACCACCAGTAGGCGGGGCAGATGTGCCGCCACGCCATAGCAGTGACGTGGAATTGCCCTGGATGGCGGAGCGCTGCGCGGCTCACACGGCGCACCCGGTAAAAGCCGCCGGGCGCGGATTGGTCATATCAACGCTGTTTTTCGCTACCGGATCTCGGGCATCGGAAACAGCAGGCTGCGCCAACTCGCGTGTGTCGCTTGGGGATTCGCTCGCGGGGATGCGTCATTGTCCACCGTTCCCCGGTGCACAAAGCGTGATCACGTTGCCGGCGGCTGCTCGCGTGGTGTGGAGCGGTAATCGCCGGCGAAGTGGCGTAAAGCCGGACCGGGATGGTGCGGTCACCGGTGCAAGGGCGGTGCGCGGCCGGTACGGTGGACGGCTGCCGGACCGAGTCCGTAACGCCTGGCGTCAAGCCGAACTGAACCTACCTGTCAGGGCAGGCGAATTCGACATTGCGATGCTTCCGGAAGTGGCTTGGACGGCCATGCCATCCGTTGACAGACATGAAGATGCGGGCCCCGGCCGGACCGTGGGGGGATACCCGGCCGGGGCCCGCTGATGTGGGTGGCCCCTGGTGCCCGATCCCTCGGGCGGATATTGCGTGAGCTGTCTGGGGGATGCCGAGAGCGGAGACCCGCGCACGCCGCCTCGCGGCTACAGTCGGGGCCGGGGAGATCCCCAACGGCGCGCGCGGGAACCGCTCTTACTCGTACGCGTCAGCCGCGGCAGAATGGCACGCTGCCGGGAGGAGCGCAGTTGTCCGGCGAGTTGCTCCTGACAAGCGTTCCCACGATGTTCACCGAGCCGGAGGCCTCGTAGATGCCGCCGCCTGCGCCGGCGGTTGCCGTGTTACCGACGACGACGCCTCCGATGAGCGTCGACGTACCGTCCTCGTTGTAGAGGCCGCCGCCGAGGTCGGCCTGGTTGTCGCGCAGCGAGGTGCCGGTGGCGAGGAGCTCACCGCCGACGTTGGAGATGCCGCCCCCTGATTGGCCCGCAGGAGCCTTGCCGCCCCGGAGGGTGACCGAGGACAGCTTCAGATCGCCGCTGTTGGTGCCGCTTCCGTCGACCTTCAGGATCCGGAAGTCCGCGGTGGCACTCGGGGAGCGGACGATGTCGGTGAAGGCCCCCGTCAGTGATCGGGGTGGTGATGTCGGGCAGCCCTGACGTTCCGTCGGCGCTGTGGGCCGCGGTGAGGTTGTAGGTGCAGAACGGGGCCAGCACCAGGTCGTCCCCGCCGGTCATGTTGGCTGCGTCGATTGCGGCGACCAGTGCGTTCTCACTGCAGCCCACGATGTTCGCGGCCTGGGCGTTGGTGGGGATGAGCGACAGGCCCACCGCCAGGGCCGAGGCCCCGAGGAGAGCGGAGATCCTACGGGTAGCTCGCATGGGGGGTGCTCCTTCTGTCTGGAGTTGCGAGCCGCACCAGCCGGTGCCGAGTTACGGCACCGGCTGGTGTCCCGATCCCTCCGTGGAGGAGCCTGCCCAACGACGCCGCGACCGGGAAGTGCTTTCCGCTGGCCAAAAGCCAACGGCGGGCCGCCTTGTCGAAACTCCTCCAGGAGGGTGGGCGGCCCGCCGGTGTGGATATGGACAGCAAAGCACCGGGCTCGGGCCCGTTCAAGAAATTCAGAACTAGTCGTACTAGTCGGTGGAGTGCGGATAGCGTGCGGCGGTTTCACGTACCACCGCCCGTACCACCTCCGCGATCCCTGTTTGCGCTCCCTGTCATTTGCCGCAGGGCCGTGACCAGCTCATCGCGCCCGGTTTCGGTAGGTTTTGACGGGGAGTCGGAGGATCCGGGCGGATTCGGAATTCCGCGGGAACTGGACCTCTGTAGTCCGCGCTGCCCCCGTAATCCGTGGTCGCTGTAGAGAGATTTGCGGCACTCGCCGGCCTCAGGAGAAAAACGCGCGCCACCGGAAATCATCAACGGCCGTCCGGGCAACGCCCGTGCGAATGCGATTCACATTTTGGTGCATGGCAGTGTCGCCGGAGACCTTAGGGGCCGGGACGCAATGCCAGGCCGGCCACCACCGCGCCGACCGTCACTAGGACGGCCGCCACGAGCAGTCCCGCGCGGTAGCCCTCCAGAAACGCGGCCGCCGGGTCGAGCCCGCGCCGTACCGCCTCGGCCTGGTGGCGTCCAACAACCGCTCCTACCAGGGCGATACCCAGCAGTCCCGAGAACTCGCGCGCGGCGCTCACCACGCCGGAAACGATCCCTGACGACGTGCCGGAAGCAGTGTCCAGCGTTTTGGCGGTCAAGGGCACCGTCACGGCCGAGCCCGCTCCGATCGCGATGAGCCCCGGCAGCAGGTCGACGAGGTTCGCCCCCTCGCCGACCCGCGCCAGCAGCAGCAGTCCGGCGGCAACCGCCAACAGGCCCCCCGCGGAGGTCCGGTGTGCCCCGAACCTGCGGACCAGAACCGCGGTGAGCGGAGTCGCGAGGATCAGGAAAAGGGCTACCGGGCTGAACGTGAGCCCGGCTTCGGTCGGGGTGAAGCCCAACCCCCGCTGCAGGAATAGCGCGGTGAAGAAGAAGACGCCGTTGATGCCCAGCCCCCACAGCACCTGTGCGGCGACACCGCCGCTGAAGACCCTGTCGCGGAACAGGGAGAGGTCGACCATGGGCGTGCACGCGGTCCACTGGCGGACCAAGAACAGTCCCAGGGCGCAGAGCGAGCCGGCGAACGCCCACATGATCCCGGGTGATACGAATCCATGGCGCGGCCCCTCGATCAACCCGTACGCACAGCCCCCCGCGGCGACGGATGACAGCGCCACCCCCGCCGGATCGAACCGCCCGTTCCAGAATCCGGCCGGGCGACCGCCCGCCCGCTCCGCCGCCTGCGCGCCGGAATCCCCGCCCCCCGGCACCGCCCAGGCCACGGTGGCCATGGCGAGTACCCCGAAGGGCACGTTGATCGCGAAGATCCAACTCCAGCCCCAGTGCTGGCTGACGAGCCCCCCGATGACCGGCCCGAGCGCGAGCGCGGCTGCCAGCGCGCCCATCCAGGTGGCGACGCCGGCCGCCCGGGCCCGGGGTCCGAGGTCGCGCGTCAGCACGGCCAGCGAGGCCGGGATGAGGAGGGCGGCCCCGACTCCCTGGAGCCCGCGGCAGGAGATGAGGGCGGTCCCGCTGTCCGCCAGGCTGCACAGCAGCGACGCCGCGGTGAAGAGCCCCAGACCTGTCAGGAGCGTCGGACGGCGGCCCCAGACGTCGGCCGACCGGCCACCCGTGAGCAGCAGCGCGGCAAAGGTCAGCGGATAAGCGGCGGCCACCCACTCCAGGCCGGGCAGATCGAGCTGCAGGTCCTGCTGGATGCGGGGCAGGGCCACATTGACGATGGTGTTGTCCAGGCACGTCATGAAGGCTGCGAATGCGAGCGCCACCAGGAGCGCGTAGTCACCCGGTCGGCTCATCCGGGGGTACCTCCATTTCTTCATGGGTGTGCCGGACGCGGTGAATTCAGGCCGGGCTCTGCACCGGAACTCGCAAATGCGTTCGCAGCCACTCGGGGTAAATCAAACGGGCCATAGGTATTTGACATATACCGTTGGCGACTTTAACGTCCGAATGGTTAACTTTCGGCCCATTGGCCCCCTCTTTTCGTCTTCAATAGGCGTTCGCCGTGGAGAGAGGGAAGCCACGTCGGATGATCCACCGGAGGGTGCAGCCACCATGTCCGCACGCCACGACGCCCCGCCCGGTACGGAGCAGACTCCGACAGCTGAAGTGGACACCCTCGTCGGCCACTTGGCCCGGGCCGCGGCGGTGGCCCCGGACGATCCCGCCTTTACCTTCGCCGATTTCACCGCGGAAACCGCGGGACGGCGCACCGTGCTCACCTGGTCCGCGCTCGACCATCGCGTACGCGCGATGGCGGGGATCCTGACCCAAGCCGGAGCCGCCGGCGAGCGGGTCGCGATCGTCGCACCCCAGGGACTCGAGTACGTGATCGGCTTCCTCGGCGCCCTGCGGGCGGGCGCGATCGCCGTACCGCTCTTCCCGCCCAACCTGCCCGGCCATGACGAGCGGCTCGCTTCCGCACTGGACGACGCGCGCCCGGCGTGCCTCCTCACCGCGAACAGCAGCCGGGCGGCCATCGCCGACTTCTGCACCGGCAGGCGCCTCCCGGGCAGCCCTCGTACGATCGCCGTCGACGGCGCGGAACTGGGGAAGGCCGCCGCGGGCCCTGCCGATGACGCGGCCCCGGCGCTGGTGCGGCCGGAGGACTGCGCGTACCTGCAGTACACGTCCGGGGCGACCCGGGCGCCGTCGGGTGTCGAGGTCACCCACGCCAATGTCGTGGCCAACGTGCAGCAGGCCCTCGCGGCCTTCGACGTCCACCGGGACCGGAACCACATGGTCTCCTGGCTGCCGCTCTTCCACGACATGGGCCTGGTCATCGCGGTGGCCACCCCGGTCGTCGGCCGCATCCATTCGCTGATCACGGACCCGCTGGCCTTCCTGCAGCAGCCGGTGCGCTGGCTGCGCCTGCTCGCCGAACACCCTGGAGCCGTCACGGCCGCGCCGAACTTCGCCTACGACTACTGCGCGCGGCGCGTGCAGGGCGAGCACCGGGACGGCCTGGCGCTCGGACAGGTGTCGGTGATGATCAGCGGCAGCGAGCCGATCCGCCCGGACACCGTCAGCCGGTTCCAGCAGGCATTTGCGGCCAACGGGGTGACCCCGGAGATGATCCGTCCCTCGTACGGCCTGGCCGAGGCCACCGTCTTCGTCTCCACCTCGCCGACGGGTCAGGCACCGCGGGTGACCGCCTTCGACCGGGAACTGCTGGGGAAGGGCACGGCCCGCCCCGTCGCGGGTGCCGCCCCGGGAACCTTCACCGAACTCGTCTCCTGCGGACGGCCGGTTGGCCAGGAAGTCCTCGTCGTGGATGCCGAGACCCGCCGTCGCCTGCCGGACGGCGAGGTGGGGGAGATCTGGGTGCGCGGTCCCAACGTCGCGCGCGGCTACTGGCGCAGCCCCGGCCGCAGTGCTGAGACGTTCGGCGCCGTGCTCGCCGAGGACCCCTCGGACGTCGCCGGTGACCGGCATTGGTTGCGCACGGGTGACCTCGGGGTGCTGCACGACGGCTGCCTGTACGTGACGGGCAGGATAAAAGACCTGATCATCATCGACGGCACCAATCACTATCCGCAGGACATCGAGGCGACCGTCCAGGAGGCGCACGCCCTCATCCGGTACGACCACGTGGCGGCATTCGCGCTGACGGTCCACGACGAAGAGCGCCTGGTCATCGTCGCCGAGCACTCCCGCCAGATCAGTGATCCCGGCGCCGAGCGCGATGCCGTCGCACGTGCGGTGCGCGACGCCGTGGTCGCCGGGCACGGGGCGGCCGTCCACGACTTCGTACTCGCGCCGCCCGGTACGGTGCCGCGCACCAGCAGCGGCAAGGTCGCGCGCAGCGCCTGCCGCCGACGCTACCTCGCCGGCACCTGGGCGGACCGCGTAGACCTGGACCGTGCGGGAGCCGGGGGAGCGGAATGACCCGACCAGAGGAAGCCGAAAACGACGCGGGGGGGCCGGCCGATGCGGCCACGATCCGCGACCTGCTGAGGCGTCTGCTCTCCGAGCGCTGCGGAGTGGCACCCGAGGACATCGAGACCGACCGGCCCCTGGTCGACTACGGCCTGTCCTCCCGTGATGCCGTCGGGATCTCGGGCGAGTTGGAGGAGGCGCTGGGCCGGGTGCTGCCGGCCACCCTGCTGTGGGGCAACCCCACGATCGCGGCGCTCGTAACCCGTCTCACGGAGGACGCGGAGGAGTCCCCGGCGGATGCGGACCAGGCGCCGCCGGAGGCGGGTTCCGGCCGTATCGCGGTGGTGGGGATGGGCTGCCGCCTGCCCGGCGGCATCGAGGGGCCGGACGAGTTCTGGGACTTCCTGCTCGCGGGCGGGGACGCCGTGAGCGAGGTGCCCGCGGAGCGCTGGCAGGACTTCGACGACGGCTCGGCGCCCACCGCGGCGGCGCTCGCCAGGACCACCCGCTGGGGGGCGTTCCTGGACGACGTAGCCGGCTTCGACGCCGACTTCTTCGGCATCACGCCGCGCGAGGCGCAGTTGATGGACCCGCAGCAGCGGCTGCTTCTGGAAGTGGCGTGGGAGGCGCTGGACCACGCCGGAATGCCCGCCCCCGGCCTGCGCGGCAGCGCGACAGGGGTGTACGTCGGCCTCAGCTCGCTCGATTACGGGTTCCTGACCACCGGGGATCTGTCCCGTGTCACCGAGTGGACCAGCACCGGCTCGGCCGGCAGCATCGCGGCCAACCGTCTGTCGTACGCCTTCGATCTGCGCGGTCCGAGCCTGACGATCGACACGGCCTGCTCGTCCTCGCTCGTCGCGCTGCACCAGGCGTGCCGCGGCCTGCGCGCCGGCGAGTGCGATACGGCACTGGCCGCGGGGGTCAACGTCCTGCTCTCGCCGATGATCACCGCCAGCTTCGACCAGGCGGGCGTGCTGGCACCGGACGGCCGCTGCAAGGCGTTCGACGCCGCGGCCGACGGCATCTCGAGGGGTGAGGGCTGCGGAGTCGTGGTGCTGAAGCGCCTGGACGACGCGGTGCGGGACGGGGACCGGATCCTCGCGGTGATCCGCGGAACGGCGGTCAACTCCGACGGCCGCTCGGCCGGAATGGTGGCGCCGAATCCGGTGGCCCAGCAGGCGCTGCTGCGCGCCGCTCTGCAGGACGCGGGAGCTCACGCCTCGGACGTGGACTACGTCGAGACGCACGGCACCGGCACGCTGCTCGGCGATCCGATCGAGGCGGAGGCGCTCAGCGCCGTACTGGGACACCAACGCCCGCCTGACCGGCCGCTGTTGATCGGCTCGGTGAAGAGCAACCTCGGGCACCTGGAGAGCGCGGCCGGCATCACGGGAGTGATCAAAACGGTGCTCTCCCTGCACCACGGCAGGATTCCCGCGAGCCTGCACTTCCGCACGCCTAACCCGCACATCGACTTTCCGGCCGCCCGGCTGCGCGTCGTGGCTGACGCCATCCCCTGGCCCGGCGATGGCGAGCGCCCCGCACGCGCGGGCGTCTCCGCCTTCGGGTTCGGCGGCACGAACGCGCATGCCGTCCTCGAACAGTGGAAGCCGGACGGGGCTCTTCCGGACGGGGCTCTGGCGGCGCCGTCAGGGGTCGCGGACGCGGACCACAGCGGGAGGGAGGCCGCTCCGCACATCCTGGTCGTCTCGGCACGCTCGACCGACCGGCTCAGCGATGCGGCTGTCGGTCTCGCCGACTGGCTGATGACTCCGGCAGGGCTGCGGGCACGCCTGGAGGATGTGGCCTATACGCTCGGGCACCACCGGCACGGACGGACGAGCGCCGCCGTCGTGGGCCGCGGGCGGGAGGCCGTCACCGAAGCGCTGCGCGCCCTCGGGCAGAATCAGCCGGCGACGGGCGTGGTGCGGCCGCGCCAGATCGATCCCGGCGAAAACGCGGGGCCGGGGCCGGTGTTCGTCTTCTCGGGCTACGGCTCCCAGTGGGCCGGAATGGGCCGCCGCCTCCTCGAGGAGGACGACGAGTTCGCGGCCGCCGTCCGCACCCTCGACCCGGTCTTCGCGGCCGAGGCGGGTACGCCGCTGAGCGACTGGATCACCGATGGCGTACCGCTCACCGCCCTCGATCGCGTACAACCGCTCCTGTACGGACTCCAGTTGGCGCTCACCCGGACCTGGCGGGCATACGGCGTCGAGCCCGCGGCGGTCATCGGGCACTCCATGGGCGAGGTGGCCGCGGCGGTGGCGGCCGGGGCCCTCGACCCGCGCGACGGGCTCCGCATCATGCTCCGTCGCTCGGCGCTGCTCGGTGCCGTCGTCGCGGAGCGCGCCGGCTCCATGGCCGCGGTCGAACTGCACCATGACGTACGGGCCGAGGTACTCGCACGCTTCCCCGGCGTCGAGATCGCGGTGGACGCCTCGCCGCTGAAATGTACGGTGACCGGCCCGGCCGAACCCGTCCACCGCCTGGTCGCGGAGCTGGAGGAGTCCGGGGCCGCAGCCCGGATGCTCGACGTCGGCGGTGCCGGGCACTCACCCGCGGTCGATCCCGTCCTGCCCGAACTGCGTTCGGGGTTCGCGGGCATCCAGGGGCGGGATCCGGCGATCCCCTGGTACGGGACCGTGCACGAGGATCCGCACCGTACGCCCCGGGCGGACGCCGACTACTGGTGCGACAACGCCCGCCGCCCCGTGCGGCTGCGCCAGGCCGTGGCAGCCGCGGCCGCGGACGGGCACGACATCTTCCTGGAGATCTCTCCGCACCCCGTCGCCGCTCCTGCCGTACAGGAGACGCTCGACGCGGTGACCGAGCGGGAGACCCTGGTGCTGCCCACGCTGCGCCGGGACGGCGACGAGCCGCTGTTGCTGCGTACGGCGCTGGCCGCGCTGCACACGGCCGGTGCTCAGCAGCGGCCCGACCTGCTGTGGCCGGCCGGGCGGCGGACGGCGCTGCCCACCCCACGCTGGCGGCACCGGCGGCACTGGGTGGACGGCGCGGGCAGGGCCCGCCGGGTGGCGCGCCCGGACGGCCACCCGCTGCTCGGCACGCGCGTCGACGTCCCCGGCACGCGCCGTGCGATGTGGCGCGGAGACGTGGGCACCGACGGGTGGTACCGACCGGAGGAGCAGGTGCACGGCGTCACGGTGCTGCCCGTGGCCGCGTGCGCCGAGATGGCACTCGCCGCAGCCGCCGAGTTCTTCGGCGCCCCCGTGGAGAGCGTGGTTCTGCACGACCTGACGCTCGATCACCTCCTGCCCCTGTCCGGGAGCACGCCGATCACCACGCTGCTCGATCCGACCGGGCCGGAGCGGGCGGAGGTGAGCATCCACACCAGGTCGGCGGCCGGCACCTGGGCGCGTCATGCCACCGCCGCCGTGGAGCTCTGCGCATCGAGTGGTCCGAGTGGTCCTGGCAGTCCGAGCGTTCCCGGCGAGCCGGACCGCGGTGCGTTCACCGTCGCGCTGTCCCCTCCCGACGACTGCGCGCCGGACGGCCTCTCCACGCCCTGGCACGTCCACCCCGCGCTGCTCGACACCTGCCTGCGCGCCCCGGCCGCGGCGACCGGGGCCGGAACCGGTACGGAAGCGGATCCCGCGACGTCCGGCGAAGCGGCAACCGCCGTCCCCCGGGAAGCCATTCCTGTCGCGGTCGGCACGCTGCGCGTACGGCGCCCGGGTCCGGTCGCGGGCCTGTGCCGTGTCCGGCGAACGCCCGCCGAGGGCGGGGCACGGGCGGCGGTCGGCCCGGCCGGGGGAGACCTGCGGAGCAGCTGGTCCCTGCGCCTGGAGGACACCGGCGGAGCCGCGATGATCGAGGCCGACGGCGTCGTCCTGCGCGTCCCGGAGGCCGGGGAAGTACCGCTGCCGCTCCACGAGACCACCTACGAGATCGCCTGGGACAAGAGTTCAGTGCCCACCGCACAGGCGGGCGCCCCGTCGGAATGGCTGCTGCTCACCATCGGTCCCGGCGGCGATCCACCGAGCGGCAATCGCTTCGCCACCGCGCTGCGGGCGGCCCTGGAGCAGGCGGAAGCCACGGTCACCGTCGCCCGCCACGGCGCGGGATCCGCGGAGCGGGCGCTGAGCGGCCTGCTGCAGCGGACGGCGGATGGCGCACAGGCCGCCGTCGCGGTGCTGTTCACCGAGGCCGCAGGCCCGGCAGGAGCCCGCGAAGCGGTCCTCGGCGTCGCGGACGTGGCCCGCCGCCTCGCCGAAGTCCCCGGACCGGG
Source organism: Streptomyces sp. 8N616 (assembly GCF_052246385.1). Classification (NCBI taxonomy): domain Bacteria; kingdom Bacillati; phylum Actinomycetota; class Actinomycetes; order Kitasatosporales; family Streptomycetaceae; genus Streptomyces; species Streptomyces sp. 8N616. The sequence continues at coordinate 5,756 of NZ_JBQQBY010000065.1, read as the reverse complement.
ACCAGGACAGGCTCCGCGGCTGTACCTGGTGACCGAGCGGGCGGAGGCCGTGACCGCGGGCGAGCGGGGCGACCCCGACCGCGCGTGCCTGCGCGGCCTGCTCCGTGTACTCGCCCTGGAACATCCCCACCTCAGGCCCTGCCTGATCGACGTCGACCGCTCCCCGGGCGCCGGGGACGACCTCGCAAGCGAGCTGCTCGGGGACTCCGAGGCGGACCAGGTCGCCTGGCGCGCGGGCACCCGCTTCATCGCACGGCTGGCCGCTGCCGAACTCGGCGACGACGCCGCTCCAGTGGCCTTCGCGCGGCCGGGGGGCGCGTACATCGTGACCGGTGGGCTCGGCGGCCTCGGGCTGGCCACGGCCCGCCGACTCGCTGAGCGCGGCGCGGGCCGGCTCGTACTGAACGGGCGTCGCCCGCCGGGCCCCGAGGCCGAGGCCGCACTGGACGAGATGCGCGCCCTCGGTGCCTCCGTCGAGGTCGTGCAGGGGGACATCGCGGAAACCGGCACCGCGGCCCGGCTCGTGGAGGCCGCCGTCCGGTCGGGACACACTCTGCGGGGTGTCGCCCACGCCGCGGGTGTGCTGCGCGACAGCGTGGTCACGGGGCTGGAACCGGACGACCTGGACGTGGTGTTCCGGCCCAAGGTCGACGGCGCCCGGCGGCTGGACGAGGCCACCGCGGGCCACGACCTCGACTGGTGGCTGGTGTTCAGCTCCGCCGCCGCTCTCTTCGGATCCCCTGGGCAAGCCGCGTACGCGGCCGCCAACGCGTGGCTGGACGCCGTGGTGCACCAGCGCCGGGCCCGTGGAGTGCCCGGGGAGTCCATCGCCTGGGGGCCCTGGTCGGGGCTCGGTGCCGCGCCGGACATGACCGCGCTGGCCCTGGACCCGATCGCACCGGACGAGGGGCTGGACGCCCTCCAGCTCATCATCGCGAGCGGCCGGCCGTACACGGGCGTCGTACGCCTGGATGTGCGCCGCGCCGTGCAGGCGTTCCCCGGGATCGAGGCCGTGCCCTTCTTCGCCGGTCTGGTGCGCGGCGCGGCCGAGGACAGCGGCGACTGGGGCGGTCCCGAGGCGCTGCGCGGGCTGGGGAGCGAGGCCGCGCTGACGGCGGTGCTCGGGCGGCTCGCCCGGCGGACCGCGATGATCATGGGCTACGCCGAGCAGGAGATCGACGCCGGCCTGCCGCTCACCGAACTCGGGCTCGACTCGCTGATGGCCGTGCGCCTCCGCAACGCCGTCAAACAGGACTTCGGGATCGTTCTGCAGGAAACCCTGCTGAAGAGGGGGGCCGCTCTGGGTGACGTGGCGGAGGCCCTGCTCACCGCACTCGACATCGGCGACGGGACCGCGGCAACGGAGCGCGAGCAGCTGTCCGCGCCGCCCTCACCGCCCGCTCTGCCCAGGGGCGTTCTGCCGCGGGATGCCGCGGAGCGGCTGGTGGCCGGGGTCTGGGCCCAGGTGTCGGGGGAATCTCTGGCAGGGGTCCACCAGGAGCTGCCGGCCGTGCGGAGCGACCAGGCCCGCGCCAGGGAGCTGGCCGAGGGCATCCGTGGCCGGCTCGGCGGGTCGGAATCCGCTCCGACCGCGGCGCAGATTCAGCAGGCCCCCACCGTGGCCGCCCTGGCCGATCTGGTCCGGCCCGCGCTGGAGGGCGGAGCGGACGGCTCGCTGCCGCGGGTCCTGCGTGATCCCGGCCCCCGGGCCGATCGCGCCCCGCTGTTCGTCTTCCACCCCGCCGGGGGACCCACGAGCGTCTACTGGCCGCTGACCGACCTGCTGCCCGCCGGTCAACCCGTCTTCGGGCTCGACCGCGTGGAAGCGCTGGAGTCGGTGGAGGACAAGGCCGAGCACTACATCCACCTCATGCGCCGCGTGCAGCCCGAAGGCCCGTACCGGCTGCTCGGCTGGTCCTTCGGCGGCTGTCTGGCGTACGAGGCGGCCACGCGGCTGCGCGACCAGGGTGAGCACGTCGGGTTCCTCGGGCTGATCGACACCATCCTGCCCGCCGCCCTGCCGGGACCGACGCCGGAGGAGATCCTGCTGGAGCGGTTCGCGCGATTCGCCGAGTACGTCGAGACCGCGTACGGCCGGCAGTTGCAGCTGCCGTACGAGGAGTTGGCGGGCATGGACGAGCACGATCAGATCGAGACGCTGATGCGCCATGTCGCCGAGACCGGGCTCGACATGAGCCCCGGCGTGCTGGAGCACCAGCGCACGTCGTACATCGACGCCCGTATCGGCGAGCGCTACCGGCCACGGCTGTACCCGGAGCGCGTCGTCCTCTACCGCGCGCAGGAAGCACAGGTGCTCACCTCCGCGATCGATCCCCGCTATCAGCGGGGCGACACGGATCTGGGATGGGCGCCGCTGTGCCCCGGACTGGAGGTCGTCCCGGTACCCGGTGACCATCTCTCGATGATCGATCCACCGCATGTGGAGGTCATCGCCAGGCATCTCACCGCGGTTCTGGACGAGCCCACCTGACGCGCACCGCCACCAGGAGACCAGTGGTTCGGCAACCCCCGAGGCCCCCGGCACCGACAGGCATCCCCCGCAGCCACACCCAGCCGTACGACCGCACCGACAGCGAAGGAACTTGACCCTTGGCCCCCGAAGCAACTCCTCCCCGCCGGACCGCACGTGCCCCCCGGAGTCGCCGCCTTCCGAGTGCGCGCCGCCTGCGCGTCCTGACGGCTCTCGTCGGCTGCCTGACGACCGTCTCGGCTCTGGCCATGGCTCCCATGGCCTCCGCGACGGGCACGGACCCCGAGGGTCTGTACGAGTTCCCCCGGTCCCGGGCCGACAACGGTGCCCGTGTCACCGGCGTGGAACGGCTGGACGAGCGCACCGCCGATCTGTCGATCGCGTCGCCCTCGTTGGGAGACGGAGTTCCCGTGCGGGTGATCCTGCCGCGCAGCTGGTCCCCTGACTCGAAGCGCAGGTATCCCACCGTGTACCTGCTCCAGGGAGCGAGCGACGACTACACCTCCTGGACCCGCGAGACCGATGTCGAAGAGCTCGCGTCGGACGCAGACGTGATCGTCGTGACCCCTGAGGGCGGGCGTGCGGGTTTCTACAGCAACTGGTGGAACCACGGCCGCAAGGGCGGGCCGCAGTGGGAGACCTTCCACACCGCCGAGCTGCCGCAAATCCTCGAGCGCGGATACCGGGCGAACCGGCACCGCGCGGTCATCGGCATCTCCGAGGGCGGTCTGGGCGCACTCAACTACGCGGCCCACCACCGCGGCACCTACGACTTCGCGGGCTCCTTCAGCGGTGTCGTCGACACTGCCGACCAGGCTCTGCGGTGGGGCATCTACCTCACCTGCATGCGCGAGGGCGAGGACCCGGTGCGGCTGTGGGGCGACCCGGAACGGAACCAGGACGTGTGGGACGCCCACAATCCCTCCAAGCAGGCCGACCGGCTCCGCGGCACCAAAGTGCACCTGTCTTCCGCCGCCGGCATGCCCGGCTCCCTCGACAAGGGATACGACCCGACGGCGGGATTCTTTCTGGAGGGCCCCGTCTACCGCCCCAACGTCAGATTCGCCGATCAGTTGCGCGCAGCAGGCGTGGACGTCACCGCCAACTTCTATCCGTCCGGATCCCACGCGTGGCCGTACTGGGAGCGGGAACTGCACGTCGCCTGGCCCTCCGTGCTCGCCGCACTCGGGGTGGCGCCGTGACGACGACCCCCGAAAGAAGCACCGCGGAGCGGCTTGCCGAGCTCGATCGGCGCCACGAGGAGCTGGCCGCGACGTCCTCGGCCGAGGCGGTCGAACGGCAGCACTCGAAGGGCAAGATGACGGCGCGTGAACGCATCGACGCCCTGCTGGACGCCGACTCGTTCGTCGAACTGGACGCCCTGGTCCGGCACCGGTGCCACGACTTCGGAATGGCGGAACACCGGCCGCTGGGGGACGGCGTCGTGACCGGATACGGCACGGTGGACGGCCGCCAGGTGTTCGTCTTCGCCCAGGACTTCACGGTCTTCGGCGGCAGCCTGGGCGAGATGTACGGACACAAGGTGGTCAAGGTGCTGGACCTCGCCATCCGCACCGGCTGCCCGGTCATCGGCATCAACGACTCCGGAGGCGCCCGCATCCAGGAAGGCGTGGAGTCGCTCGCCCTCTACGCGGAGATGGTCAAGCGCCACGTCCAGGCCTCCGGCGTCATCCCCCAGATCTCGCTCATGATGGGCCCGTGCGCGGGAGGCGCCGTCTACGCACCCGCGATCACGGAGTTCGTCGTCATGGTCGACGGCATCTCCCACATGTTCGTCACCGGCCCCGAGGTGTTGCGCACCATCACCGGCCAGTCCGTGGACCGTGAGGAACTCGGGGGGGCGCTCGGCCACAACACCATGTCCGGCGACGCCCACTACCTGGCGCAGGACGAGAAGGATGCCTTCGACTACACGCGGGCCCTGCTGAGCTTTCTGCCCCCGAACAACATGGAGGACCCCCCTTCCTTCGCCCACCCCCGGGACCACGGCGCCGACGAACCGGACCCCGCCCTGGACAGCCTCATCCCGGACGACCCCAGCCGGCCGTACGACATGCGCCAGGTCCTGTGCAGCGTCCTGGACATGGGCGAACTGCTCGAGGTTCAGCCGCTGTTCGCGCAGAACATCATCTGCGGCTTCGGCCGTGTCGAGGGCGAGAGCGTGGGCGTGGTCGCCAACCAGCCGATCTGCGCGGCGGGCGCACTCGACATCGACGCGAGCGAGAAGGCGGCCCGCTTCATCCGCACCTGCGACGCCTTCCACATCCCCGTGGTGACCTTCGTGGACGTGCCCGGCTTCCTGCCCGGGCTCGACCAGGAGCGGGGCGGCATCATCCGGCGCGGGGCCAAGCTGATCTACGCCTACGCGGAGGCCACGGTCCCCATGGTCACCGTGGTCACCCGCAAGGCGTACGGCGGAGGGTACGGCGTCATGGGGTCCAAGCACCTCGGCACGGACATCAATCTCGCCTGGCCGACGGCCGAGATCGCCGTCATGGGGGGCGAGAGCGCGGTCAGCGTCCTGCACCGGGAGACGCTGCAGCAGGCCGAGGATCCGGATGCGGAACGGGAACGGTTGCGCGAGGCGTACGAGCGGGCCCTGTGCAACCCCTACATCGCGGCCGAGCACGGTTACATCGACGCGGTCATCATGCCCCGGAAGACACGGTTCCACGTCGCGAGCGCCCTGCGCATGCTGCGAACGAAGCGCGTCACGAGGCTTCCGCGCAAGCACGGGAACATCCCGCTGTGAAGGGTGGCGGGCTGCACCCTGCGCGGGACGGGGTGTACGGGATCCGCGGCAACCCGACGGATGAGGAACTGGCGGCGGTCGTCGTGGCGGTCACGACGTGGGTCTCCACGGCGGTCGTGGCGAGGGCCGCGGCCGGGCCGTACGGGAGGGCGCGGCGGTGGGACCAGCGGGTACAGCAGATGACCCATCAGTTGGCCGAGCACGGGTCGGGCGCCTGGCTCAGGAGCATCCTGCGGTAGCGGCACCGCAGGCGAGAGAACGGAAGAGGAGGAGCCATCGTGCGCAAGGTGCTCATCGCCAACCGTGGCGAGATCGCTGTCCGCGTTGCCCGAGCCAGTCGGGACGCCGGGATCGCGAGCGTAGCTGTCTACGCCGACCCGGACCGGGACGCTCTGCACGTCCGCGCGGCCGACGAGGCCTACGCGCTGGGTGGTGACACCCCGGCCACCAGCTACCTGGACATCGCCAAAGTCCTCCAGGCGGCCGCCGATT
>NZ_JBQQBY010000064.1:0-19789 GCF_052246385.1 Streptomyces sp. 8N616 | reverse complement strand
CCCGGCGCGGAGCGCGGGGGGCATCTCCGCGCGGCGGGCGGCGGGTTGAAGGGGGCGCAAGCCCTTCAATGGGGTGGGTGGGTGGGGGAGCGGGCGCGCCGCCAGCCGCGGCAACTCGCGTGCTTCGCGGGGCGATTCGGCCGTACGACCCCTTCCCGCCCACTGCCGGCGCATGGCACGCTCAGAACACAGTCGCTCACCTGAATAGTGTTCACATCCATGTAAAGGCGGGCTCATGCAGAACAACCCGCGCGGCCTCGGCCGGAGACGACTCCTCCGCAGCGCGATCGCCGTCACGGCCGGCTCGGTCGCCCTCGGCGGCCACGCCGCCCCAGCCGCCGCCCAGCCACCCGGGGCGTCCCAGCCGCCCGCGCCGCCCAAGACACCCGCCGCCCCCCGAGCCGCCGCGCAACCACAAACCTCCGCGCAACCACAAACCTCCTCCCTATGGCGCGAGTTCAGCGCAAACCCGTACGCCCACCCCCACGTCCCCTACGTCGCCCGCGCCGGATACGCCGGTGGCCGCCGGGACTTCCCCCGCCCGCCCGTCCGCGCCGACGTCGTACGGGACTACGGCGCCCGGCCCGACGGATCCGCCGACGCCGCGCCCGCCATCAACCAGGCCGTCCAGGACGTCGGCCGGCGCGGCGGCGGCACCGTCACCGTGCCCCCCGGCACGTACCGCATCGACGACGTCATCCGCCTCGGCCACGACGACGTCGTCCTCCGCGGCGCCGGATCCGCCCGCACCACCCTCAACGCCACCCGTAACCTCACCGACCTCATCGGCCCCTACGGCAGCCGCTACGGCGGCGACAAGTCCGCCTGGTCCTGGGCCGGCGGGCTCGTCTGGATCTGCCCGACGGACCGCTACCGCCCCCTCACCGACGCAATCCGCGCCAAGGCCTGGCCCTTCGAGGGCTGGACCGGCAACAAGCGCGACGAGTGGCGCACCCTCACTCCCGTCACCGCCCCCGCCCGCCGGGGCGACTGGACCGTCACCGTCGCTCACCCCACCGCCCTCCGCGGCGGCGACCGCGTCCTGCTCCGCCTCGCCGACGACGCCGGCCACACCCTCCTCGAGCACATGGCGGGCGACGGCCCCGGCACCACGTCGTACGCCTGGGACGACAAGACCAAGCTGACCAGCTACGTCCCCTACGAGTGGCCGTGCCGCATCACGGCCGTCCGCGGGCGCAGCGTCACCCTCGACCGCCCCCTCCCGCTCGACGCACGCCCCGAGTGGCGGCCCCAACTCACCACGCTCGTCAAGCCCGTGACCGGCTCCGGCGTCGAGGGCATCACCCTCGAGATGACCAGGACCCCCCAGTCGCCGCACCTCCTCGACAAGGGCTGGAACGGTGTCGCGCTGCAGTGCGCCTGGGACTGCTGGGTCGACGATGTGCACGCGGTCGATGTCGACAACGGCTTCCTGCTGGTCGCCGCCAAGGCGTGCACGCTGCGCCGCACGCGCGTGTCCGGGCGCGGCAGCCACCACCCGTACTGCTGCCGCGAGGGCTCGCACGACAACCTCGTCGAGGACTTCAGGATCGACCGGCGGACCGTCCCCGCCCCGCCCGGCACCCAGCTGCACGGCATCAACGTCGAGGGGCTGTCCAGCTACAACGTCTGGTCGCGCGGCCGGATGGAGACGGGGACGTTCGACACCCACCGCGGGCTCCCGTTCGCCAACGTCCGTACGGAGGTCACCGTCCACAACGACGGGGCGCACGGCGGCGACGCGAGCGCAGGGCCGCTCTACGGCGCCCGCTTCACCCACTGGAACGTCACCGTCACCAACGAGCGTGCGGGCTGCATCAAGATCGACGAGATCGCGCCGTACAGCGCGACGGTCGGCATCAGCACCGTCCGCGAGTTCGGCCAGATCGACGAGCCGGACTTCGAGGGCGAGCTCACCACCCGTATCGAGTCCTACGGCCACCCGGAGGCGGTCAGGCCACGGAATCTGTACGAGGCCCAGCGGGGGCTGCGCTGACCCGTTGTTTTGCGGAGGGCGGCGCGGCCTGGGGCAGGTCCCGCATCAGCAGCCAGTAGCCGAGCGCGGCCACCGTGCCCGTCACCGCACAGCCCGCCCAGAGCCAGGCCGCCCCGTAGGCGTCGATGACCAGACCGCCGGTCAGCGGGGCGGCCAGCGCGGCCACCGACCAGGACAAGGTGTAGATCCCCTGGTAGCGGCCGCGCCCGTGGGTGGGCGAGAGCCGCACCACCAGGCCCATCTGCGTAGGCGAGTTGACGATCTCGGCCAGGGTCCACACGCAGACGGTCAGCACGTACACCGTCAGCGACCCGGCGAAGGCGGTGAGCCCGAAGCCGTAGCCCGTGAGCAGCGCGGAGACGACCAGCAGGCGCATCGGATCGCGGTGCTCGATGAGCCCGGTGACGGGGATCTGCAGGGCCACGATGAGCAGGCCGTTGACCGCGATGGCGAGGCCGAAGTCGGAGCTGGAGAAGCCGTCCGCACCCATCGCGACGGGCAGCGCCACGAAACCCTGCTGGAAGATCAGGGCGACGAGGAACGACAGCGCGACCACGGCCATGAACCGCCGGTCGCGCAGCACGGTCCCGAGGCCGACGTCCGGCTCCGTTTCTGCGGAACCCTCCGCGGAGTTCGCCACGGGGCCGCGCACCGGCCGGGACTCCGGCAGCTTCACGAAGACGACCACCGCGCACACCAGCGTCATCGCCGCCTCGATGAGGAAGCCGAGCAGATAGCTGTGCTCGGCGATGAAGCCCGCGCCGGTGGAGGAGAGCGCGAATCCGAGGTTGATCGCCCAGTAGTTGAGCGCGAAGGCGCGTACGCGATCCTCCGGGGCCACGATGTCGGCCATCGTCGCCTGGACCGCCGGGCGCGAGGCGTTGCTCGCCATGCCGACGAGGAAGGCGACGGCCGCGATCGCTAACGGGTGGGTCATGAAGCCGAGCAGGGCGACGGAGGCGGCAGTGGAGGTCTGCGCGATGAGGAGCGTGGGCCGACGCCCGAGCCGGTCCGCCATCACGCCCGCGCCCACGGACGACACCACTCCGCCGAGCCCGTGCAGCGCCGCGACCAGGCCCGCGTACGAGGCCGAATAGCCGCGCTCGATCGTCAGGTAGAGCGCCATGAAGGTGGCGACGAAGCCGCCGAGCCGGTTGACGAGGGCGGAGGTCCACAGCCACCAGAAGGCGCGGGGGAGACCGGAGACGCTCTCCACTGCGGCACGTCTCAGACTGGCGATGGACATGGCGGCCCCCCCCGAAGCAGCGGTGCTGCGTAATAGGCGCATGCCGCATGCGTAGCTTACAGTGACGGGGTGCGGCGCACCATCGAATATTGGTTAGGCTCAGGCCATGGCCGACGCGACGTACAAGCTGATCCTGCTCCGCCATGGCGAGAGCGAGTGGAATGCGAAGAACCTGTTCACCGGCTGGGTGGACGTCAACCTGAACGAGAAGGGCGAGAAGGAGGCGGTCCGCGGCGGCGAGCTGCTCAAGGACGCCGGCTTGCTCCCCGACGTCGTGCACACCTCGCTCCAGAAGCGCGCCATCCGCACCGCGCAGATCGCCCTCGAGGCGTGCGACCGGCACTGGATCCCGGTCCACCGCTCCTGGCGGCTGAACGAGCGGCACTACGGCGCGCTCCAGGGCAAGGACAAGGCGCAGACCCTCGCCGAGTTCGGCGAGGACCAGTTCATGCTGTGGCGCCGCTCGTACGACACCCCGCCGCCGCCGCTCGAGGACGGCACCGAGTGGTCGCAGAGCGACGACCCGCGCTACGCGACGATCCCGCCGGAGCTGCGCCCGCGCACCGAGTGCCTCAAGGACGTCGTGACCCGCATGCTGCCGTACTGGTACGACGGCATCGTCCCCGACCTGCTCACCGGCCGCACGGTGCTGATCGCCGCGCACGGCAACTCGCTGCGCGCGCTGGTCAAGCACCTCGACGGGATCTCGGACGCCGACATCGCGGGCCTCAACATCCCGACCGGCATCCCGCTCTCCTATGAGCTGGACGCCGACTTCCGGCCGCTCAACCCGGGCGGCACCTACCTCGACCCGGAGGCCGCCAAGGCCGCGATCGAGGCCGTGAAGAACCAGGGCAAGAAGAAGTAACGCACCACGAGAGAGCCCCCTGCCTGCGGCTTCGCTGCCGGCGGGGGGCTCGTTCGCGCCTGGGGGCCGGCTCTTAGCCGGTGGCCTTGCCGATGATGCGGCCGATTTCCTCTCGCCCGAAGGCCCGCAGGGTCGTGGTGCGGACGTTCCCCACCGCCCCCAGCTGCAGGAGCGCCGCGGTGGCGGTCTCCTCGTCGGGCGCCTCGACGACGGCCACCAGGTCGTACGGGCCGATGGTCCAGTAGAGGCTCACGAGCTCCGCCCCGAGGTTCTGCAGGGCCGAGGCGAAGGCGTCGGCGCGCTTCGTGGTGTCCTGATAGGCCCGGATGCCCTGCTCGGTCCAGTTCAGCAGCGTGATGTAGGTCGCCATGGTTTTTCGCCTCCATGAGGAGCGACATGAGGAATCCCCCTCAAAACCAGGCTAATTCCGGACACATGGGTCGGCGAATACACGACGAGGCCCCGGCCGGAGCACCGGCCGGGGCCTCGCGTACTGCTCGGATCGGACGCGGCTACCCGCAGCAGCCGCCGCACTGACACGGACCGCCGCTCTGGCAGCCGCAGCCGCACCCGGACCCGCAGCCGCACGCGGCGACGATGGGCACCGGTACTTCGGCCACGGACGGCGAGCGGTCGGTGGAGTGCTGCTCGCGGGGCGGGAGAGTGATGGGGGAGTCGGCCATGAGATACCTCCTCGAAGGCCTTGAAGGCTTCGGCCTCGGCCCTCACTGCATACCCGTCCGCGTGGGCGCATCAACGGCGCGCGGAAGCGCGGCGGTACAGCGCGCACGCCCCGCGGCTGCGGGAGGCTACGCGCCCTCGACCGGGGCCGAAGCGGTGATCTCGTCCGCGTGCTCGCCCGTGACCAGGTAGACCACGCGCCGGGCCACGGAGACCGCGTGGTCCGCGTAGCGCTCGTAGTAGCGCCCCAGCAGCGTCACGTCGACCGCCGTCTCGATCCCGTGCTGCCACCGGTCGTCCATCAGGTGCTGGAAGAGCGTGCGGTGCAGCAGGTCCATCGCGTCGTCGTCCTGCTCCAGCTGGAGCGCCAGGTCGACGTCCTTGGTGATGATGACCTCGGCCGCCTTGGCCATCAGCCGCTGCGCCAGCTGCCCCATCTCCAGGATCGTGGCGTGCAGGTCCTGCGGCACGGCCGTGTCGGGGAAGCGCAGCCGCGCGAGCTTGGCCACGTGCTGGGCGAGGTCGCCGGACCGCTCCAGGTCCGCGCTCATCCGCAGCGAGGTGACGACGATCCGCAGATCGGTGGCGACCGGCTGCTGGCGCGCCAGCAGGGTTATCGCTCTCGCCTCCAGTTCGCGCTGCAGGTCGTCCACCTTCTCGTCGGCGGCGATCACGCTCTCGGCGAGCTTGAGGTCCGCGTCGAGGATCGCCGTGGTGGCCCGGCCGACGGCGGAGCCGACGAGCCGGGCCATCTCGACCAGGCCCTCACCGATCGAGTCGAGCTCCTCGTGGTATGCGTCCCGCATCGAAATCCTCATCTCATCAAACTGGCTGGTTCCACCAGCATCCACGCTCGGGGACCCGTGCGTCCCCTTCGAGCCCCTTGAATGAACCGGCACCGACATCACGGTGAACTCTTGGCAACGCCCACCACGCCATCCGGCACCCCGCCCCGACCTGCGCTTTACGGCCGCCTGACCGGGGTGAATCCGCCACGACCTGGCGGTGAACTCTCGGCAACGAGTGTCCGAGGTCGCCCTCGGCGGCCTGTGGATACGTCTCACCACCCGCTTAATCTGGACGCATGGATGTGAACGCGGCGGTCGCCGCACTGGCAGCGATCGCCGGGGTGTGTACCGGCGTCGTGGCCATGCTGGCGTTCCGCTGGAGCGAGCGGGAGCAGGCGAAGCCCACCCGCAGCTCGCTGCACACCGACGCCGTGCTGCCGCCCGGCGTCGACACCGTACTCTCCGTGCTCCGCTCCTCGGCCGTCGTCCTCGACGAGTCGGACAGCGTCGTCAAGGCCAGCTCCGCGGCGTACGCGCTCGGGCTGGTGCGCGGCGGCAAGCTCGCCGTCGAGCCCATGCTCAAGATGGCCAGGGACACCCGTCGCGACGGCGAGATACGGCAGATCGAGCTCGACCTGCCCCGGCGCGGCACGGGCCGCGGCGATGCGCTGGCCGTCTCCGCCCGGGTCGCACCGCTGGGCTCCCGGCTCGTCCTGCTGCTGGTCGAGGACCTGACCGAGGCCCGCCGCATAGAGGCCGTGCGCCGCGACTTCGTGGCGAATGTCAGCCATGAGCTCAAGACCCCCGTCGGCGCGCTCTCCCTCCTCTCCGAGGCCGTGATGGACGCCTCGGACGACCCGGAGGCGGTCACCCGCTTCGCGGGGCGCATGCAGGTGGAGGCCACCCGTCTGACCAGCCTGGTTCAGGAGCTCATCGACCTCTCGCGGGTGCAGAACGACGACCCGCTGGAGGACGCCGAGCCGGTGCGCGTCGACGAGCTGGTGGCCGAGGCCATCGACCGCTGCCGCCACGCGGCCGGCACCAAGCAGATCACCATGGCGGCCGGCGGCACGGCCGACCACCATGTGTGGGGCAACCGCGGCCAGCTGGCCGCGGCCCTCGGCAACCTCGTCGAGAACGCCGTCAACTACAGCCCCGCCCGCACCCGCGTCGGCATCGCCGCCCGCCGGGTCACCGCGCCGGGCGGCGACCTGATCGAGATCGCCGTCACCGACCAGGGCATCGGCATCTCCGACAGGGACAAAGAACGGATCTTCGAGCGGTTCTACCGCGTCGATCCGGCGCGCTCGCGCGCCACCGGCGGGACCGGCCTCGGCCTCGCCATCGTCAAGCACGTGGCCGCCTCGCACGGCGGGGAGGTCACGGTGTGGAGCGCAGAAAACCAGGGCTCCACGTTCACACTGCGGCTCCCGGAGGCGGGCCGCGAGCGGGGCCGGGACAAGGCCGTCCGCCGTAACCAACCCCTCGTAGGACCGGACGACCTCGAAGCCGAGGACGACGGCCCGTACGAGACCTTCTCCGATGAACCCCTTCCTGCCCCGGAGGTCCTTCCGTGACCCGAGTTCTCGTCGTTGAGGACGAAGAGTCGTTCAGCGACGCGCTGTCGTACATGCTCCGCAAGGAGGGCTTCGAGGTCGCCATCGCGGCAACGGGGCCCGACGGGCTCGACGAGTTCGAGCGCAACGGCGCCGACCTCGTCCTGCTCGACCTGATGCTGCCGGGGCTGCCCGGCACGGAGGTGTGCCGCCAGCTGCGCGGCCGCTCCAACGTCCCGGTCATCATGGTGACCGCCAAGGACAGCGAGATCGACAAGGTCGTCGGCCTGGAAATAGGAGCCGATGACTACGTGACCAAGCCCTTCTCCTCCCGCGAACTGGTGGCCCGCATCCGGGCGGTGCTGCGCCGCCGCGGGGAGCCGGAGGAGGTCGTCCCCGCCGCCTTGGAGGCCGGGCCCGTACGCATGGACGTGGACCGGCACGTGGTCACGGTCGGCGGCGGCAAGGTGGACCTCCCGCTGAAGGAGTTCGACCTGCTGGAGATGCTGCTGCGGAACGCCGGGCGCGTGCTGACCCGGATGCAGCTCATCGACCGCGTCTGGGGCGCCGACTACGTGGGCGACACCAAGACGCTCGACGTCCACGTGAAGCGGCTGCGCGCCAAGATCGAGCCGGACCCGGGCGCCCCGCGCTATCTGGTCACGGTCCGCGGGCTCGGCTACAAGTTCGAGCCGTAAAGGACCCGGCAAAAGGACCCGTAGAAGGACCCCGTAAAAGGAACCCGTAGAGGAACCTGTCCTCGAATGGCGAGGGCCCCGGAGCTGATGGCTCCGGGGCCCTCGCCATATGGCTTACGCGATCAGTGCCCGGCGGCGTCGTGGCTGGCGGCCGACTCGCTCGCGCGCGCGTCTGCGGACTCGCCGGCACCCGGAGACCGGTGCGTACCGGCCTTGTCGCCGTTCGCCGCGCCCTCCTCCTCGGTCGCGCCCTCCTCCTCGGCGCCGCGCCTCGGTGAGCCGGTCGGGCTCGCGGTGCGCGACGGGGTCGGCACGGCCGTCGGCCCGAAGCCCTCGAAGTAGCTCGTCGCGGGCACGACGAACGCCTGCAGCCTGACCGCGCCCGTCTGGCTGAGGTTGAAGACGACCTCCTGGACGTCGCCGTCCCGGAGGGACTCGCTGCCGCCCGCGAGTACGGCGGAGGGGTTGCCCTCGCCGCCCAGGGTCAGCGCGCCGCCCGCCGGGACCGTCAGCGGGCCCGTGCCCTTGGCCGGGGCGAGCTTCACCCTCTCGCCGGAGCCCTCGACGGTGACCGACTCCAGGGTCTGGTCCTCCTGGCCGTTGTTGAAGATCTTGGCGGCGACGACGGCCGGGCCCTCGGTGCCTTCGGGCTGGGTGATCACATTCGCATTCTGGATCTTGATCTCGCCGACGTGCGTCGCGGCGTTGTCCGGCTTGACCTGCAGCGTCGAGGCCGAGTTCCCCGCACCGCAGGCGGAGAGCGTGGCGAGCGAGAAGGCGATGGCAGAGGCGGCGAGGGCGCCGCGTCGGATGCTGCGGCTCACGGCGGCGGCAACTCCTTGGACGACGGGGAGGGACGGCGTAAAGCCGCCCCAAGGGCTTGTCAGCGCGCTTAGGTTACCGAGCCGTCGCGGCGGCTCCGCACCCGACCCGCCTCCGAGGCCCGTCCTCCCTTCCGGGACTCCGCGCGGAATATTCACCCGGCACTCGTCCGAAGGGTTTATCGGCGGTGAATCCACGAAGGCGCCGGAATTGATCAGCGCCCGCCGGTCCGGATGGCTGCGACCGATGTCGCGAGCAACGCTGTGATCAATTCACGAAAAGACGTCCGGATGCGGTTGGGGCACCCCGCCGAACGTCGGCGGAGGTCCGAACGGAGTAGCGGAAGTCAGCCACCTGGACTCCGGCAAACCGGGACGTTCAGTCGGTCGTAAGGGCCCCGCGAGGTGTGTAACGTCCGCGTTTCACCTCACCGCCACATCCGCTCCGACCTGCGAATACCCACTTGCACAGAACCCCCGAAGCACGTTACGGCCGCTGTTGTCAAGCCCTGAGATATGCCCTGACCTGCGAAAACGCCATTCAGAACGGGGCGTTCCCGTGTTACTCTGGATAGCCACGGAAGGGGTACCTGTCACATGACGTTCAAGGTTGGCGACACCGTGGTCTATCCCCATCACGGGGCCGCGCTGATCGAGGCCATCGAAACTCGCCAGATCAAAGGCGTGGACAAGACCTACTTGGTGCTGAAGGTCGCCCAGGGCGACCTGACGGTTCGTGTGCCAGCGGACAATGCGGAGTTCGTCGGCGTGCGCGATGTGGTCGGGCAGGACGGGCTGGACCGGGTCTTCGAGGTGCTGCGTGCGCCGTATGCGGAAGAGCCGACCAACTGGTCCCGCCGCTACAAGGCAAATCTCGAGAAGCTCGCCTCCGGCGACGTGATCAAGGTGGCGGAAGTCGTCCGCGACCTGTGGCGCCGTGAGCGGGAGCGCGGGCTTTCCGCAGGTGAGAAGCGCATGCTCGCCAAGGCCCGGCAGATTCTGGTGAGCGAGCTCGCCCTCGCGGAGAACACCAACGAGGACAAGGCCGAGGCCCTGCTCGACGAGGTTCTCGCGTCCTGACCTGACGCGGCAGCCGCTCCTGCTGGTCCGAAAGCTCTGCCGGTCTGATCGTGCCGCGGTGCCCGGGTGACGTATGTCTGTCGCCGGGCGCTGCGGCATGCGTGGCAACGCGGCATGGGGGCAACGGCTCGGGTGATGCGTACGGCACCATGTGCACGGCAGTGTGCACGCCGCTGAGCGAACTGGTGTGCCGGGCCCGGGCAGCTCTCCCCCAGCTACCGCTGGGAGGTACCCCCAGACCAGTTGTCACGGAAGGGACCGGTCGAGGCATCGTGCCCGGCACGCTCAGGCCATACCCAACCCGGCCGAGGAAACAAACCTGAACGCGCAACCAATGTCCGACAGCAGGCGCCCCGAAGAGCGCTCCGACAGCCCGCACCACACCCGTATCGCCGCCGTCATTCCGGCCGCGGGACGCGGTGTGCGCCTCGGCCCGGGCGCCCCCAAGGCGCTGCGCGCCCTCAGCGGCACCCCGATGCTGGTGCACGCCGTACGCGCCATGGCCCGTTCCAGGGCCGTCTCCGTCGTCGTCGTGGTCGCCCCGCCCGAGGGAGCCGCCGCGGTCCGGACCCTCCTCGACGACCACGCCACGCCCGAGACCACCGACGTGCTCGTCGTCCCCGGCGGCGAGACCCGCCAGGAGTCCGTCAGGCTCGGCCTCGCCGCGCTCCCCGACGACGTCGGCATCGTCCTCGTGCACGACGCCGCCCGCCCGCTCGTCCCCGTCGACACGGTCGACGCGGTGGCCGCCGCCGTACGCGACGGGGCCCCGGCCGTCGTCCCCGCCCTGCCGGTCGCCGACACCGTCAAGCAGGTCCAGCCGCGGGCCGCGGGCGAGCCCGAGCCCGTCGTGGGCACCCCCGAGCGCGCCGTGCTGCGGGCCGTCCAGACTCCGCAGGGCTTCGACCGAGCCACGCTCGTCGAGGCGCACGAGAAGGTCGCCCTCGAGGGCGAGGGCGCCACGGACGACGCGGGCATGGTCGAGCGGCTCGGCGTCCCGGTCGTGGTCGTGCCGGGCCACGAGGAGGCGTTCAAGGTGACCCGGCCCCTGGACCTCGTCCTGGCCGAGGCCGTACTCGCCCGCAGGAGGGCCACCGATGGCTTCTCATGACACCTCCGGGCCCCGCCCGGCGGCCCTGCTGCCCCTGGTCGGGATCGGCACGGACGTGCACGCCTTCGAGAAGGGGCGTGAGCTGTGGTGCGCGGGCCTGCTCTGGGAGGACGCCGAGTACGGGCTCGCCGGGCACTCCGACGGCGATGTCGCCGCGCACGCCGCCTGCGACGCGCTCTTCTCCGCGGCCGGACTCGGCGACCTGGGCGCGCACTTCGGCACCGGCCGTCCCGAGTGGTCAGGTGCGTCCGGTGTGACGCTTCTCACGGAGGCCGCCCGCATCGTACGGGACGGCGGCTACGAGATCGGGAACCTGGCGATCCAGGTGATCGGCGTACGACCGAAGATCGGCAAGCGCCGCGAGGAGGCGCAGAAGGCGCTCTCCGCGGCGGTCGGCGCCCCGGTGTCGGTCTCGGGTACGACGACCGACGGCCTCGGCCTGACCGGCCGCGGCGAAGGGCTCGCCGCCATCGCGACGGCCGTGGTCTTCCGGCCGCCCAACGCGTAAGGAAACAAGCCTTCCTGAAGGGGAGTTGGGCCGCCACGGGTGCACCCGACCCGTCCGCTCGACCCCGACTCGGCCGAGGACGGCCCGCGGGTCATCGCTCGCGCCACCGCGCGTAAGATCACCGGCGATATCCGTGGGCATTCCGGGAGGCCCCGACCTCCGGCCCGTCATAACTGTCACGCTTCCGTGTCCCTCGGCCGAATAGGTCGCGGGGCACTGTCGTAGGCGCACTACCCTTGATGCGTGACTATTCGCCTGTACGACACCAGCGCCCGGCAGATTCGTGACTTCACCCCGCTCAAGCCGGGCTGCGTCTCGATCTACCTGTGTGGCGCGACCGTACAGGCCGCCCCGCACATCGGGCACATCAGGTCGGGGCTCAACTTCGACATCATGCGGCGGTGGTTCAGCCACCGCGGCTACGACGTCACGTTCATCCGCAACGTCACGGACATCGACGACAAGATCCTGGCGAAGTCCGCGGAGAGCGGTGAGCCGTGGTGGTCGATCGGCTTCCGCAACGAGCGCGCCTTCAACTACGGCTACGACGTGCTCGGCTGCCTGCCGCCGACGTACGAGCCGCGCGCCACGGGCCACGTCCCCGAGATGATCGAGATGATGCGCGGCCTCATCGAGCGGGGCCACGCGTACGCCTCCGACGGCAACGTCTACTTCGACGTGCGGTCCTTCCCCGGCTATCTCGCGCTCTCCAACCAGGACCTGGAGAACCTCCTCCAGCCGGAG
The DNA here is from genome assembly GCF_052246385.1 of Streptomyces sp. 8N616. NCBI lineage: Bacteria > Bacillati > Actinomycetota > Actinomycetes > Kitasatosporales > Streptomycetaceae > Streptomyces > Streptomyces sp. 8N616. The sequence continues at coordinate 7,692 of NZ_JBQQBY010000064.1, read as the reverse complement.
GGCGAGGGCGAGACCGGCAAGCGCGACCCGCGCGACTTCGCCATGTGGAAGGCCACCAAGCCCGGGGAGCCCAGCTGGGAGACCCCGTGGGGCCGCGGCCGCCCCGGCTGGCACCTGGAGTGCTCGGCCATGGCCCACAAGTACCTGGGTGCGGCCTTCGACATCCACGGCGGCGGCGTCGACCTCGTCTTCCCGCACCACGAGAACGAGATCGCGCAGGCCAAGGCCTTCGGCGACGCCTTCGCCTCGTACTGGGTGCACAACGGCTGGGTCACCATGAGCGGCGAGAAGATGAGCAAGTCGCTGGGCAACTCGGTGCTGGTCGCCGAGATGGTCAAGCACTGGCGCCCCATCGTGCTGCGCTACTACCTGGGCACCCCGCACTACCGCTCCATGATCGAGTACAGCGAGGACGCGCTGCGCGAGGCCGAATCCGCGTTCGCGCGCATCGAGGGCTTCGTCCAGCGCGTCGTCGAGAAGGCCGGGGGCCCGGTGGACCCCGCGCCCGAGGTGCCCCCGGCCTTCGCCGAGGCGATGGACGACGACCTGGGCGTTCCGCAGGCGCTCGCCGTCGTGCACACGACCGTCCGCCAGGGGAACTCCGCGCTGACCGCCGACGACAAGGAAGCGGCCGTCGCCCGCCTCGCCGAGGTCCGTGCGATGCTCGGAGTGCTGGGCCTGGACCCGCTCGAGGAGCACTGGGCGACCGGCACCGAGCGCGGTGAGGACCTCCACGGCGTGGTGGACTCGCTGGTCAGGCTGGTGCTCGAGCAGCGCCAGGCGGCCCGGTCCCGTAAGGACTACGCGACGGCGGACGCCATCCGCGACCAGCTCCAGCAGTCGGGCCTGGTCATCGAGGACACCCCGTCCGGCCCGCGCTGGGAGCTCGGCCCGCGCTGACGACCGCGCCTCCGGCGCGGCACACTGTTCGAGTACGCACCTCGAGTTCGTACCTATACGCAAGCACGCGCGAGCACGCGTGCCCGCAGGAAAGAGTTTGGTGACACATGGCGGGGAACAGCCAGCGCAGGAACCGCCGCACCGCGTCCAAGAAGGGCGCGACGGTCGGCAGTGGCGGCAAGCGGCGCCGCGGCCTGGAGGGCAAAGGCCCGACCCCGCCCGCCGAGATGCGCAAGGGGCATGCCAAGCAGCGCGCCGCGAACGCGAAGGCCAAGCACGCCGGGCGCCGCCCCGCGCCGCGCCGCGGCGGCGCCAAGGGCACGAGCGAGCTGGTCGTCGGCCGCAACCCGGTGTTCGAGGCGCTGCGCGAGGGCGTACCGGCGAACACGCTCTACGTCCAGCAGTTCATCGACAACGACGAGCGGGTGCGCGAGGCGCTGAAGCTCGCCGGCGACCGCGGTGGTATCGCCCTCATGGAGGCGCCGAAGCCCGAGCTGGACCGGATGACGAACGGCCTGAACCACCAGGGCCTGGTCCTCCAGGTCCCGCCGTACGAGTACGCGCACCCGGAGGACCTGGCCGCCGCCGCCTTCGACGCGGGCGAGGACCCGCTGATCGTCGCCCTCGACGGGGTCACCGACCCGCGCAACCTCGGCGCCGTCGTCCGCTCCGTCGCGGCCTTCGGCGGGCACGGCGTCGTCGTGCCGGAGCGGCGCGCGGCCGGGATGACGGCAGGCGCCTGGAAGACCTCGGCCGGCACCGCCGCCCGTACGCCGGTGGCCCGCGCGACGAACCTCACGCGCGCGCTCGAGGCGTACCAGAAGGCCGGGATGACCGTCGTCGGCCTGGCCGCCGACGGCGACGTGGAGCTGCAGGACCTCGAGGTGCTGGACGGACCGGTCGTGATCGTCGTCGGCAGCGAGGGCAAGGGTCTGTCCCGGCTGGTCGGCGAGACCTGCGACCTCCGGGTGCGGATCCCGATGCCGGGCGGCGCGGAGTCGCTCAACGCGGGGGTGGCGGCGGGCGTCGTCCTGTACGAGGCAGCGCGCCGCCGCGGCTGAGCCCCCCGGTCTTCAGGGTGTTCAGCACGCCCCGCCTTCAGGTGTTCAGCCCGGCCAGCCGGGCCCGAAGCCGCGCGGCACCTCCCAGTGCCAGGAGCGGGTGGCGTGCCGGAAGTGCTCCAGCAACACCACCTCCCCGCCGAGCAGCGGCAGTACGACGCAGCCGGGCTCCTGCATCGCGCTGACCGAGCGGATGTACGTGCCGGTGCGGCCGTCGGGGAAGCGGACGGGGTCGCGCAGGAGCATGACGTACGCGTCCTCGTACACCACCCCGCCCGCCGCCGGGACGGCTACGCTCCGGGTACCTGCTGGTCGGCCTGGCTGCTGCGCTGTCCTGCAGGCCCGGCCGCCTCGGTGATACGGCCGCCGTACGCGCGCAGCAGGGTCTCCCAGTCCCGCTTCAGGGTGGGAGACGTCACGCTGTGCCCCAGGCCGCTGCGGAGCGTGTCGCCCCGGTCGGTGAAGACCAGGCCGATCACCAGAGCGCCCGCGCCGGCGCCCAGCAGCTGGACCGCGCCGCAGCGAGACCCCGCCGCCCGCCAGCTGAAGCGACAGGCCCGCCGACTCGAGGACCAGCGCCACCCCGATGCCGCGCTGGAAGCTCTCGCCGGAGCGGCTGAGCTTGCGCGCCTTGCGAAGCATCTTCGCGTGCAGCTCCGCGATTTCGGAGGTGGCGTGGGTGAAGGCGTCGGCTCCGGAACGCGCCCGTCCGCGAAGCCGCCTCGAGGCCTCGTGCTCGGCGGGCCCCATGCCGGGGCGGTAGCGTTCCGGTCGGACACCGCTGGCTCCTCTGAGTCGTCCATGCTTCCGTCGTCGCCGGGACCGACATTCTGACGCTCCGCACGGTTCCCGGGAGGAGGATCTTGACGGGTCTCGGACAGTTCACGGTCGTCAAGGCAGTGTCTTAAACCGGAGTCACTCGGTTAGTTGAGCGTGGACACCAGAACACTCCGCCCTACGGGGGGACGCTCGCCACGATTCGACGCCGAGCCTGCGCTGAGCACGGTGAAGGTGCCGTCCGACCCGGCCCAGGTCATCGTCAACCACGCGAGCTTCCGAGTGCAGCTCGCCACGCCGGTCCAGGGCGCGGCGACCCGCGCGCAACTCGCGGCGCCGGCCGCCGACGGCTCCGCCAGGCGCCGCACCCCCGTCGTGTGGAGCGGCCGCACCGAGCCCGGCGACCCCGCCGCCGGCCGGCTCCTGCAGGCCGTACGGAACTCGGGCGCGAGCGTCGGCGCGGAAGCCGGGGGCGGAGGGGACTGCGGCACCACCCAGGTGCTGCCGCGGATCAGCCTCGAAGAACCGCCACCGACGATCATCGGGCCGCGTGTCCCGCAGCCGGACGACGACACCACCGTGCTGCGGCCCGTACGGCTGGGGGGCCGCGCGTACGAGCGCGGCGCGCGCGGAGACGGGGTCCGGGACACCGGGGAGTACGGCGGATACCGAGACCACGACGCGCACGACGAGTACGACGCGCACGACGAGTACGGCGACCGCGACGACTACGACGCATACGAGGAGCTCGGCGAGGGGGAGACGCGGAGTCGGCGCCACGGCTCGGACAACGTCCGGCACGCGTACTACCCGGGCCGCCGGATGAACCTCGGCGTCGTGCTGCTCCCGCTCCGCATCTTCCTCGGCTTCATCTCGATCTACGCGGGCATGGGCAAGCTCTGCGACCCCGTCTACTTCGACGGCGGCGAGCGCGGCTCCATGGTCACGTGGCTCTCCCACCTGCACCCCTGGGGCGTCGCTTCGCCGCTGCGCGACTTCGCGCTCGCCCACCCCGTCGGCTCCGGCCTCACCGTCGCCTTCCTGCAGGTCGTCGTCGGCGTGCTGACCGTCTTCGGACTGTGGCAGCGCGTCGCGGCCTCCTTCGGCGCACTGCTCTCCGCCGCGCTGCTGGTCACCGTCAGCTGGCGGACCCTGCCGGCGTACGACGCGCCGGACATCATCTACCTCGCCGCCTGGAGCCCCTTGGTCATCGCGGGCGCTCCGGTGTACTCGATGGACGCCCGGCTCGCGGGCGAGGCGTGGCGCAGGCTCGGCCCGCGCGTCCCGATCTGGCACCTGCGGCGGCGCGTGCTGCGGCGCGGCACGGTCATGGCCGCGGTCGTCGTCGGCATGACCCTGCTGGTCGGCTCGATGCTCGGCGGCGCGGTGCGGTCCACGGACATGACGACCGTGCCGGGGACGACCGACGAGCCCCGTAACCACCTGCCCGGGACGCCGCTGCCGCGGAAGCCGAGCGCGGAGAAGTCCTCGCAGGGGCCGACCTCGGCCGGCACCGGCTCGCCCGAGGCGCAGAGGAGCGCCGGCCCGTCCGCCGGGGCCTCGACCGGGCCGGGGACCGCGCGGGAGACCGGGACGGTCGGTTCGGGGCAGCAGCCGGGCCGGTCTCCCATCGGCCAGAACGGCGGCGGGGCGGCGCAGCAGCCGGCGGCGCCCGAGCCGCCGAGCCGTACGGCGGGACCGTCGTCGAGCGGTGGTGGTTCGACCGATCCGGGCGGCGGTTCCGGTGGTGGCGACGGCGGTACGGGTGGCGGCTCGGACGGCGGCTCGGGCAGCGGCGGCGCCCTTGGAGGCCTCCTCGGCTGAGTGCCGTGGAGCGGTTCGGCTGACCGCGGCTGGCTGCTGGTCGCCGGGGTGTGCGTCTCCCGGCGGTCAGCAGCCGCAGGTCGCCGCCCCGGCACCGCAACAGGCATCCGCGGCGGGGGCGTTGCTCGAAGGGGTGTCGCTCGCGGCGCTCCTGCCGAGGGTGTCGGCGTCGCCCTTGACGACGTAGACCTCCCAGGGCTCCTTGCCGGGGCCGTGGACCCAGACCTTGTCCTGGAGCGCGTAGCAGCAGGAGGTGTCGTTCTCCTCGAAGGTGGCGAGACCCGCGTCCTTGAGGCGGGCGGTGGCGGCGCTGACGTCGCCGGTGGTGGGAACCTCGACGCCGAGGTGGTCGAGGCGGGTGTCCTCGCCGGGCCGGCCTTCGATGAGGACGAGCTTGAGGGCGGGTTCGGCGATGGCGAAGTTGGCGTAGCCCTCGCGCCGCTTGGCGGGCTCGGCGCCGAAGAGCTGGGAGTAGAAGGCGATGGAGCCTTCGAGGTCGGCGACGCGCAGGGCGAGCTGGACTCGGGACGAGGACATGACCACTCCTTGTTCGATGACAGGTGATCCTGATTCGACGTTTGTCGATGTCTGTATCGAAGTCTGCTCCATGATTCGACGAGTGTCAATATAGATCCATGTCGAATCTCGAATCCGTATCTGGGCAACGGCCGAAAATGGATTGGTCTAAACCTTGACGCGGGTGGTGTAGACCAAGCAGCTTGGGTGGTCTCAATCCCCCACAGCGGCCGCGCAGTTCGACTGCCCCGTCGGCGGTCTCGAGCGGCTCGCAGATTGAAGGAGTGCTCAAGTGTCGAGGAAACGCATCGTTGCGTGGCTCACCGCCGCATTGGTCGGGTGCGCGCTCTGGGTTGTCATGCCCATGACTTCGAATGCGGCCACCACCACGCCGCGGACGAAGGCAGAGTTCATCGTGAGTGAGGCCCAGTTCAACCAGATGTTCCCGAACCGGAATTCCTTCTACACGTACAGCGGCCTGACGGCGGCCCTGGACGCGTACCCCGCGTTCGCCAACACCGGCAGCGAGACGGTCAAGAAGCAGGAGGCGGCCGCCTTCCTCGCCAACGTCAGCCACGAGACGGGTGGCCTGGTCCACATCGTCGAGCAGAACCAGGACAACTACCCCCACTACTGCGACGCGACCCAGCCGTACGGCTGCCCCGCAGGCCAGGCCGCGTACTACGGCCGCGGCCCGATCCAGCTGAGCTGGAACTTCAACTACAAGGCGGCGGGCGACGCGTTGGGCATCGACCTGCTCAACAACCCCTGGCAGGTGGAGCGGGACGCCGCCGTTTCCTGGAAGACCGCCCTCTGGTACTGGAACACCCAGACGGGGCCGGGCACGATGACGCCGCACGACGCGATGGTCAACCAGCGGGGCTTCGGCGAGACGATCCGCTCCATCAACGGCAGCCTGGAGTGCAACGGCGGGAACCCCGGCCAGGTCCAGAGCCGGGTCGACAAGTACAAGCAGTTCGTCGGAGTCCTGGGCACGACGCCGGGCGACAACCTGTACTGCTGATCGGCTGAGCCGGTCACCAGCCGACGGCCGATGTCAGGAAGCCCAGGTCAGCCTGACTGACCTGGGCTTTTCGGAGCCGCCTGTCGGGCTCGAACCGACGACCTTCGCTTTACAAGAGCGGCGCTCTACCAGCTGAGCTAAGGCGGCAGCCCGTACAGACTACACAGCGTCCCTCCCGCGGAGCCACGCCATCGGCTTTCGCCCGGAGCCGCGGGCGGGCGGCGGGCGGGGGGGCGAGCGGTGAGCGGAGCGGCAGCCCGGTGGCGCTCCGCCGAGCGATTTCGCCCGTCTCCGGCTACTGACAAACCGCCGAGCCGCAAGGTACCGTCACCGGCAGTTCGCTCAGGTGGACTAAACCTTTACTCGGATCGTCCGGCACGTTCCTGCCGGTGAAGGGACCACAACAAACATGGCTACGGTCACGTACGACAACGCGACCCGGATCTATCCGGGCTCCGACAAGCCCGCCGTCGACAAGCTCGACATTCAGATCGAGGACGGCGAGTTCCTCGTTCTCGTCGGCCCGTCCGGCTGCGGAAAGTCCACCTCGCTGCGGATGCTCGCGGGGCTCGAGGACGTCAACGCCGGTTCCATCCGGATCGGGGACCGGGACGTCACGCACCTCCCGCCGAAGGACCGGGACATCGCGATGGTGTTCCAGAACTACGCGCTCTACCCGCACATGAGCGTCGCCGACAACATGGGCTTCGCACTCAAGATCGCGGGTGTGCCGAAGGCCGAGATCCGCGCGAAGGTCGAGGACGCGGCGAAGATTCTCGACCTCACCGAGTACCTGGGCCGCAAGCCCAAGGCACTCTCCGGCGGGCAGCGGCAGCGCGTCGCGATGGGCCGCGCCATCGTCCGTGAGCCGCAGGTGTTCCTCATGGACGAGCCGCTGTCGAACCTCGACGCCAAGCTGCGCGTCCAGACCCGTACGCAGATCGCGAGCCTGCAGCGCCGCCTCGGGATCACCACGGTGTACGTGACCCACGACCAGGTCGAGGCCATGACCATGGGCGACCGCGTCGCGGTCCTCAAGGACGGGCTGCTGCAGCAGGTCGACTCGCCGCGCAGCATGTACGACCGCCCGGCGAACCTCTTCGTCGCGGGCTTCATCGGCTCCCCGGCCATGAACCTCGTCGAGGTGCCGATCACCGACGGCGGCGTGAAGTTCGGCAACAGCGTGGTGCCGGTGTCGCGCGAGGCGCTCTCCACCGCGTCCGACAAGGGCGACCGGACGGTCACGGTCGGCGTACGCCCCGAGCACTTCGACGTCGTGGAGCAGAACGGCGCCGCCGCGAAGTCGCTGTCGAAGGAGTCCGAGGACGCCCCGGCCGGCCTCGCCGTCACCGTCAACGTCGTCGAGGAGCTCGGCGCCGACGGTTACGTCTACGGCACCGCCGAGGTCGGCGGGGGCGAGCGCAAGGACCTCGTGGTCCGGGTGAGCGGGCGGCAGGTCCCGGAGAAGGGCTCCACGCTGCACGTCGTGCCGCGCCCCGGCGAGACCCACGTCTTCTCCACGTCCTCCGGCGAGCGCCTGAGCGACTGACGGGCAGAGCACCAGGGCCGCGGCGCCGTACACCTGAGCGG
>NZ_JBQQBY010000063.1:0-23993 GCF_052246385.1 Streptomyces sp. 8N616 | reverse complement strand
GGTCTTCCTGGAGTTTTTCCTTGGCGAGGCCGAGGTCCATGGCGAGGGCGACGAGGCGGGCCTGGGCGCCGTCGTGGAGGTCGCGTTCGATGCGGCGCAGGTCGGCGGCCGCGGTGTCGACCACCGTCCCGCGGCCCGACTCCAGCTCGGCGATCCGCCGCTCCAGCTCGTCGGACGGCGAGAGCAGACCGCGGACCATCGCGCGGTCGGCGTTGGTCAGCCCCCGCGCGATCCACGGCAGCACGGGCCACAGCACGAAGAGGGAGGTGAGGGTGACGGAGAAGGTGAGGACGCCCCAGGGCAGCCGCATGAAGGAGTACAGCACCGCCCGCCAGCCGACCGGGTCCTTCAGGCTCGTCCACAGCCAGGGGAAGAAGCCGCCGCGCGTGCGGTGCCTGATCGGGCTCGGCTCGTCGATCCGTACGCGCAGCAGGGCGCGCGCCCGGGCCCGCTCCCACCTGCCCAGCAGCCGTGTCCCGAGCAGGCCCGCGGCGAGCACCGGCAGGCCGATCACGGTCACCGAGAGCATCGCGCCCGCGTACAGCCAGGTCGAGACGTAGACGAAACCGAGGATCACGATCGGCAGGTTGGTGAGGAGGTGCGCGATCTCCCGCCAGGTCTGCGCGTTGAAGGCCAGGCCCACTGGCGGCAGCCGGTCGTTGTCCGGCGGGGTGCCGTGCAGCGGGGCGCTGTGCAGCGGGTCGGGAACGTCGGCTGCGACCGTGGCGGAGCCGGGGGAGGAGGGGGCGCTCTCGGTCATACGAGCCAGCCTGCCGGGCGGGCGTCACCGGCCGCCATGGGGTGGTTAGGTGGGATGAGGTGGGGATAACCCCACCCCGGTCACCCCGGTCCCGGCAGGAGACGTGAGACGGCTGGTCACGCCGCCTGTCGCAGGGCCTAGACTTCCCGTCCGTACAGATCGTCGGAACAGATCGTCGAACACGGCGGAACACGGCAGAACCAGGCAGTCAGGGAGCGAGGGGCGGACGTGGCGGACGTTGCGGACGTGGCGGACGTTCTCGAGCCGACCGTGCGTACGGCAGCATCGGTCCGTCTGGCGGCGGACCACAGGGCGCCGGACCACGTCGCCGGCTACGCGGCGGACTACTTCGAGAGTTATTCGGTGGTCGGCCTGCTCGCCGTGGTCGGGGTGCTGTTCGTGGCCGTGGCCTTCGGGGCCGGGCGGCTGCTGCGGCCGGTGGTGCCGACGCAGGAGAAGCTGCTGACGTACGAGTGCGGCGTCGACCCGGTCGGCGAGGGCTGGGCGCACACCCAGGTCCGCTACTACGTTTACGCGTTCCTGTACGTGATCTTCGCGGTGGACTCGATCTTCCTCTTCCCGTGGGCGACGGTCTTCGCCGCACCCGGCTATGGCGGGACAACCCTGGTGGAGATGTTCATCTTCCTCGGCTTCCTCGCCGTGGGTCTGCTCTACGCCTGGAAGAAGGGTGTGCTGGCATGGACGTGACACCTGCTGCGGAACTGCTCCCGACCGTGCCCTCCGGCGACTCCGTCGCGGGTCGTCGCCTGGGCCCGCTGTCCCGGCTGGCCCCGGAACCCATGAAGGTGGTCCTGAACTGGGGCCGCCGCTACAGCCTGTGGGTCTTCAACTTCGGGCTCGCCTGCTGCGCGATCGAATTCATCGCCGCCTCGATGGCGCGGCACGACTTCATCAGGCTCGGCGTGATCCCCTTCGCGCCGGGGCCGCGCCAGGCGGACCTGATGATCGTCTCCGGCACGGTCACGGACAAGATGGCTCCGGCCGTGAAGCGGCTGTACGAGCAGATGCCGGAGCCGAAGTACGTGATCTCCTTCGGCGCCTGCTCCAACTGCGGCGGGCCGTACTGGGACTCGTACTCCGTCACCAAGGGCGTCGACCAGATCATCCCCGTCGACGTCTACGTGCCCGGCTGCCCGCCGCGACCGGAAGCCCTGCTGCAGGGCATCCTCAAGCTCCAGGAGAAGATCGCGCGGGAGTCGCTGGCGGAGCGATACGGGGACGCGGGCGGCGCGGGGACGGCGAACGGCGCGGTCGGCCGCCCCTCGACGGCGGCACTCCGCAGCGGCCTGGTCCCCGGCCCTCAGGCGCCGGGCGGGGGCGCGGGCGGCGCGGGGACCGTGGCGGGGACCGTGGCGGGGGAAACCCCCTCGAATGCTGATGGCGCGGCGCCCACCAAGACCGATGCGGCTGCCGAGGGATCGCCCTCTGACGAGGTCGGCCGGACTCCGGAGGGGGGCGGCCGGTGAACGAGCCCACCGAGCCCAGAGACCCGAACGAGCGCACCCAGCCCGTCGAGCCGGCGGCCGCGGAGACCTCCTCCCCGAACGCGGAGGCCCGGTCCACGGCGGCGGACCGGGCCGGTGAGCGCCCGGAGGCGGCCGACTCGCAGTCTGCGCGCCGGCCCTCGGGCGCAGAGGCCTCTGCCGATGAGGGGTCCGAGGGGTCGGATTCGGTGGTGTCGTCCTCCGCCGCCGCGGGGGCGGACGCTGCCGAGCGGCGTGGTTCGGGGTCTGCTGCTGGTGGCCGTGCGGGGGCCGATCTGCCTGCCGGGCCAGTGGATGCCTCCCCGGACGCGCAGTCCCGGTCCGCCTCCCCGGCGGCAGCCGGAGGCGCCGGGTCCGGCACCGACGGTCCCGCCGAGTCGGCGGCTTCCGCCCCCGAGATCCCCGCTGCGGCGGAGCCGCCCGCGGGCTGGCTGCCCGGTGGGGCCGAAGAGCTCTTCGGGGAGGGCGCGAGGGCCGAGGAGGCGTACGACCTGCTGACGGTCGACGTGCCGCCCGCGGCCTGGGTCTCCGCGCTGGAGACCGCGCGGGACACCCTCGGTTGCACGTACTTCGACTGGCTGAGCGCCGTCGACGAGCCCGGCGAAGGCTTCCGCGTATCGGCCCACGTCGTCGCCCTCCCGAGCCCCGGCCACGGCGCCGACGCTGCGGCACCGGGCGGCGAGCCGGGCGCGACGACCGCCGCCGTCGGCGGAACCGCACCGCGCCGCCTGCTGGTCCGTACGACCGTGCCGCACGACGCGCCCGCGCTCCCCACCGCGACCGGCGTCTACGCCGGTGCGGCCTGGCACGAGCGCGAGACCCACGAGATGTTCGGCATCGACTTCACCGGTCACCCCCACCTCGTACCGCTGCTGCTCCCCGAGGGCTTCGAAGGGCACCCGCTGCGCAAGGACTTCGTCCTGGCGGCGCGGGTCGCGAAGGCGTGGCCGGGGGCGAAGGAGCCGGGGGAGTCCGAGCACGGCGGGCCCAAGCGGCGGCAGATGCTGCCGCCGGGCGTGCCCGACCCCAACGAGTGGGGCCCGCTCAAGGGCCAGCTGCCCCCGGCCCCTGCCCGCCCGGCGCGCGGCGCCCGCGCGGCCGCGGGGGAACGGCCGCCGCGTCGCACCCGCACCGCCGACGCGGGCTCCGCGAGCCAGCGGGCCACCACCGGCACCGCCGGTTCCGCGGCCGCCGAAAGCGCGGCAGGGGGCCCTGCGCCTGCGAGGCCCGAGCGCCCGGCGCGCCGCGCACGCAGCGCGAGCGAGGGCTCGGCGAGCCAGCGGCCCGCGGAGCCGACGACCAGCGAGTCCGCGGCGCCCCCGCCCTCGCCGCCGTCCCCGCCCAAGTCCCGTACGGCGGAGGAGGGTTCGGCGAGCCGGAGCGCCGCTGCCGAAGCAGCGGGCGAGGCCGCTCCCGAGGAGGGCCCCGCCGCCCCCCGCCGCTCGTCGGATGCCCCCTGGCACCACGCCCGCCCCGCGTTCGACGGGACCGCACCGCCGGAACCCGACGCCGACACCGCCGCGACCGAATCCGAGCCCGAGTCCGGACCCGAGCCCCCATCCCGAACCGAACCCGAGCCCCGCCAAGCCGACACCACCCCCCAATCCGACGAAGGAGGCGAGACCGCATGAACGACGTCCTCGATGTCGCTTGGCGACTGCTCGCCGTCCTCGTCGCGTTCCTGCTCCTGCCCCTGGTCGTGGGGCAGACCGAGCACAAGGTGATGGCGCACATGCAGGGCAGGCTCGGCCCCATGTACGCTGGCGGGTTCCACGGCTGGGCCCAACTCGTCGCGGATGGCGTGAAGTTCGCGCAGAAGGAGGACGTCGTACCCGCGGGCGCGGACCGCCGCATCTTCCAGCTCGCGCCCGCCGTCGCGCTCCTCCCCTACCTCCTCGTCATCGTCGCCATCCCGATCGGCCCCGGCGAGGGCGCCGTCGGCCAGGTCGTCGACGCGGGCATCTTCTTCGTACTCGCCGTGATGGGCGTCGGCGTGCTCGGCTCGCTGATGGCGGGCTGGGCTTCGGCGAACAAGTTCTCCCTGCTCGGCGGCCTGCGCACCGCCGCACAGCTGCTCGCGTACGAGCTGCCGATGCTGCTGACCGCCGGCTCCGTCGCGATGGCCGCCGGTACGGTCTCGCTGCCTGGCATCCTCGACGGCTTCCAGTGGTGGTGGGTGCCCTGGCAGATCGTCGGCGGTCTCGTCTTCTTCACCGCGGGCCTCGCCGAGCTCCAGCGGCCGCCGTTCGACATGCCGGTCGCCGACTCGGAGATCATCTTCGGTGCCTACACCGAATACACCGGCCTTCGCTTCGCGCTCTTCCTGCTCGCGGAGTACGCGGGCATCATCGTCCTCTGCGGTCTGACGACCGTCCTCTTCCTCGGCGGCTGGCACGGTCCCTTCGGGGCCGACGGCCTCGGCTGGCTGTGGACGCTGCTGAAGACCGCGATCCTCGCCTTCGGCGTCATCTGGCTGCGGGTCAGCTATCCGCGGCTGCGCGAGGACCAGCTGCAGAAGCTCGCGTGGACCGCCCTCATCCCGCTCGCGCTCGCCCAGATCGCGCTCACCGGCATCGTCAAGGTGGTGATCCAGTAATGGCGCCCATTCCCGGCAGCGGTCTCGCCAAGGGCCTTGCCGTCACCCTGCGCACGATGACGCGGAAGGCGCACACCGCGCAGTACCCGGACGTGCAGCCGCAGCTCCCGCCCCGCAGCCGCGGCGTGATCGGGCTGTTCGAGGAGAACTGCACGGTCTGCATGCTGTGCGCCCGCGAGTGCCCGGACTGGTGCATCTACATCGACTCCCACAAGGAGACGGTGCCGCCCGCCGCCCCCGGCGGGCGCGAGCGCAGCCGTAACGTCCTGGACCGCTTCGCCATCGACTTCTCGCTCTGCATGTACTGCGGTATCTGCATCGAGGTGTGCCCCTTCGACGCGCTGTTCTGGTCCCCGGAGTTCGAGTACGCGGAGGAGGACATCCGCGACCTCACCCACGAGCGGGACAAGCTCCGCGAGTGGATGTGGACGGTGCCCGCACCGCCCGCGCTCGACCCGGCGGCCGAGGAGCCGAAGGAGCTCGGCGCGGCGCGTAAGACCGCGGATCGCCTCGCGGCGGCCGAGTCGACGGCCGACGGTTCCGGCCCGGCGGAGCCCGGCCAGGGGAAGGGGGCGAGGTGAGCCCCGCTGCCCCGCTCGCCGCACAGGCGCACGGCTTCCTGTCCCCCACCGGCGTCGAGATCGCGTTCCTCCTCGTCGCTCTCGTCACCCTCGGGGCGGCCCTGATCACCGTCACCACCAGGCAGCTGGTGCACGCCGCGCTGTGGCTGGTCGTGACGCTCGGCGGGCTCGCCGTCGAATACCTCCTCCTCACGGCCGAGTTCATCGCCTGGGTGCAGGTGCTGATCTACGTCGGGTCCGTCGTGGTCCTCCTCCTCTTCGGGCTGATGCTCACCAAGGCGCCCATCGGCCGCTCCCCGGACGCGGATTCGGGCAACCGCTGGGCCGCCCTGGCCGTGGCCACCGGCGCCGCGGCCGCCCTCGTCTGGGTCGTCGTGGACGCCTTCCGGGCGACCTGGATCGACCTCGACGGACCCGCTCAGGGGTCCACCCGGGTCTCCGGAGAGATCCTCTTCCGGCACTGGGTCCTGCCGTTCGAGGCGCTCTCCGTGCTGCTGCTCGCCGCGCTCGTCGGCGCGATCGTCCTGTCCCGCAAGACCCGAACGAACGGCGCCGCCGAGGCAAAGGAGCAGCGCTGAGATGCACCTCGCCTACCCCGCCGTACTCGCCGTCCTCCTCTTCTGCACCGGTCTCTACGGCGTGCTCGCGCGGCGCAACGCGATCCTGGTCCTGATGTCCGTCGAGCTGATGCTCAACGCCGTCAACCTCAACCTCGTCGCCTTCGACGTCTGGCTCCGCGACACCCTGCACGCGGGCCAGGCGCTCACCCTCTTCACCATCGCCATCGCCGCCGCCGAAATCGGCATCGGCCTGGCGATCGTGCTGCTCGTCTACCGCAACCGCGGCAGCTCGGACGTCGACCGGCTGCGCGACCTCGCCGAGACGGCGGGTCCCGATGATCCCGATGATCCCGATGGGCAGGCAGCCACCCAGCAGACCCCGGCAGAGCAGGCGGAGGCCGCCGCGTGACGATCACGACCCTCGCCGTCCTCGTCCCGCTGCTGCCCTTCCTCGGAGCAGCGGCGGGTCTCCTCACCGGCCGCCGCGCCCCCGGCTTCGTACGGCCCCTGGCGATCCTGCCGACCCTGACCGCCGCCGCGCTCGCGGTGGTCGTGGCCGTACGGCAGGGCGGCGGGGACGCGATCGACGCCGCAACCCGGCTCACGCCCACCGGCTCGGTCCCGATCGACCTCGCGCTCCACCTCGACGGCTTCGCCGCTCTCGTGGCGGTCCTCGTCGGGGTCGTCGCCTCATGCGTGCAGATCTACTCGACCGGCTATCTGCGCAACGACCCCCGCTACCCCTCGTACGCCGCGCTCGTCTCACTCTTCACCTCCGCCATGCTGCTCGTCGTCTACTCCGGCGACCTCATGGTGCTGCTGGTCGGCTGGGAGATCATGGGCATCTGCTCGTACTTCCTGGTCGGCCACTACTGGGAGACCGAGGCGGCCCGCTCCGCCTCGATCAAGGCCTTCCTGGTCACCAAGCTCGGCGATGTCCCCTTCCTGTTCGGCCTGTTCGCGCTCGCCGCCGACGCCGGCACCTTCCGGATCAACGGCATCCTCACCGCCACCGTCTCCGGCGACGGGCTCGACCACCCGACCCTCATCGCGCTGCTGCTCCTCGCGGGCGTGGCGGGCAAGTCCGCACAGTTTCCGCTGCACACCTGGCTGCCCGACGCGATGGCCGGCCCCACCCCCGTCTCCGCGCTGATCCACGCCGCCACGATGGTCGCCGCGGGCGTCTACTTCATCGCCCGGCTGCTGCCCGTCTTCGCCGCCTCCGCCGCCGCGCTGGTCGTACTCGCCGTGATGGCCGCCGTCACCATGACCGGCTCCGCCCTCGCCGCTCTCGCCCAGGACGACATCAAGCGCGTCCTGGCCTATTCGACGGTCGGTCAGCTCGGCTACATGACCGGCGCCCTCGCGGTCGGCGACCGCGGCGCCGCCGTCTTCCACCTCCTCTCCCACGGTGCCTTCAAGGCCCTCCTCTTCCTCGGCGCCGGCGTGATCATCGCCGCCGCCGGTACGAACTCCCTGGCCGCCATGAGCCGGATGAGCGGCCTGGCCAAGCGCGTCCCCGACGCGTACTGGACGATGACCGTCGCTCTCCTCGCGCTCGCCGCCATCCCGCCCTTCGCCGGCTTCTTCTCCAAGGAAGCCGTCCTGGGCGCCGCCGAGCACGCCGCGACCGGCCACGCCGACCGGATCCCCGGCGCCGCGGGCTGGATCGTCCTGGTCTCCGGTCTGATCACCGCCCTCCTCACCGCGGGCTACGCCGCTCGCCTCTGGCTCCTCGCGTTCCGCGGCCAGGGCGCTCCCGCCCCCGACCTCGGCAGGCAGCCGCTCGTCATGAACGCCGTGCTGTGGGTGCTCTTCGTCCCCACCGCCGCCTTCGGCATCACCGTCGGTGTCCTCCCCGGCTGGTTCGACGACCGCTCGCTCGACCCGACCCTCACCACCTCCGTCCTCGGCACCGGCCTCGCCCTCGTCGGCGCCCTCGTCACGTACGCGGCCTGGCGGCACACCGCGGCCCTCGCCCGCAGGGTCCCGGTCGGCGCCGTCGCGGCTCACCCGCACACCGAGCCCGCCCTCACCGAGATCGAGGCCATCGACACCCACGAAGAGGTGTACGGGGACATCGGGTCCGCGGAGGACCCCGCCGACCCCGGCCGCCTCCTCCTCGGCCCCCTTCACCGGCCGGCCGCACACGGCTTCCACCTCGACGCCGTCTACGCGGCGCTGTTCGTACGCCCCGTGCGCGCCGCGGCCGAACTGGTCCGGTTCCTCGACCGTGAGGTCGTCGAGACCTATGTACGCGGCGCGGGCACCGCCCCGCGCCTGCTCGGCGCGGCCGTCCGCCGTGCCCAGACCGGCAATGTGCAGACCTATCTCAGCGCCCTGCTCGCCGGCTCCGTCGTCCTGGCTATCGCCGCCGTCCTCGTCGCCGCCGGAGCGTGAGCCGTGAGTGGCCTGATCAATGACACCGCTATGCAGTACCTCCTCGCGGCCGTCGTCGTCCTCCCCCTGATCGGCTCCGCCGCGGCCCTGCTCCCGGCCCCGCCCGGGCTGAAGGGCAAGAGCCCCCAACAGGCCGTGCTGCGCCACGGCGTGACGGTCACCGGCGTCGTCCTCGCCCTCTCCATCGCCCTGGCCATCGGCTTCGACCACGACCACCCGTCGAAGATGCAGGCCACGACCGACATCAGCTGGATCCCAGCCCTCGACGTACGGATCCACCTCGGCATCGACGGCATCTCGCTCCCCCTCCTCGTGATGACCGCGCTGCTGACCTTCCTCTGCGCGCTCTACACCTACTTCCGCCCGCCCGTCGCCCACCACCACCCTTCTGATGAAGCGCTTCGCGCTGCACCTTCCGGTGGCGGCTCGGCCAAGGCGTTCGTCGCGCTGCTGCTCGTCCTCGAGTCGGGCACCCTCGCCACCTTCGCCGTCCTCGATCTGCTGCTGTTCTTCCTGGCCTTCGAGATGGTGCTCATCCCGATGTACTTCCTCATCGCCCGCTGGGGCGGCGAGGGCCGCGAGAGCTCGGCCTGGAAGTTCATCCTCTTCACGCTGCTCGGCTCGGTCGTCATGCTGCTCGGCCTCCTCCTCGTCGGTCTCAAGAGCGGCACATTCGACATGGTGGCACTCGCCACTGACAACGGGTCATCGCTCAGTCACACCGCGCAGTTGATCGCGGTTCTCGCCATCGGCATCGGACTCGCCGTCAAGACCCCGATGTGGCCCCTGCACAGCTGGCTCCCGGACGCCCACACCGCCGCCCCCACCGTCGGCTCCGTCCTCCTCGCCGGCGTCCTGCTGAAGATGGGCACGTACGGCTTCGTACGGATCGTGCTCCCCATCGCCCCCGAGGGCGCCCGCACCTTCGCCCCCTACCTCGCGGCCTTCGCCGTCGTCGGCATCATCTACGGGTCGCTGGCCTGCCTCGCCCTGGCGCGCACCGGCGCGAAGGGCGACCTCAAGCGGCTGATCGCGTACTCCTCCGTCGGCCACATGGGCTTCGTGCTCCTCGGCATCGCCACCCTGACGCCGACCGGCCTCAACGGCGCCCTCTTCGCCAACATCGCCCACGGCCTCATCACCGGCCTCCTCTTCTTCCTCGTCGGCGCGCTCAAGGAGCGCTACGGCTCCACCGACCTGGACCGGCTCTCCGGCGCGACCGGCGCGGCGCTCTACGGCAAGGCACCGCGCCTCGGCGCCCTGCTCGCCTTCGCCGCCGTCGCCTCCCTCGGGCTCCCCGGACTCGCCGGATTCTGGGGCGAGATGCTGGCGATGTTCGGTGCGTTCCGGCCCGCCGACGGGCTCAGCCGGCCCGCGTACCTGACCTTCATGGCGTTCGCGGGCCTCGGCACCCTGCTCACCGCCGCGTACCTGCTGGTGGTCGTACGCCGTGTCTGCATGGGCGAACGCCTCGAGCCGGAGCCCGGAGCGAAGCCCGAGCCGGAAGCGAAGGCCGAGCCGGAAGCGAAGCCGGAGCCCGCGCCCGCCGCCGGAACCCCGGCACCGGCCCTCGCCGACGTACGAAGCGACGAGTTCGCCGCCTGGACCCCGCTCGTCGCCCTCACCGTCCTCGCCGGACTCTGGCCCGCGGCCCTCATCGGCCTCACCGACCCGGCCGTGCAGCAGCTCCTCGCAGGAGGCAACTGATGACTGCGACCGCCGCAGGCCTGGTCCAGTCCGTCGACTGGCTCGCGATCGCCCCGCCCACCATCGCCGCCGTCGTGGGCATGGTCGTCCTCGTCGCCGACCTCTTCGTCCCGGACCGCCGCAAGCCCGTACTCGGCTGGATCTCGATCGCGGGACTCGCCCTGGCCGCGCTCTCCCTCCTGCCCCTCCTCGACGGCGACCGCAGCACTTTCTGCCTGACCTCCGACGCCGACGTCTGCAGCTACACGGCCGACCACTTCACCCTGGTCATACAGTTCCTGGTGCTCGCAGGAGCCCTTCTCACGGCCCTGCTGTCCGTCAGCGCCGTGGCCGAAACGAAGCTCCCCGCAGGCGAGTTCTGGTTCCTGCTGCTGTCCTCCGCCGCCGGCGCGGCCCTGCTGCCCGCCTCCCGCGACCTCGCGACCCTCATCGTCGCCCTCGAGGTCGCATCCCTGCCGTCCTTCGCGCTCGTCGGCCTGCGCCGCGGCGACCGGCTCTCCTCCGAGGCCGCCCTCAAGTTCTTCCTGTCGTCGGTGGCCGCCACGGCGGTCAGCCTGCTCGGCGTCAGCTTCGTCTACGCCGCCACCGGCAGCCTGCACCTCTCCGAGGTCGCGAGCCGCCTGAACGACGTCCCCGCTCAGTTCGACACCCTGGTCACCGCGGGCGTGGCCATCACCCTGGTCGGCTTCGCCTTCAAGACTGCGGCCGTCCCCTTCCACTTCTGGGTGCCCGACACCTACGTCGGCGCGCCACTGCCCGTCGCCGCGTACCTGTCGGTCATCGGCAAGGCCGTCGGCTTCACGGGCATCATCCTGGTCACGGTCCTCGCGTTCCCGTCGTACGCGGACGTGTGGGGCCCGGTCGTCGCCGTACTGGCCGCCCTCACCATGACCGCGGGCAATGTGGCCGCCCTCCGCCAGCGTCCGGACCGCGCCCACAGCGCCGTGCGGCTCCTCGCCTGGTCGTCCGTCTCCCAGGCCGGCTATCTGCTGGTCCCGATCGCGGCCGCGGGCTACGTGGACGACCCGTCCCGCGCCATCGGCTCCACCGTCGCGTACGCCCTCATGTACGCCGCCATGAACCTCGGCGCCTTCGGCGTAGCCGCACTGGTCGGCCGCACGAGCCCGGTCAACCGGATCTCCGACTACCGCGGCCTCTACGCCTCCCGCCCCCTCGCCGCCCTCGCGATGGGCTTCTTCCTGCTCAACCTCGCGGGCCTGCCGCCGGGCGTCATCGGCCTCTTCGCCAAGGTCACGGTCTTCTCCGCCGCCGTGGACGCGGGCCTCGGCTGGCTCGCCGTCGTCATGGCCGTG
This sequence comes from Streptomyces sp. 8N616, assembly GCF_052246385.1. Taxonomy (NCBI): domain Bacteria; kingdom Bacillati; phylum Actinomycetota; class Actinomycetes; order Kitasatosporales; family Streptomycetaceae; genus Streptomyces; species Streptomyces sp. 8N616. Next base: position 12,571 of record NZ_JBQQBY010000063.1, on the reverse strand, counting down.
AACGTCGTGATCGCGCTCTACTACTACCTCGTGTGGACTGCCGTCCTCTTCCGGGCCCCGGAGGCGGGTGCCGCCGCGCCCGCGAAGCTCCGGGTCCCCGCTCCGCTCACCGCAGCCATCGGCCTGGCGGCCGTTCTCGGCATCGCTCTCTCCGGCGCCCCCCAGCTCGTCCTGCGCTTCGCCTCGGCGACGCTTCTCTGAGACGGGCGACGCTGCGCCGAGACCGGCGGACCGCGTCACCCGTACGGCCCCGTCGCGGCCCAGCGGCCGGCAGGGAACCCGCGGCCCTCGCCTGGCGTTGACCAGTGCAGGAAGGTCCACTGGAGGGTGGAGACACCGAGCAAGAGGGTTCCCCTGCCGCATCACTTGGAGGGCGTACCGTGCACCGCCGGCACAACGGGCTGAAGACCGCTGTACTCCTCGGAGGACTGTCCGCGCTCATCATCGTCATCGGCAGCCTCTTCGGCCGTACGGGCCTGATCATCGCCGTCTTCGTGGCGCTGGCCACCAACGCGTACGCCTACTGGAACAGCGACAAGCTGGCCCTGCGCGCCATGCGGGCCCGCCCGGTGAGCGAGTTCGAGGCCCCGGGCCTCTACCGCATGGTCCGCGAGCTCTCGACCGCGGCCCGCCAGCCCATGCCCCGGCTCTACATCTCGCCGACCCAGGCCCCCAACGCCTTCGCCACCGGCCGCAACCCGCGCAACGCCGCCGTCTGCTGTACCGACGGCATCCTGCGCATACTCAGCGAGCGCGAGCTGCGCGGCGTGATCGGCCACGAGCTCAGTCATGTCTACAACCGGGACATCCTCATCTCGTCGGTCGCCGGGGCGCTCGCCTCCGTGGTGATGTTCCTGGTGAACTTCGCCTGGCTGATCCCCATAGGCCGCTCGGACGACGACGAGGGCCCGGGCATCCTCGGCCTGCTCCTGGTCATGATCCTCGGCCCGCTCGCCGCGTCCGTCATCCAGCTCGCGGTCAGTCGCTCCCGCGAGTACGAGGCCGACGCCTCAGGTGCTCAGCTCACGGGCGATCCGCTGGCCCTCGCCAGTGCCCTCCGCAAGCTCGACGCGGGCACGAAACAGCTCCCGCTGCCGCCCGAGCCCCGCCTGGAGACCGCCAGTCACTTGATGATCGCCAACCCGTTCCGCCCGGGCATGGGCATGGCCAGGCTCTTCTCGACTCACCCGCCCATGCCGGAACGCATCGCCCGCCTCGAGCAGATGGCCGGCTACCGGGGGTGAGGCCACCCCCGCGACCGGGGGTGAGACCGGGGCAACCGGAGATGACCACAGGGCGTCTCAGGAAGCGACCGACATGGCGGCGTGGGAGGCTTGGGCCTATGAAGGTGATCAGTCTTGTTCTGAACGTGCTGTGGTTGGTCTTCTGCGGCATATGGATGGCTATCGCCTATGCCATCGCGGCCCTCATCTGTTTCGTCTTGATCATTACCATTCCATTCGGCATTGCTTCCTTGCGTATAGCCGGGTACGTGCTGTGGCCGTTCGGCCGCACAACCGTCGACCGGCCGGGCGCCGGGGTGCCGTCGCTCGTCGGTAATGTGATCTGGGTGATCTTCGCGGGCTGGTGGCTCGCACTGGGGCACCTGATCACGAGCATCCCTCTGTTCCTGTCGATCATCGGGATCCCGTTCGGCTGGGCGAACCTCAAGCTCATCCCGATCTCGCTCATGCCGCTGGGCCGCGAAATCGTCTCGACAGATCAGGAGTTCGCAGGCTGGTGATCGCGTCCTGGGCCCCACGTTCTGTCCGGTCGATCATGAGCGGAGCCAGATGACGACCGCTGCGGGGGTGTCGGTGCCGAGGACGACATGCCCGCGCTTGTCGTAGCGAGTCGCAACCGCCCGGGACTGTCATCGAACGGCCAGAACCTAGTCAAGGGTTGCCGTCCAGCCCTTGTGCTTGCCCACCTCGAACAGCTCCGCGTGCGCCCCTGTCACCTGGCCACGCCTGGTGACCGTTCTCGTCTTCGGTGATCTTCGGCCACATGGTCAGTTGCCGGTGCTTGTTGACCATGTTCGGGGTCGGCACCGTTTCTCCGCGAGGGTGTCCGCGCGGGCTTCGAGCTGCCGTGCCGGCTTGTCGTCGAGGATGCCGATGGCTGTGCCCCTCGACTAGAACCCGGCGCTGCGGTCGAACTTGGTGATGTTGAGTTTGATGCCATCCGCGCTCTTGATCGTGGTTGGCATCTCGCCGGTGGTTGTCTGGCCGGGCTGCACGTCGGTCACCAGCTCGGTGCTGTTGGCGACGCGGGTGCCGCCGGCGTTCACCGCTTCCCAGTCCCAGGTGTAGTTGGACTTCTCGCCGCTACTGTTCTTGATCGTTCACGTTGTTGATCGTCCACTCGACCCAGATGCGGCAGCTTCCGTCATGGAAGGCGGTCCAAGACAGTCACCACCGACGGGGGCTGTTCCGCGCCGCCAGCATGCCGGCGGACTTCGGCCGCCGCGCGGTATGCAGTCACTGTCGAGACTGGCCTCCGAGCCAGAGGCTCACCGTTCATCTTCATCGACTGCTGATCTTCGTCGAACGACGAAGCCGGGCGACGCTGACACGCACTCGGCTCTGCTTGAGCGGCTTCACAGCCGCACGAGCGCTACGTGCAGGCGCCTGCGGGCCTGCCCCCGGCTCGGACTGATCAGCCGGACAGGACGGAGGCAGGGCTCGCAAGGTGTGACACCAAGGGTTGACACGCCGGTAACAGCCACGCAAAATCGCTGACCAATCGGCAATACCGAACAGTGTTCGGGTTTCCGAGGTCACCCGCAAGGCATGCCGCTCCCGGCAGGCCAGCCACCGTCACGACGGGGTTCACCGTCCCGTCCCCACCCTGCCGTCCCCCTCCCCCGTCCCAAGAGGAAGAGCATGCCTCCGCGTCTCCCCGCGATTCTTACCGCCGCCGCTCTCGCGATCACCACTGTCGTCTTGTCCCCCGCCTCGCTGGCCACTGCCGACACCACCGATATCCCTCCGCCCGGTGCCAACGATTGGTCCTGCGAGCCCACCGCCGAGCATCCCGAGCCGGTCGTGCTGGTCCACGGGACGTTCGAGACCATGGCCAAGAACTGGCCTACGCTCAGCCCCAAGCTGAAAAGCGAGGGGTACTGCGTCTTCGCGCTGAACTACGGCGGCAACGCCATGGGGCCTATTGCCCAGTCGGCGAAGGAACTCAAGTCGTTCGTCGGCGCGGTCATGGGGGCAACGGGCGCCAAGAAGGTCGACCTGGTCGGACACAGCCAGGGCGGAATGATGCCCCGTTACTACATCAAGTACCTCGGCGGCGCGACCCAGGTCGACGACCTGGTGGGGATCGTTCCGTCCAACCACGGCACGGAGGGCGTGATCGCACCGCTGCCCGAGCTCGAAAACAGCGAAAACGGCGAAAACAGCGCCTGTCCGGCCTGCGACGAGCAACAGGCGGGGTCGGAGTTCCTGACCGACCTGAACGCGAAGGACGAGACGCCGGCCGGTCCGTACTACACCGTCGTCACCACCAGATACGACGAGATCGTCACGCCCTACACCAGCGCGTTCCTGAACGGCTCGGACCGAGAGGTCACCAACATCACTCTCCAGGACCGCTGCCCGCTCAACACCATCGAGCACGACCAGACGCCCAACGACCCGGTCGTCCACCAGTGGGTCCTGAACGCGCTCGAGCGCAAGGGCCCGGCCGACCCGGCCTTCGTGCCCTCATGCGTCGGCTGACGACGCGGCCTACCCACGCCTACTCGATCCGGACGGCCTTGCCGTCAACAGGCGCATCCACATGCCTCCACCCTGCGGGCGAACTCTGGACGGCGGTGGTAACGGGTGAACGATCTCTTTAACACTGCAACCGCATCTGGGATGACGATCAAGGTTGATGACCATCGTTGATCCTCACCCCAGATGCGGTTGCACTACTGGCTAGGCCGCTTCCCTGCGAATCTCGTGGGGCCGAACGCCGGGGGAGCCCTCTATAGAGACAGCCGGAACCTGATCGCGTTCCCTGTTGCTCGAATCTGCTCGTCGGGCAACGATCCCGTCCGGCATTGCTTCGCTGCGCATAGCCGGATACGTGCTGTGGCCGTTCGGTCGCACCACGGTCGAGCGGCCGGGCGCAGGGGTGCCGTCGCTCGTCGGCAATGTGATCTGGACGATCTTCGCGGGCTGGTGCTCGCACCGGGGCACCTGATCACGAACATTCCGCTGTCCCTGTCGATCATCGGGATCCCGTTCGGCTGGGCGAACCTCAAGCTCATCCCGATCTCGCTGATGCCGCTGGGCCGCGAGATCGTCGCGTCGGACCGGGAGTTCGCAGGCTGGTGATCGCGTCCCGGACCCGCTCGGTCGCGCGCCGCCGAGCCGCCTGGACGCGACCCGCCGCCATGGGCGGTACGGCCCCGACGCCGAACCGCCGTCAGGGCCGACTGCTCGTTACTGGCAGGCTCTCACCGGTAGTTGACGAACTGCAGGGCGAAGTCGAAGTCCTTGCCCTTGAGGAGGGCGATGACGGACTGCAGGTCGTCACGGCTCTTCGAGGTCACCCGCAGCTCGTCGCCCTGCACCTGCGCCTTGACGCCCTTCGGGCCCTCGTCGCGGATGATCTTGGCGACCTTCTTCGCGTTCTCCTGCGAGATCCCCTCCTGCAGCGAGGCGAGGATCTTGTACTCCTTGCCCGAGGCCTGCGGCTCGCCCGCGTCCAGGGCCTTCAGGGAGATGCCGCGCTTGACCAGCTTGGACTGGAAGACATCGAGGATCGCCTTCACCCGCTCCTCGGAATTGGCCCGCATCTCGATCTTCTCGCCGGACCACTCGATCGATGCGCCGACGTTCTTGAAGTCGTACCGCTGGGAGATCTCGCGGCTCGCCTGGTTGAGGGCGTTGTCGACCTCCTGCCGCTCGACCTTCGAGACGACGTCGAAACTGGAGTCGGCCATGTTGAGTTGGCTCCTCGTACGTAGATCTGTCATGTGTACGGCACCGTCCCCGGCCCGCACGGCCAGCCTAGCCACCCCGGGCCATGATCCAGCGGCGATCAACCCGGTGGCGGAGCACCCCCTGACATCGGGTATGGTTTACGTCGTTGCCAGGGAGCACCGCCGTACAGAGCGGGTCCCGGCCACATCCCCGGCGGGTTGCCCGAGCGGCCAAAGGGAGCAGACTGTAAATCTGTCGGCTTACGCCTACGCAGGTTCGAACCCTGCACCCGCCACATGCCTGAACGGCCCTTAGGCTGCGGAAACGCGGCCGGGGGCCGTTCGTGCGCGGGGGGCGGAAGAGCCAGTCTGTCTCGTCTTGCGTCGTTGTTGCACGCTCTCTACCAGTAGTTCTGGACGAGGCGTGGACGGGCTTCCTAGGCTTGATCTGCCGCAACGGGCTGGGCACGATCCAGTTGAGAGCGGGGGAGTGCAGGACTGTTGGAGCCCCGCCTAGCCGTGGCTTCGCCAGGCCGGTCGCCCCTTACTCAGGACTTCGCATGCGGCCCTGAGAAGCGCCGCCAGGCCCCCTAAGTTGGCGGCACCACTTCGCCCCCTCTGCATGCCTGTTCCGCCCGCGTGGGTGAGCCGCCGCTCATCTATACGGCGTCCCAGTCGACGCTCGTCCCTAGTGATGTGCGCTCGGCGCGAGGCCGGATGGCGTCTGCTGCGTTCTCCTCCCCCATATGTTCGACCTTCATCGATTCCTTGCGCGAATCGATTGAGTGAACGTTTCATCGCCTTGTGGATGCACGGCCGGATCGGTACATTCCTTAACCATCGCATTTCTAGGGGTGGGGTATGGCTGGACCGGGGGATGTCGGTCGTGTATATCGCGTATTGCACGCGGGAAAAATTATTCATGACCAACGGTCATGGCTCAAATATCTGCGTCGTGAAGCCGTAGTTAGAGCATTGAACCGTGAAGGTGGCATCGTAACGGAAAGGATTGGTGAGGCTGCGGACCAGATTTGCGAAGCTCTCCAGCGTACCGATCTGTTCTTCGAGCCTGCTGACGGAGTTCCCAACCGTGTCGGTACATGGACGCGCGAAAAGATCACTCGCGGGATTCGTTTTCCGGACTATTCGGGTCCGGCCAGGGCGACCTTTTTTGAGAGACTCTTTCAATGGGTTGCAGCTGCTGCACAGACCGAACGAGGAACGGCTGCCCTCGACTACGTTGCTTATCCTCAGGTAGAGGAACGCGCAAAGGTCTTCGCTGTCGCTGTTGCGAACGAGGTCCGTGGTCTCTTGGCGGAGTCGCGGCGGCCGCCCGGACAGGACAGAGCGCGGTACCGCATGGCTCGTGACCTCTTCGACGGGACGCCGGACCGAGAGGTGCGTAGAAGGCATGAGGTGCTGCGAGCCTGGATTCAAGCCTTCGTGGCCGGCGTTGTAGCAGGCGTGAGCTCGGAGCTTCTCTTCACCGACAGCTGGATTGACTCCCTCGGCGTTGGCGCGACGGTGTTCGGCGGCTCCGTTGTCCGTGACTTGGCGCAAGGCCGCCTCTTCCTACCACCAGACATGCTCGCGGTTCGCAGGCATGTGAAGAGCTGGCTAGCGATGTTGCCGCGTAGGCTATCGAGATCGCTGGAGTGGTCGGGACGAGACAGATCCGAGGAAGTGCTGCAGGCAGACGCTCCCCTGACTGAGATGCTTGATTGCATCGGTCACGGCCAAGCACACCTTCCCCCCGCGGAGGCGGGTGACCCGAACGTTGAAGATATAGATGACCTCATTCGCCTTGCGGGCGAGGTGGAAGACCGCGAACTTCGCGGCCTTCTCGTTGATGTGCGGAGAGCCTTGAAGGTCGCAACAAATGAGGTGCCGGAGGCCTTTACAAGTCTCATTCTGTTCTTGGAACAGGAACCCAAGCTATCCCGCCTGCCGACCGCCAGACCGGCTATCGCTTCGCCAGACAACCTTCTCGATGTATGACGCTCAGATATGAATGAACGGCCCTGACCCGTGATACCCGGGCCAGGGCCGTTCAGCTCGCGAGGGAGGTCGGCACTCTTCTGGTAAGCCCCGCCCTATCCGCTCTCTGGTGGGGCGTGCTCACTGGGATCGTGGCGTCCTCCCCGCTGGTTCAATAGCGCAGAGATCTTGCCGTTCGCCGCATCGTCGCTGTTACCCAGGAACTTCGCATAGACCCGGAACAAGACGGCCACACTGTGGCCAGCGCGCGTCGCGACCAGCTGCGGCTCCACCCCTGAGCTGAGCCAGGTCGACACTGCGGCGTGACGCAGGTCATACGGACGTTTCGCCAGCGGCGAAGCCAGCTCAGCACGGGAGAGCGCCTTCTCTCGGGCCCTTCCCCAGACCTCTCCGTAGCCACTCACCTGGACGAGGCCGCCCCGCAGGGTGCGGAAGAGGCGTCCGTCCGGAGCCGCGCCATAAGCCGAGACGTGCCACCGCAGCATGGCCACCAGCTCAGGCGGTATCGGCACTTGTCGGACGGTCTTGCGTGACCGGTGCTTCAGGCCCCGCCTGTCGTGGACCTCTCCGTCATCTGTCCAGGCCGCTCCCGCCCGCGGGCGGGTCTCCTGGAGCCTAAGCAGGCCCCCAGCCACGCCGCGGGAGATCGCAGTCCTTCTGAGGAAGGGCGATGACTTCCGCCGGCCGGGCCGCCGCGTAGTACATGCACCCGAAGAATGCGACCAAGTGGCGTCCCCGAGCTCCCTGAACGCGGACAGCGGAGAGCAGCTCAGCCACCTGCCTCGGATCCGGCACGCATTCCGGATCGATCTCATCCTCTACGGGCTCGGGGAGCTTCCACCGGACGTTCGGCAGCGGATTGTCCGCGAGGAGGCTGGCGTCCACGGCGTAGACGAGAGCGTTGTGGAAGATCACGCGCTTACGGCGGATCGTGGAGGCCGCGGCCGTCTCGCCGTCCAACTTCTTCGTCAGAGCGTCCAATGCCTTCCGTACGACCATCCTGTCCGCGAGAGCCGAAGTGGACATCGACTTCCGTTCGAACCACGCCAGGATGGCCTTCACGTCGGGCGGGTGTTCCTCCTCCCACCGGTTCACGTTGAAAGCCCAGCTGTAGAGCGCGGCGCGTACCTCTCGCGCGTCAGCCATGCCCTTGGTGTCCTTGATCAGAGCTGCGGTCACGGTCGGCATCGCTTCGGCGAGGGTCTTCCGGGTGGACGCAAGAGCGTGCTGCCACTTCATCTCGATGTACTGCCGCGAGTGGTGGTACCAGGACACGTCGTGCTGCTCTCGAAGCATCGACTTCGGCAAGCCGCTTCCTATGTCGAACGGCTCGCCAGTGCGGGCCGCGGTGATGAGCTGGGCCCGCCGACTTTCCGCGAGTCTATTGGACAGGAAGGATTCCGCATGCGGCAGCGTGCCCACTTGCCAGCGGAGCTGGTACGGCTTTCGGTACGGACGCTTGCGGATGGCCCAGACCCGCACGGTGTAGCTCCACTCCACTACGCCTCCTCCAGCTCGGAGTGGAAGGCGTCCAGCACGCTGCGCTTCACGCAGATGCGGCCGTTGGGTTTCCGGTGGGCCCTCGGGGTCTGCCCACGGTTCCGCCAGCGGTACCAGGAAGCCATGCTGATGCCCAGTTCCTCGAGCACTTCGGTCAGCGGTACAGCTCGTCCGAGGGCGCACGGCACTTGCGGGCGGCGGCCGTCATCCGTTGTCCTCCAGGTAGTCACTCGGAGGAGGGCGCATGAGCGACGACAGGCCCGCGTGGGCACGACGTATCGCCGCTGAGCGGATGGCACGTGACTGGTCCCCGCTCGAAGCGGGGGAGTTCTACCGGCTAATCATTGCAGCCACGTTCGGCACCGTCACGCATGTTCTCTTTCCAGCACCATCACGCCGGGACGGTGAAAAGGAAATCCTTGTCGCCAGCGGCATGGAAACGCTCGAAATCGTCAGCCGCCTCAACAGGTCCGACGTCGACAACGCGACCCTCGATGCGCTGCGGATCACGGCGGATCGCCTCTGCTCGGAATACCGGTATATGCCGAGCGAACAGCTTCTTATCGAGCGTCGGCAGTGGCTGAAGCGAGTGGTTGACCTCAACTCGAAGACCTCACGCTCGCGCAGCATCGTGAAGTACGCGCCCTCTCGGGCTGGTTGGCACTCCTCGTCGGCTGCGTCGAATACGACACCGGCGACCGGCACGCAGCCGAGTCCACCCGCCGCGCCGCCCCTTTCCCTTGTCAAGGAGGCTGACCATGCCGAGGTTGCGGCGTGGGGGCGTGAGATGCGCACGTGGTTCTCGCTCACGACCGGTGACTACCGCGGGGTCATCGTGGCAGCACAGGCAGGGACCGAGCTGCGCCCCCTCATGGCGTGGCCGTGCAGCTCGCGGCGCAAGAAGCCAAGGCTTGGGCCCGCCTCGGGGACCGCCGACAGGTCGAGGTTGCTCTCGACCGCGGTCGGCGCCTCCTCGAAGGGATGCCACACCCCGACAACCTCGATAGCCACTTCGTGGTGGACCCGGCGAAGTTCGACTCCATGCCATGGACTGCTACCGGCTCGTCGGTGAGGACAAGCTCGTTCGGACCCTCGCTGAAGAAGTGCTCCGGGCCGGTACGGACTTCGACGGTACCGAGCGCTCTCCCATGCGGAATGCGGAATGCGGAAGCACGGGTCACGCTCGGTGCGACGGCCGCCCGCGAGGGGGACCTCCATTCGCGACTCGCCTCTGGCCGTCCGCGAATGCCGCTGCCACGGTGCTGAGGCTGGAAGACCGGTGGCGCCGCGCAACTGCCGGTAGGTGTCGATGGTCGGCACACCCGTCCGGACTTCGTATGCGCCGTCTATGTGAGGCCTCGCAGGTTAGCCGCCGTTAGCCGCCGACAGCACCGGCCCATGGGGCGGACGGGGATACCCGCTCGGCGGCCGGGCCGCCCGTGGCCCGAGCGAACCCACTGTCGGCTATTCAGGGCTTGGCGTCGCGCGCCGCTCGACGATTACTGTCCGTTTTATTACGATACTGTCGGCGATGCCCCCTGGTCGCCCCTGTGGAATCCGGCGACGAAGTCCTCAGCCTTCTTTCTGAAAGGATGCCCATGACCATCTCCACAGCCGACGCCCCAGCACTGAAGAACGCACTCCGGAGCGGTGTGAAGACCTGGCACGTGCTCACCTTCCCGAATTCGGACGACGCCGTCCACTTCGTGAACGTCGACCCCCCGCAGGGCGCCGGGGAGGTCTGTTTCTCCAACAGGCCGGACGGGCAAGTGGACCTGATGTTCTTCCTGTGAGAACCAGGATCCGTAGCGCCGGGCCCGGGACCGTCCAATGACACTCCCACTGCGCCTCCGGCCTGGCCCATCGGCACAGTTCCCGCGCCCCCGGTCTCACAAGACCTGGGGCGCGGTTCCATGACCAGCTGTCCTGAGTCGAGGGATGGTCTCGACGAGTAGCTCTAGCAGCTGCGGAGGCCAGTGATAGGCGTCGTCGTGCTGCATGACCTTGATCCACCCAACTTATCCACGCTCCAACCAACCGCTCGGCGCCAGGGGCGCGACCGATCTACTTGCGGTGTTGCCCATGCTGATGGTGATGAGCGGTATGCCCGCAACCCTATTTATGCGGCACGTCGAAGAGGCCACCGGCAACGTCGCGCAGACCTGCCGCTACTTCGGAATCAGCGGCCAGGCGTACTGCACCCGTTACCGGCGCTAGCGCGGTCCGTCGGCGCCGGCGGTCCCGGCCCTCCCCGCCAGGCCGAACGTCACTGGTCGCCGGAGCGGCGCGGTGCTGTCATGGGTGGGGGAGACGGCGTGCACGAGCCGGCAGGGCCGCGGCGGCCGCGGGACGCGCAGTCGGAGACCGGCGCGCCGCGCGTCGTCCGCCCGGGCGGTCCGACCGCGGCCGCCCGTCGCACAACGGAGGAGGCCGATGCCATGCTGCACCGCCGCACGGTCGGTGACGTGATGACCGAGGAGGTCGTCACCCTCCGCCTCGACACACCGTTCCACGAGATCGCCGCCCTGCTGGACGCGAACGACATCGCTGCGGCCCCGGTCGTCGACGACGACGGCTCCCCCCTCGGCGTCGTGTCCGCGTCCGACGTGCTGCGGCACGAGACCGGGATGCCCGATCCGCAAGGGCGGGAGGGGAACGACGAGCGCGCCTGGGGCAAGGCCCGGGCCCGGACCGCGGGCGCGCTCATGAGCAGCCCCGTCTTCACCGCCCGCGCCGACTGGACGATCCCCCGGGCCGCGCGGGAACTCCGCAGGCGGCACGTCAAGCAGCTGCCAGTGGTCGGCGACGACGGGCTCCTCACCGGCATCGTCAGCCGCAGCGACCTGCTCGAGACCTTCGTCCGCTCCGACGCCGAGATCCGCAGCGAGGTCGAGCAGCACGTCCTGGGGCGCATCCTCGGCCTGGACGAGGGCACCGTCGCGGTCGAGGTCCGGGATGGGGCCGTCAGCCTGCGGGGTCACGTCCCGGAACCGCGTCTCGTCCCGGTGGTCGTGGGCCTCTGCCAGGGCGTCGACGGTGTCGTCGCCGTGGACGCCGACCTCGCCGCCCCCCGGGCGGGCTAGGCCCACGGGTCGGCCGCCACACCGGGGCCGCTTGCACGGGCCCGGCGTGGGGGCGCGGCCTGTGATGCCGTCGGCACGGCACGGCACGGCAGGGCCCGGCACCCGTGTACCCGGCGACCCGGCCGACCGGCACCGGACGCCCCGGCCCGGGGCCCTGCCCCCACGCTCCTGGCCCCGCCGGGGTAGGGGCCATCGCCCCCACGGCGGCCTCGGCGGCCAAATCCCCTGTCGTAGGATGATCGCCCGTGACGTCGTATGAACGTTGGTCTCTCCTGGTCTCGTTGGGTTCGTTCGTCGTGAGCGTTGTTGCCTTCGGCGCCCTGGCATGGCAGCTACGAATGCTTGCCCAAGCCACCCGGTTTGATCACGACCGACGGCGCACTCAGGCCACCTTGGAGTACCTCAGCGCCACCATGGACAGGCGGGGAGACCTCCGCGAGAGGGGAATACCCGATGACCGTGACACTGCCGGAGTGACGGCACTCGTCAACCGGGGCCTGGCGGGTGAGGTGGAGGCGATAAGGCTCATCACCGAGTATCTGGCGATCTTCAACTACCTTGCCGTTGCTGCACAGGCCGACGCCTTCGATCCAAAGATCATCGATCAGGCGCGTGGCGGCACTGTAGCCGCAGTGCAGCGAAACTACCGGCCGTGGATTGACGAGCAGCGGGAGCGCTTCGGAGAACCTCTCCTGTACAAGGACTTGGACTGGCTCGCAGCTCAGATGACCTCGCGCTCGGCATCCCCTCCGAACGGCACTCCAGCCGCCCAAGTTTGAATTGATCTCGTAACGCCCTGTTCCGGCTTCAGAGAGGGCGAGGTTGTGCATGTGGGCGACGCCGCCCGCGGCCCAGAAGGCCCCGTCGCCCTTCAGCCGGCAGTCCCGCAGGATCTTCCCGTTCTTCAAGGCGAAGGCGTGCTCGACGCGGGCGCGGACCTTGCGGTGGGAGTCTCAATGATGAAGTCAAGCCGCTTGAGTGACGGGAGGGGCGGAGGTGAAGGTCCGTCCGTCACGCAGCAGCGCCCACAGCACACTCGCTCGGCGGCGGGCCAGCGCGATGACGGCCT
>NZ_JBQQBY010000062.1:0-29916 GCF_052246385.1 Streptomyces sp. 8N616 | reverse complement strand
CCTGCGCCTTCTCCAACTCCGGCCAGTACGCCGCCAAAGCGTCCCCGGCCAAGTCATAGGACTTCTTCAGCTTCCGCAGGTTCTTCGGAACGTCCTCGAACTCGGACGTGAAGGCATCGGCCGACTTCCCCGCCCACTTCAGCAGCGCGTCATCCTCGGCCATGCCCTTGATCTGCCGCAGCGCATCCCCGACGTCGTCGGCGAACGCGTGCAGCCTCCGCGCCAGACCCTTGACCCGCTCCGGATCCCCCGGAACCGGATCCGACTCCAGGTCAAGGACATGCCAATCCGCCGGCCGATACCCCACCCCGAACAACCCCCGTCACAGCCGCAGCCACACCACGTATGCCGTATGAACCTATCGCAGGAGCAGGGTCAACAAACCGTTGACAGAACAGACTTGGTGGCCCGTGCTCACCACGGACGACAACATGAACAACCGCCCCCGCCCGGAGGGGAACGGGCGGGGGCGGGGGTGTGTCAGGGCAGCCGCGTGGGCTATGCCCAGGGAGTCAGCCCATGTGCGGGTAGCGGTAGTCCGTCGGGGGGACCAGGGTTTCCTTGATGGAGCGGGTGGAGGTCCAGCGCATCAGGTTCTGCTTGGAGCCCGCCTTGTCGTTCGTACCGGAGGCACGTCCGCCGCCGAAGGGCTGCTGGCCCACGACGGCGCCCGTCGGCTTGTCGTTGATGTAGAAGTTGCCCGCCGCGAAGCGCAGCACCTCGCTGGTGTGCGCGGCGGCCGCGCGGTCCTGGGCGATGACGCAGCCGGTCAGGCCGTACGGCGCGGCGGACTCCATCTGCTGGAGCAGCTCCTCGTAGTTCTCGTCGTCGTAGACGTGGACGCCGAGGATCGGGCCGAAGTACTCGGTCGTGAAGATCTCGTTGTCCGGGTCCGTGGAGACGAGGACGGTCGGGCGGACGAACCAGCCCTCGCTGTCGTCGTACGTGCCGCCCGCCACGATCTCGACCGTCGGGTCGGACTTGGCCCGGTCGATCGCCGCCTTGTTCTTGGCGAAGGCGCGCTCGTCGATGACGGCCCCCATGAAGTTCGACAGGTCGGTGACATCGCCCATGGGGAGCGAGTCGACCTCGGCCGCGAACTCCTCCTTGAGACCGCCCTCCCACAGGGAGCGCGGGACGTACGCGCGCGAGGCCGCCGAGCACTTCTGGCCCTGGTACTCGAAGGCGCCGCGGGTCATCGCCGTCTTCAGGACCGCCGGATCGGCCGACGGGTGGGCGACGATGAAGTCCTTGCCGCCTGTCTCGCCGACGAGGCGCGGGTACGTCCTGTACTTCTCGATGTTGTTGCCGACCGTCTTCCACAGGTACTGGAAGGTCCTGGTCGAGCCGGTGAAGTGGATACCGGCCAGGTCCGGGTGCTCGAGCGCGACCTCGGAGACCTCCTTGCCATCACCGGTCACCAGGTTGATGACGCCCTTCGGCAGCCCGGCCTCCTCCAGCAGCTCCATGAGCAGCACGGCGGCGAGGGTCTGGGTCGGGGACGGCTTCCAGACGACCACGTTGCCCATCAGGGCGGGCGCGGTCGGGAGGTTGCCCGCGATGGCGGAGAAGTTGAAGGGCGTGATCGCGTAGACGAAGCCCTCCAGCGGGCGGTGGTCGGTGCGGTTCCACACGCCCTTGGAGTTCGTGACCGGCTGCTCGGCCAGGATCTGGCGCGCGAAGTGCACGTTGAAGCGCCAGAAGTCGATCAGCTCGCAGGGGGTGTCGATCTCGGCCTGCTGCGCGGTCTTCCCCTGCCCCAGCATCGTCGCGGCGGCCAGGGTCTCGCGCCACGGGCCCGACAGCAGCTCGGCCGCCCTGAGGATGATCGCGGCGCGGTCGTCGAACGACAGGGCACGCCACGCCGGGGCGGCGGCCAGGGCCGCGTCGATCGCGTCCTGCGCGTCCCGGTGGGTGGCGTTGGCGTACGTGCCGAGCTTGGCCGAGTGGTTGTGCGGCTGCACGACGTCGAAGCGCTCGCCGCCGCCCATCCGCTTCTGGCCGCCGATGGTCATCGGCAGCTCACGCTGGTTGCCCGCGAGCTCCTTGAGCTTCTTCTCGAGCCGGGCCCGTTCGGGGCTGCCGGGTGCGTAGGTGTGCACCGGCTCGTTCACCGGCGCGGGGACCTGGGTCACAGCGTCCATGGTGGCCGTACTCTCCTTCGATCGATCGAGGTCGTGGGGACGGAGTCAGGGGGACGGAGTCAGGGGCGGAGTCGGCGCGGACTCGGCGGGAGTCCTGGGGCCTCAGCCGCGGGTGGCCAGCGAGCGGAGGAAGAAGGCGAGGTTGGCCGGGCGCTCCGCCAGCCGCCGCATGAAGTACCCGTACCAGTCTGTGCCATACGGGATGTAAACCCGCATACGGTGTCCTTCCGCCACGAGCCGCAGCTGCTCGGCCTCGCGGATGCCGTACAGCATCTGGAACTCGTACTCGTCCGGCTTGCGGCCGACGCGGCCGGCCAGCTCCTGCGCGATGGCCACCATGCGCGGGTCGTGGGAGCCGATCATGGGGTAGCCCCGGCCCGCCATGAGGATCTTCAGGCAGCGGACGTACGCCTTGTCGACCTCGCGTTTGTCCTGGTAGGCGACCGACGCGGGCTCCTTGTACGCGCCCTTCACC
Organism: Streptomyces sp. 8N616; assembly: GCF_052246385.1. Taxonomy (NCBI): domain Bacteria; kingdom Bacillati; phylum Actinomycetota; class Actinomycetes; order Kitasatosporales; family Streptomycetaceae; genus Streptomyces; species Streptomyces sp. 8N616. The sequence continues at coordinate 27,297 of NZ_JBQQBY010000062.1, read as the reverse complement.
AGTCGCACCCTCGAGCCTTCCCCGGCCAGGGCACGGCAGTCGTCCTCGGTGCGGAAGAGGTAGGACTGCACGACGGCGCCGGTCTGCGGGAACCGCTTCCGCAGCTCCGCGAGGATGGCCAGGGTGGAGTCGACGGTGGTGTGGTCCTCCATGTCGAGGGTCACGGTCGTCCCGGCCTCGGCCGCGGCCTCCACGACGGGGGTCACATTGGCCAGCGCCAGGTCGTGACCGCCGGCCAGCGCCTGCCCGAAGGCCGACAGCTTGACCGACATCTCGGCGCGTACGCCCAATTCCTCGCCTTTGAGGCCCTCGGCGAGCGCGAGATAGGCGTCGCGGGCGCGCAGGGCCTCGGCCGGGTCGGTGACGTCCTCGCCGAGGTGGTCGAGCGTGACCTCCAGGCCGCGGCCGGTCAGCGACCGCACGACCGCCATCGTCTCGTGGAGGCGCTCGCCGGCGACGAAGCGGTCCACCACGGGGCGGGTGACCGGCGCGGCCGAGACGATCCGGCGAATGCTGTCGCTGCGCGCGGCGGCGAGGAGCACAGGACCCAGCACAGGGCACCTCCACGATGGGGATGAAAGGGCCGCATGGCGGACTGCTCCGCGACGGCAAGGAGAACCACCGTGAAACCTAAGGATCGCTCCGATCGTCGGCCATCGACAGCTGTCACGCATCCGTGGCCCGGATCTCAGACAGATGTATGAGAATGGCCTCGACGGCGGAATCGCGGAGGAGCGGAGCGACTTGATGCGGGGCGACTACCAGCAGCTCGTGGATGAGATCTCGGCGGTGCTCGGTGCGCCGGCGACGCTCGAGGACCGCGACTTCGGGCTGATCGCCTTCGGCGCGCACGGCAGCGTCACGGACGACGACAGCCAGCTGACGATGGACCCGGTCCGTACGCGCTCGATCCTGCACCGCCGCTCGACCGCAGCCGTGCGCGCCTGGTTCGAGGCCTTCGGCATCGCCCGCGCCACCGGCCCCATCCGCATTCCGCCCGACCCTGCGGCCGGTGTGGTCATGGGCAGGATCTGCCTGCCCGTACGCCATGCGGGCGTCGTGCACGGATACGTCTGGCTGCTCGACGACGGTCATCTGTCGCGGCTCGAGACCGGCGGCCCCGGCGTACCGCCCGATCCGCGACTGGCCCAGGCGATGGACACCGCGGCCCGCATCGGGGCGCAGCTGGCTGCCGAGGCGCAGGCCGGTGCCGAGGCGAGCGAGCTGCTGCGCGAGCTGCTGACCGGCCCGCCGGGTGGCCGGGACGCCGCCGTGGCCGGGCTGCGGGGCGCGCTCGGCGCATCGGCCGACGGGCTGCTGGCGGTGGTCGCGGTCGCGCCGTGGCTGAGGGGTGACGAGGACGCCGGTGCGGCCGCCGACAGCCCCGGCTCGGCGCTCGCAGGGCAGCCAGGAGTGGCGGCGATATGCGTGGCGCCCGTTCCCGGCGGGGCGTCGGACGGGCTTGCCGCGCTGGTGCGGCTGCGCGCGGCGACCGCTCTCGAACCCGCGCTCACGGCGGCGGAGCGCCTGCTGCGCTCGCCACGCGCGGAGCCGGCCTCAGCCCGCCAGGGCGGCGGCCTTGCGGCAGCGGCGGTCCGTGCCGCTCCCGTCGGGGCGGAGGGAGGCCCGCCGGGCGCCGCGGCGGGGATCAGCGGCCCACGCCGCGGCCTGGACGACCTGCCCGCCGCGTGGGGCGAGGCGGTGGCGGCGGCCCGCGCCGCGCGCGCCGACCCCCGGCTGGGCGCGATCGCCGAATGGGCCGCGATCGGCCCGTACCGTACGCTCACCCGGCTCCCCACCGCCGCCCCGCCGGACCCCGCCGTCGCCCCGCTCCTCGAACCCGCCCAGGCTCAGCTGGCGCACACGGCGGAGGTCTTCCTCGACTGCGCGGGCCAGGCGAGTCGCGCGGCGGCAGCCCTCGGCATCCACCGGCAGACGCTCTACTACCGCTTGTCGCGCGTGGAGAAGCTCACCGGCCTCGACCTGAACGAGGGCGAGGACCGCCTGCTCCTCCACATGGCCCTCAAGGCCGCCCGCCTCTGACGCGAACGGGCCCGGTCCGCCTGCGTCAGGCGGCCGGGCCCGGTACTCGCTGCTGAGGACCGACCGCCGGTCAGTTCTCCAGGTTGACCGTGCGGGCCGAGGTCGCGCCGATCTCCTCGGCGATCTCGGTGAGAACCGCCGCCGGAACGCTGTCGTCCACGGTGAGGACGACCAGCGCCTCGCCGCCCGGAACCGCGCGGGACACCTGCATACCCGCGATGTTGAGGCCCGCCTCGCCCAGGATGCGGCCGACGGTGCCGACGACGCCCGGCCGGTCGGCGTAGCGCAGGAAGACCAGGTGGTCCGCCATCGCCAGGTCCACGTCGTAGTCACCCACGGCGACGATCTTCTGGATGTGCTTGGGACCGGCCAGGGTGCCGGAGACCGCGACCTCCTCGCCGTCGGCGAGGGTGCCGCGCACGGTCACCACATTGCGGTGGTCGGGCGACTCCGAGCTGGTGGTCAGCCGGACCTCGACTCCGCGCTCCTGCGCGAACAGCGGCGCGTTCACGTACGACACGGTCTCGTCGACGACGTCCTCGAACACGCCCTTCAGCGCGGAGAGTTCGAGCACCTTGACGTCGTGCTGGGTGATCTCGCCGTACACCTCGACGTCGAGCCGGACCGCGACCTCGCCCGCCAGCGCGGTGAAGATTCGCCCGAGGTTCTCGGCGAGCGGCAGACCGGGCTTGACGTCCTCGGCGATGACGCCGCCCTGGACGTTGACCGCGTCCGGCACGAGCTCGCCCGCAAGCGCCAGCCGTACGGACTTGGCGACCGCGATGCCCGCCTTCTCCTGGGCCTCGCCGGTTGAGGCGCCCAGGTGCGGGGTGGCCACCACGTTGTCGAACTCGAAGAGCGGAGAGTCGGTGCACGGCTCCTTGGCGAAGACGTCCAGGCCCGCGCCCGCGACGCGGCCCTCCTTCAGCGCACTCGCCAGCGCGGCCTCGTCCACGATGCCGCCGCGCGCGGCGTTGACGATGCGCACCTCGGGCTTGACCCGGCGCAGCGCCTCGTCGCCGATCAGGCCGACCGTCTCCGGGGTCTTGGGGAGGTGGACGGTGATGAAGTCCGAGACCTCGAGCAGCTCGTCGAGGGAGAGGAGCTTGACGCCCATCTGCGCGGCGCGCGCGGGCTGGACGTACGGGTCGTACGCGACGACCTTCATGCCGAAGGCGGACATCCGCTGGGCGACCAGCACGCCGATCCGGCCGAGGCCGACGACGCCCAGCGTCTTCTCGGCCAGCTCCACGCCGGTGTACTTGCTGCGCTTCCACTCGCCGTCCTTGAGGGCGGCATTGGCCTGCGGGATGTTGCGGGCCGACGCGATGATCAGGCCGCAGGCCAGCTCGGCGGCGGTGACGATGTTGGAGGTCGGGGCGTTCACGACCATCACGCCGGCCTTGGTGGCGGCGGACACGTCGACGTTGTCGAGCCCGACCCCGGCTCGCGCGACGACCTTGAGCTTCTTCGCCGCGGCGATGGCCTCGGCGTCGACCTGGGTGGCGCTGCGCACGAGGATCGCGTCGACCTCGGCGATGGCGGGGATGAGCTCGGCTCGGTCGGCGCCGTTGCAGCGCCTGATCTCGAAGTCGGGGCCGAGAGCGTCGACGGTGGCGGGCGACAGCTCTTCGGCGATGAGTACGACGGGTTTCGGGCTCACGGGGTCCTCAGTCCTCACTTGTCCTTGGCGGACGGCCGTCCCGACGGCCGCAGGCGGTGAAGGGGGCAGCCGCGTGGAAGACGCACGACGCTGTGAGCCTGACGCGCTTGTTCATGAAGTGTATCGGCGGACAGGGGCGCGTCTTGCGCCTCTGCGTAAGGATCACTCGGTCGTGGCTGGCCACGGTGGACAAGGGGCCGCGGCAGTGTTCCCGCTCGCTCGCGACACCGCGGCCCCTCGGCGCATGACTGCCTACGCCTCCTCGTTCACCCAGCTCATGAGCTTGCGCAGCTCCTTGCCCGTGGTCTCCAGCTTGTGGTCGGCGTCGGCCTTCTTGTACTCGTTGTACTTCGGCAGACCGGCGTGGTACTCCTCCATCCACTTGCGGGCGAAGCTGCCGTCCTGGATCTCGGAGAGGACCTTCTTCATCTCGGCCTTGGTCTGGTCGGTGATGATGCGCGGCCCGGTGACGTAGTCGCCCCACTCGGCGGTCTCCGAGATCGACCAGCGCATCTTCTCGAGACCGCCCTCGTACATGAGGTCCACGATCAGCTTGAGCTCGTGGAGGCACTCGAAGTACGCGATCTCCGGCTGGTAGCCGGCCTCGACCAGCGTCTCGAAGCCCGCCTTGACCAGCGCGGAGGCGCCGCCGCACAGCACCGCCTGCTCGCCGAAGAGGTCGGTCTCGGTCTCCTCGGTGAAGGTGGTCTTGATGACGCCGGCGCGGGTGCCGCCGATGCCCTTGGCGTAGGAGAGCGCGAGCGCGAAAGCGTTCCCGGACGCGTCCTGCTCGACGGCCGCGATGCACGGCACGCCGCGGCCCTCCTCGTACTGGCGGCGGACCAGGTGGCCCGGGCCCTTCGGGGCCACCATGCAGACGTCCACGTTGGCCGGGGGCTTGATGAAGCCGAAGCGGATGTTGAAGCCGTGTCCGAAGAACAGCGCGTCGCCGTCCTTCAGGTTGTCCTTGATGGACTCCTCGTAGACCTGGGACTGGATCGGGTCCGGCACCAGAACCATGATCACGTCGGCCTCGGCGGCGGCCTCGGACGGAGTGGTCACACGCAGGCCCTGCTCCTCGGCCTTCGCACGCGACTTGGAGCCCTCGGGGAGGCCGACGCGCACGTCGACACCCGAGTCGCGCAGCGACAGCGCGTGGGCGTGGCCCTGGCTGCCGTAGCCGAGAATCGCGACCTTACGGCCCTGGATGATGGACAGGTCGGCGTCGTCGTCGTAGAAGAGCTCGGCCACTTCGGGTTTCTCCTTGATTGGGGTTGTGCGTCCCACCGTATGACGGTTGGGCGGGGTGGGGGTCGGGGTCTCGCTATGCGGATCGGCGCGCGTCACCCGGTGCGCGTCACGCGGACCGGTCGAGCGCGCGCAGCGAACGGTCGGTGATGGAGCGGGCGCCGCGCCCTATGGCGATCGTGCCGGACTGGACCAGCTCCTTGATGCCGTACGGCTCCAGCATCCTCAGCATGGCGTCGAGCTTGTCGCTGCTGCCCGTGGCCTCGATGGTGACGGCCTCCGGGGACACGTCGACGGTCTTGGCGCGGAACAGCTGGACGATCTCGATGATCTGGGAGCGGGTCTCGTTGTCGGCGCGGACCTTCACCAGGACGAGTTCCCGCTGAACGGCCGCGCTCGGCTCGAGCTCGACGATCTTCAGCACGTTGACGAGCTTGTTGAGCTGCTTGGTGACCTGCTCCAGCGGCAGCGACTCGACGTTCACGACGATGGTGATACGGGAGATGTCGGGGTGCTCGGTGGTGCCGACCGCGAGGGAGTCGATGTTGAAGCCGCGGCGGGAGAACAGGGCGGTGATCCGGGCGAGGACACCGGGCTTGTTCTCCACCAGGACGGAGAGCGTGTGCTTGGACATGGGCTGCTCGTTCTCTCTTCCTAAGTCCCGGGTCTCAGTCGTCTTCGCTGTCGCCGAAGTCGGGGCGGACGCCGCGGGCGGCCATGACCTCGTCGTTGGAGGTGCCGGCGGCGACCATCGGCCAGACCATGGCGTCCTCGTGGACGATGAAGTCCACGACGACCGGGCGGTCGTTGATGGCGTTGGCCTCCGCGATGACCTTGTCCAGCTCGGCCGGGTCCTCGCAGCGCAGCGCCGCACAGCCCATGGCCTCGGACAGCTTGACGAAGTCGGGGACGCGGGTGCCCGCGCTGGGCTGCTTGCCGGAGCCCGCGGCGGAGCCGCTATTCAGCTCAGCGGGGCCTGAGTGCAGGACGGTGTTGGAGTAGCGCTGGTTGTAGAAGAGGGTCTGCCACTGGCGGACCATGCCCAGCGCACCGTTGTTGATGATCGCGACCTTGATCGGGATGTTGTTCAGCGCGCAGGTGACCAGCTCCTGGTTGGTCATCTGGAAGCAGCCGTCACCGTCGATCGCCCACACCGTACGGTCCGGGGCCCCGGCCTTGGCTCCCATCGCCGCCGGAACCGCGTAGCCCATCGTCCCCGCGCCACCGGAGTTCAGCCAGGTGCCCGGCTGCTGGTAGTCGATGTAATGCGCGGCCCACATCTGGTGCTGCCCGACCCCGGCCGCGTAGATGGTGTTCTCCGGCGCCAGCTCGCCGATCCGCTGGATCACTTGCTGCGGCGCCAGACTTCCGTCCTCCGGCTGGTCGTAGCCCAGCGGATACGTCGTACGCCACCGGTTCAGCGACTCCCACCACTCGCTGTAGTCCCCGGTGCGGCCCTCGTCGTGCTCCGCCTGGACGGCGACGACGAGGTCGGCGATGACCTCGCGTGCGTCGCCGACGATCGGGACGTCCGCGGCGCGGTTCTTGCCGATCTCGGCCGGGTCGATGTCCGCGTGCACGATCTTGGCGTACGGGGCGAAGGAGTCCAGCTTGCCGGTCACCCGGTCGTCGAAGCGGGCACCGAGCGCCACGATCAAGTCGGCCTTCTGCAGCGCCGTGACCGCGGTGACCGAGCCGTGCATCCCTGGCATGCCGACGTGCAGCGGGTGGGTGTCGGGGAAGGCGCCGAGCGCCATCAGGGTGGTGGTCACCGGCGCGCCGGTCAGCTCGGCCAGCACCTTCAGCTCGGCGGTGGCCCGCGCCTTGAGCACGCCGCCGCCGACGTACAGCACCGGGCGCTTGGACTCCGCGATCAGGCGGGCCGCCTCGCGGATCTGCTTGGCGTGCGGCTTGGTCACCGGACGGTAGCCGGGCAGGTCGGTCTGCGGCGGCCACACGAACGTCGTCCGCGCCTGCAGGGCGTCCTTGGCGATGTCCACCAGCACCGGCCCCGGGCGGCCGCTGGCCGCGATGTGGAACGCTTCCGCGATCGTCTTCGGGATCTCCGCCGCGTCGGTGACGAGGAAGTTGTGCTTGGTGATCGGCATCGTGATGCCGCAGATGTCCGCCTCCTGGAAGGCGTCCGTACCGATCGCCTTCGAGGCCACCTGCCCGGTGATCGCCACCAGCGGCACGGAGTCCATATGGGCATCGGCGATCGGGGTGACCAGGTTCGTGGCACCGGGCCCCGAAGTGGCCATGCACACGCCGACCTTGCCGGTCGCCTGCGCGTAACCGGTGGCCGCATGCCCTGCGCCCTGCTCATGCCGGACCAGGATGTGACGGACCTTCGAGGAGTCCATCAGCGGGTCGTACGCGGGGAGGATGGCGCCACCCGGAATGCCGAATACGGTGTCGGCGCCGACTTCCTCGAGAGACCGGATGAGGGACTGCGCACCCGTGACGTGCTCGGTGATGGCGGGCTGCTGTCCGCCGCTACGGGCCCGCGGCTGCGGATGGTGGGCCCCGGTGGCCTGCTCGGTCATCGACATTCTCTTCTCGAAGATGAGGGTTTTGAGGTGTTCTGCGAGGTTCCAGTGCAACAAAAAACCCCTCGTGCCATAAGGCAAGCGAGGGGAGCGCGCCGGTTGCGGTCCGCAGGGCGATCATGAGGCCCAGCTTCAGCCGACGCGCTTTCCAAGTACGAGAATTCGGGTGCGCATGGCATGACCCTCTCCCCGGCGCATAGCGAGTGTCAAGTGGGTGGGACAGAGGTCTCATTATTTGAGCGCAATGGTGGATGCACAACCGAGTCGGGAGCGGCCGCCCCGCCCATGCGTACGGGCAGTGCGCTGCTGGTCAGGACCGCTTTGCAGTCATCCTGCCTCGCGTCGGCGGGGTCCGGCACCGGGTACTCCCCCAAGGTGAGAGCACGGCGCAGCCGGTGCTCGTCGAGCGGGCCGGAGAAGGCCATGCCCTGGCCGTGCGTACAGCCCATGGCCTGGAGCGCGACGACCTGCTCGGGCAGGTCGACGCCGTCCGCGACGGACTGGACGCCCAGGTCGGTCGCGATCCGCAGCAGCCCCGCCGTGATCTTGTGGAGCCTCGCCGACTCGACGACGCCCTCGATCAGGGAGCGGTCGAGCTTCAGCACATCCACAGGGAGCCTGCGCAGGGCGCCGAAGGCGGCGTCGCCACCGCCGAAGCCGTCGAGCGCGATCCGCACACCGAGGCGGCGCAGCGCTGCCAGACGGCGCTCGAGATCATCCAGCGGGATCCGCGGGTCGCTCTCGGCGAGCTCGAGGATGAGCGAGCCGGAGGGCAGGCCGTGCCGCGTGAGCAGTGTCTCGACGCTGCGCTGGGCCATGCCGCGGTCCATGACGCGGCGGGGCGAGAGCCGTACGGCGACGGGGGCGGTGTGGCCTGCGCGGTGGCGCTCGGCCGCCTGGGCGACGGCCTCGTCCAGCAGGCAGCGGACGAGCTCTGCCCCCCGGGTGGCCTCGTCGCCCGGGGTCCGGGGCCCCGGATGGCCGCTGCCGTTCTCCCAGACACGCAGGAACTCGTCCGGGGTGAAGAGGATGCCCTGCTGGGAACGCCAGCGGGCCTGGGCCGCGACCGCGGTGATCCGGCCGCTGTCGAGGGCCACCACCGGCTGGTGGAGCAAGGCGAACTCGCCGTCGCGGAACGCGGTCCGCAGCCGGCTGGCCAGTGAGCCGCGGCGGACGATGTCGGCCTGCATCTGCGGCGCGTACAGCTCGACCCGGCCCTTGCCCGCGGCCTTGGCGCGGTACATCGCCAGGTCGGCGTTGCGCATGAGATCGGTCGGGGTGATCCCGGGTTCGGCGAAGGCCACGCCGATGCTGGCGGCGACCCGCACGTCGGTGCCGGCCACGCGGTAGGGGCGGGACAGGCGGTCGCGCAGCCGGTCGGCGATCTCGAGGATGCGGCACTCGCGTGCGGCGGCCCCGGGACTGCCGTCGCCCAGGATGAGGGCGGCGAACTCGTCTCCGCCAAGCCGGGCCGCGGTGTCCCCTGCCCGTACGGACTCCTGCAGGCGGCGGGCCGCATGGATCAGCAGCTCGTCACCCGCCTGGTGTCCGATCGTGTCGTTCACCGCCTTGAAGCCGTCGAGGTCGATGAAGAGCGCGGCGGTGCCGGGGTCGGTGGTGCGGCGGCCGCTCAGGGCCTGCCGGACCCGCTCGGTGAACAGGGCGCGGTTGGGGAGGTCGGTGAGCGGGTCGTGCTCCGCGTTGTGCTGCAACTGCTCCTGGAGGCGGACCCGCTCGGTCACATCGCGGCTGTTGAGGATGAGGCCGCCGTGGTGGCGGTTGACCGTGGACTCGACGTTGAGCCACTGGGCGCCGCCCGCGCGGCTCCGTCCCGCCCGGAAGCGGCACTCGATCCGGGTGGTGGGCTCCTCCGCGGGCTGGGCGGTGAGGAACCTGCGCAGTTCGTGGACCACCGCTCCCAGGTCCTCCGGGTGGATGTGGGAGGCGAGTTCGGTGCCCTCGAGGTCGTCGGGGTCGATCCCGTAGACGCCGGCCGCGGCCGGGCTGACGTAGCGCAGCACTCCGGTCGGGCCGGCGATCATGATGACATCGCTCGAGCCCTGCACCAGCGAGCGGAAGTGGTTCTCCTTCTGCGCCAGCTCATGGGTGAGGTTGATGTTGTCGAGCAGCATGATGCCCTGCCGCACGACCAGGGCGAGGACGACCGTACAGGCCGTGAAGATCACTACGCGGTCGGGCATCCCGCCTTTGAAGACGTTGTAGAGAATCCCCAACGTGCAGACGGCGGCGGCCAGATACGGGGTGAGCGCGGCGAGGGAGCCGACGAGGGGACGGCCGCTGTGGTGGGCGCGGCGGTACCGCGAGGGGGCGGGCGCCCGGTCACATCCGTCGGTGTCGCGACGGCCCACCCAGGGCGCGTAGGCCAGGAGTATGGAGCCGGCGAACCAGCCGGCGTCGAGGAGCTGGCCCGAGCGGTAGTGCTCGCGCAGGAGGGGCGAGGTGAACAGGGCGTCGCAGAGCACGGTGAGGGCCAGCGCGGCGATGGCGGTGTTGATGGCGGACCGGTTGGTCGAGGAGCGCCGGAAGTGCAGCACCAGCACGATGCTGACGAGCACGATGTCGAGGAGCGGGTAGGCGAGGGAGAGTGCGGCCTCGGCCACGGACTCGCCGTGCCAGTGGGCGGTGTGGGCGAGTGCCAGGCTCCAGGAAATGGTGAGCAGCGAGCCGCCGATGAGCCAGGCGTCGAGGCCCAGGCAGGTCCACCCGGCCTTGGTGACGGGCCGCTTGGCGAGCACGAGCAGCCCGACGATGGCGGGCGGCGCGAACAGCAGGAAGCAGAAGTCGGCTGCCGACGGGGTGGGTACGGGCTGCCGCAGCACCACCTCGTACCAGCCCCAGACCAGGTCCCCGAACCCGGCCATGGCGGAGGAGACGGCGAAGAGCACCCAGGCGGGCCGGAGTCGGCTGCAGGTGCCGCGCGCGTAGCACAGACAGGAAACGGCGGCGGCCAGGGCGGCGGCTGCCAGGCCGAAGTCGCCCATGACGAGGGCCAGCCAGGTTGATCCCCAGCCCAGCGCCGCGCCGATGGCGTATCCCCCGCAGACGAGGGCGAGAGTGATCTGGGGGAGCAACCCGGCCCCGGCACGGGAGACCGTCCGGCGGGAGATCACCGCCCCCTGGGAGCTCACCGGACCGCCCTCGGGGGCTCGGTCCTGCGCTTCTGTATGCGCAGGGATACGTACAGGAGTCGCTGTCTGCTGCCGCGTACGCACCGTTCCGGAAAGTTGGTTCGTCGGCCGTGCATCGCCCGTCGCCCCCCTCATGATCCTGTCTGTCGCTGCCGGCCGCCGAAATTTCCCGCGGCGCAGCCCCCGTCCGGACGATACACCAGAGCGGTCACACAGGGACATAGTGTCTCTACACAGCGTAACTACCTGGCGAATTCCGGAAACTGAGCGCAATCGAACGGACTCGGAGCGTGCCGAAACGAGCAGAGAATGACCTCGGGCCAGAGTTCAGCCCGTTGTCGCGACCACATTGGCGAGAGGCTCACCGGCGGCGAACCGCACGAGCTGCTCACGCAACAGCCGCCTCGCGCGCGGCAGGAAGGCCGACGTCGGCCCGCCCACGTGCGGGGTGATAAGCACCCCGGGGGCGTGCCACAGCGGGTGGCCCGCGGGCAGCGGCTCGGGGTCCGTGACGTCCAGCGCGGCCCGCAGCCTGCCCGTCTCCAGCTCCGCCAGAAGGGATTTGGTGTCGACGACCGGGCCCCGGGCGACGTTCACCAGCAGCGCCCCGTCCTTCATACGGGAGAGGAAGTCGGCGCCGGCCAGGCCGCGGGTGGCTTCGGTGAGCGGGGTGGAGAGGATCACGACGTCCGCGTCCGGGAGAAGCGCGGGCAGGTCGGCGAGTGGGTGCACGGGGCCGCGCGGGGTGGTGCGCGCGGCGCGTGCGACCCGTGCCACCCGCGCACATTCGAAGGGCGCGAGCCGGTCCTCGATGGCGCTGCCGATCGCGCCGTAGCCGACGATCAGCACGGACTTGTCGGCGAGCGCCGGGTAGAAGCCCTGCCGCCACTCCTCGGCGTCCTGGCCGCGCACGAAGTCGGGGATGCCGCGCAGGGACGTGAGGGTGAGGGCGAGCGCGAGCTCGGCTGTGCTCGCCTCGTGCACGCCGCGGGCGTTGCACAGCCGGACGCCGGGCGGCAGCCCGGGCAGGGCGGGCAGCACGTGGTCGATGCCCGCGGTGAGGGTCTGGATCACGCGCACGGCCTTCATACGCGGCAGCGGGCGGACCGGGATCCCCGGGCCCTTCATATAGGGGACGCCGTAGAAGACGCAGCGGGCCGGGTCCGCGGGGAAGTCCTGGTCGCCGTCCCAGAAGAGGTAGTCGAGGCCCTCGGGAAGCCCCTCGATCTCGCCGGGCGGTACGGGCAGCCAGACGTCGGCACTGTCAGCACTCATGGTCGAGAGGCTATGCGAAGACGTGTGGGCGGCAGAGGTTAGTTTGGAGGACCGACCAGGGAGGGGTGCAGGACGAGGTGGAGCTCAGGACAGTCGGTGCCGGGGCGCTCACGGTGGGCGCGATCGGCCTCGGGTGCATGCCGATGAGCTGGGCGTACACCGCATCCCAGCAGAACGGCGAGAGCTCGCTGCGGACCGTGCACACCGCCCTCGACCGGGGCATGTCCCTGCTCGACACCGCCGACATGTACGGGCCGTTCACCAACGAGCTGCTGGTGGGCCGGGTGCTGAAGGAACGGCGCACGGACGCGTTCGTCTCCACCAAGTGCGGGCTGCTGGTGGGCGAGCAGCACATCGTCGCCAACGGGCGCCCGGGGTACGTGAAGCGGGCCTGCGACGCCTCGCTGCGGCGGCTGCAGACCGATGTCATCGACCTCTACCAGCTGCACCGGGCGGACCCGGAAGTGCCGGTCGAGGAAACCTGGGGCGCGATGGCCGAGCTCGTCACGGCGGGCAAGATACGGGCACTGGGGCTGTGTGCGCTTCAAAAGGGCGCGCAGCGCTTCCCTAGAAGGGTGGTGGCGGGCGACGGGTGGGAGCGGGCGGCGCAGCGGCGTGCGGGCGCGGGCATGCACGACGAGACGATCCGGCAGCTGGCGCGGGTGCAGCAGGTCTTTCCCGTGACGAGTGTGGAGGCGGAGCTGTCGGTGTGGTCGCCGAAGGCCCTGGAAGCGCTGCTGCCGTGGTGCGAGTCGCGCGGCATAGGCTTCCTCGCCGCCATGCCGCTCGGAAACGGCTTCCTGACCGGGACTCTGACGCCGGGTCAGGGATTCGAGCAGGACGACGTACGGGCCCGGCACCCGCGGTTCACGGCGGAGATGATGGCCGCGAACCAGCCGATCGTGGCCGGACTGCGGCGGGTCGGCGAGCGGCACGGGGCGACTCCGGCGCAGGTGGCGCTGGCGTGGGTGCTGGCGCAGGGGCGGCACGTGGTTCCGGTGCCGGGCACGAAGAAGGAGCGCTGGGCGGCGAAGAATGCGCGGGCGGCGGCGCTCCGGCTGACGGCGGAGGATCTCGCGGAGATCGCGGCGCTGCCGCCCGCGAAGGGCTCCTGGGACTGATCGGGAACCTCCTTCGTTCCACCGGTGTATGAGCAGTGTGTGGTGCACTTGTTACGAGCGAGAGGACCGGCCACCGTGCGACGACTTGCTGTGACCGCCGTATCTGCCGCTGCCGCCGTGCTTCTGCTGGCCGTGGGCTGTTCGTCCGGCGACGGGGACACCGGCTCGCCCGAGCGATCACCGGGCACCTCCGCCTCGCGTGAGCCCGGTGGCTCTCCCGCCCCGCAAGGCACCTCGCCTGCGGCACCGGCGAAAGGCTCGGTGAAAGTGGTGCGCACCGTCGCGGAGGGGCTGGAGTCGCCCTGGGGGCTGGCGCCGCTGCCCGGCGGCGACCTGCTGGTCTCCTCCCGCGACACCGGGAAGATCTTCCGGATCGCGGCCGGCAGCGGGAAAAAGACCGAGCTGGGCTCCGTGCCCGGCGTCTCGCCCGCGGGTGAAGGCGGTCTGCTGGGCATCGCCGTCGCGCCGACCTTCGGCGAGGACCACCTGGTGTACGCCTACTTCACCACCGACTCCGACAACCGCATCGCCCGGTTGCTCTACGACGAGAAGAAGCCCGCGGGCAGCCAACTGGGCGCGCCGGACACGGTCTTGAAGGGCATCCCCAAGGGAACCGTCCACAACGGCGGCCGGATCGCCTTCGGCCCGGACCGGATGCTTTACGCGGGGACGGGCGAGAGCGGCGACCAGGGGCTCTCCCAGGACAAGACCTCACTCGGCGGCAAGATCCTGCGGATGACGCCCGACGGCGAGCCGGTCCACGGCAATCCGGGCCCGGACTCGGTGGTCTACTCGTACGGCCACCGCAATGTGCAGGGACTGGCCTGGGACGCGGAAAAGCGGCTGTGGGCGGCCGAGTTCGGCCAGAACACCTGGGACGAACTCAATCTCGTCGAGCCGGGGAAGAACTACGGCTGGCCGCTGGTGGAGGGCAGGGGCGGCAGGTCCGGTTATGTCGATCCGGTCGAGCAGTGGACGACCGACGAGGCCTCGCCGAGCGGTATCGCGTATGTGAAGGGCTCGATATGGATGGCAGGACTGCGCGGCGAGCGGCTCTGGCGGATTCCCCTGGCCGGCACGAAGCCGGTCGCGGAACCGCAGGCCTTCCTCGACGGCCGGTACGGCAGGCTGCGCACGGTGGTGCCCGACGGCGCAAATGGGTTGTGGCTGGTCACCAGTGAGACCGACGGCCGGGGCGCACCGGAGAGCGGGGACGACCGCATCCTGCAGCTGCGGGTGACCTGAGGGCCGGCTGGGCCCAGGCACGGTGACCGGCAGCCCGCAACCGTCAGGCCGTCGGTTCCGGCTCGGCGAACAGCCGCATGCGGTGGGCCAGCGCGGCGGCTTCGCCACGGCCGGAGACGCCCAGCTTGCCGAGGATGTTGGAGACGTGGACGCTGGCGGTCTTGGGCGAGATGAACAGCTCCTCGGCGATCTGCCGGTTGGTGCGCCCGGCCGCGACCAGGCGGAGCACGTCGTGTTCCCGCCGGGTGAGCCCGAGTGGCCCGCCTCCCGCGCCGGGACTGGCCGCCTGGGCGGCGCGGGCACCCTCGTCCGCGGCCGGGGTCCCGTTCCCGTCGACTGCCAGGGTCAGGCGGGCGCGCCGGGCGAGCAGCTCGATGTCCTCGCGCAGCGGGCGGGCGCCCAGCCGGACCGCGACCTCGTGCGCCTGGGTCAGCAGCCCGGCGGCACGGTCGCGGACGGCGCCGCTGTCCGCTGCCTCCGCCCCTCCGTCTCCGTTGCCGCTTCCACCGCCGACTCCACTACTTCCGTCATTGCTTCCGTTTCTGCTTGAGCTTCCGTTTCTGCTTGAGCTTCCGTTTCCGTTTGAGCTTCCGTTTCCGTTTGAGCTTCCGTTTCCGTTTGAGCTTCCGCTTCCGCCCCCGATTCCGCCGCCGCACTCCAGCAGGGCCTCCGCCCAGCGGTGGTGCAGGTCGGCCTGGACGTACGGGTAGGGGTACGGCTCGAAGGCGGCCGCGGCCTCGGCCCACAGCCGGGGCTCGAATCTCCCGTGGGCGCGGGCGAGTTCCGCGTCGAACCGGCGTGACCAGGCGGTCCACAGCGGGGATGGGCAGGCGAGGCGGCGGGCGGCGTCCTTGATGCGCACCAGCAGCTTCCGGTGCTCCTCGTCGTCGGTGCCGGGCAGTCCGCGCCCGTCTGCGGCCACGGTCGCACCGCTGACCAGCAACTGCCAGACGTAGGTCTCCTGTCCGAGCAGCGGCAGCAGGTTCAGGGCGCAGTACAGGGCGGAGACCGCTTTGCCGAACCGCCCGTGGGCGGCGTGGAAGCGCATCTCGGCCTGGGCCAGGGGGAGTTCGTACTGCGGCTCCATGTCGTTCTTGCCCAGGTGGTCACGGCAGGCGGCGATCATCGCGGGAATCCCGTCGTAGTCGCCGCGGTACAGCGCGAGGTCGAGGCCGCGCAGCTCCATGGTGGCCATGGGGCGGGAGGTGCGGCCGCGGTCGCGCCACTCGCTCAGGATGGCGTCGGCCCGGTCCCACTCCCCCAGCATGGTCAGTGCCTCGGCACAGTTCCCCGCCACGAAGGTCGCGCTGTCGCGCAGCCCGTGCCGGCCCAGTGCCTCGATTCCGGCCTCGGCCTCCCGCACGGCCTCCGCGGTCCGGCCGAGCTTGTGGAGGGCGTCGACGAGGTTGCCGTGGACCCGGCCGAGCGCGCGGGGAGCCCAGATGTGCTCGACCAGCTCGCGCAGCTCGTACAGTTCGGTGATGCCCAGGTCCGCTTCGCCCGCCTGGGAGCGGAGGCAGGCGTGGGTGACCCGCGCGTTGAGCTCGACCTCGCGGGCCCCGACCAGCCGGGCGAGCTCCACGGCCCGTTCGGCCAGGGGCACGGTCTCCTCGTCCGAGACGTGGAGGCTGTGCCAGGCCGTCGCGTGGGCCAGCACATCGGCGTGCACGGCGGACGGCGGCAGCCCGCTCACCAGCTCCTGGGCCCTCGATATCTCGGCCCAGCCGTCCCCCCGCCCCATGGCGGTCACCAGCCGGGACCGCTGCATCCAGAACCACGCCGCCCGCGCGGGGTCCTGCTGCTCGTCGATCAGCTTGAGCGCCTTCTTCACCAGCGCGTAGGCCCGCTCGAGCGCGTCGTCCCAGCGGGCGGCGACGGCGGCCTCCGCCACCAGGTCGAGGAAGTGCACATGCCGCTGCGTGCTGTCCGGGTAGCAGCCGCAGGGCGGGTACGACTCGGTGGCCCCGGCGCCCGGCAGATCCGCCCGCTGCTCGGACGGTACGTCGTCCCACAGCTCCATCGCCCGTTCCAGGAGCTTGAGTTGCTCGGCGTACGCATGCCGCCGCCGCGCTTCGCCCGCGGCCGCCAGCACCGCGGGGAGCGCCTTGGCGGCGTCGTGCGCCGAGTACCAGTAGCTGGCCAGGCGGGTGGCGCGCTGCTCGGCGCGCACCAGCGTGGGGTCCGCCTCCAGCGCCTCCGCGTAGCGCCTGCTGAGCCGGGAGCGCTCGCCCGGCAACAGGTCGTCCACGACCGCCTCGCGGAGCAGTGCGTGCCGGAAGCGGTAGCCGTCACCGTCGTCCGTGGGGAGCAGCACATTGGCGCCGACCGCGGCGCGCAGCCCCTCGATCAGCTCGTCGTCGTCGAGCCCGGAGACGGCCGCGAGCAGCGCGTACTCGACGGTGGTGTTGCGGGCCGCGATCCGTACGACCCGCTGGGCGACGTCCGGCAGCGCCTCGACCCGCACCAGCAGCAGGTCGCGCAGCGAGTCGCTGAGCCCGCAGGAGTCGTAGTCGCTGGTGGCCAGCTCCTCGACGAAGAAGGGGTTGCCCTCGGAGCGCTCGAAGATCTCGTCCGCCAGGTCCCGGTCGGGCTCGGCGCCCTGGATCCCGGCGAGCTGCCCGTGAACCTCCTCGCGGCTGAGCCGGGGCAGCTCGATGCGCCGGACGGTGCGCAGCCGGTCCAGCTCGGCGAGGAAGGGCCGCAGCGGATGCCGCCGGTGGATGTCGTCCGTGCGGTACGTGGCGAGGACGACGAGCCGGGAGCGCTGGAGGGAGCGGAAGAGATAGCCGAGCAGCTCGCGGGTGGAGCGGTCGGCCCAGTGCAGGTCCTCGATGGCGACGACGAGCGTGCGGTCCGCGGCGAGCCGCTCCAGCAGTTGGGCGGTGAGCTCGAAGAGGCGGGCCCGGCCCTCCTGGTCGTGGCTCTGCTTCTCGCGGGACACGGAGCCGATGTCGGGCAGCAGCCGGGCCAGTTCGTCCTCGCGCCCCGCCGCCGCCTGCTCCAGCTCGTCGCCGAGCTGCCGGTGCAGGGCGCGCAGGGCCGTGGCGACCGGCGCGAACGGCAGCCCGTCCGCGCCGAGTTCGAGGCAGCCACCGACCGCGGTGACCGCCCCGGTCCGCTGCGCCACGGCCAGGAACTCCTCCAGCAGCCGGGTCTTGCCGCCCCCTGCCTCGCCACCGACGAGCAGCGCCTGCGGCTCTCCCGTGGAGGCACGGGCGAGCGCGTCGGTGAGGGCGGTCAGTTCGTCGGTGCGACCTACGAAGACGGGGCTGACGGATCGGCTCTCCACGCGGCTGAGCATCGCACAGGGGTCCGACAGTGCGGCACTGACTTTTCCCATCGTGGACGCCGTCAGGCGCGGGCGGCCCGTACGGACCGGCGCGCCGCCCGCCGTGCGCGCCTGCTCACCCGCCCCTCGGATTCGGAGTCGGCGGACTCGCGCGCGCCGTCGCGGCGTCCGCGGCCGCCGCCCCGGGCCTGACGGGCGAGGCGGTACTCCTCGGCCTCGCGCATCAGCTGCTCGCGGCGGACTCGCTGCATCTCGAACTCGAGCATCTCGGTTTCCCCCTGACGAAGATTCCTGTCGTGCTTCCACCTTCGTCTCCCAGGTGGGGTCGCCACATCGGGCGACTTCCCGATCTCTTCGGGGGCGGATGCCTTAGTTCCCGGGAACGGGAGGTCTTACGGACCTCAGAGGCCCGCCCGGGGGCCTTAGGGCACCCCGGGCGGGCCTCTGTCCGCCTCAGGCCTCGGACCTCATCCGACCCCCAGGCCCGAGACCTCAGATCTCAGATCTCAGATCTCAGACCCCAGGCCTCATACGACATACGACTACGCCGTGAGCGAGCCCGTCCCGTCGTCCGTCGGGTCCGTACGGCCCGCGCCGACCACGCCGCCCGCGCCGGCCGCGCGCTGCGTCGGCAGCAGGACCTTGTCCGCGCGGTGCGCGCGCCCGGGCACCGAGCCGAGCCCGGACGGGAGCCCCGTATCAAGCTCGGACTCGAGCTCGGACTCGAGCTCGGACTCGAGCTCGGACTCCAGCTCGGACTCCAGCTCGGACTCCAGCTCGGACTCCAGCTCGGACTCCAGCTCGCGCTCGCGCTCGTCCACGGGCTCGCGCTCGTCCACGGGCTCGCGGACCTCCTCCGGGGCCTCGATGCTGAAGCGCGGCAGGAGCCGGTCCAGCCATCCCGGGAGCCACCAGTTGGCGCCGCCCAGCATGTGCATCAGGGCCGGAACCAGGAGCGTACGCAGGACGAAGGCGTCCAGCGCCACGGCAGCGGCGAGCCCGATGCCGAACATCGCGATGATCCGGTCGCCGCTGAGCACGAACGCGCCGAAGACAGAGATCATGATGACGGCCGCGGAGTTGATCACCCGGCTCGTCTCGGCGAGGCCGACCCGTACGGCGCGCCGGTTGTCGCCGGTCTGCCGCCACTCCTCGTACATCCGGCTCACCAGGAAGACCTGGTAGTCCATGGAGAGTCCGAAGAGCACTGCCACCATGATCACTGGCAGGAAGGGTTCGATCGGGCCCGCGCTGCCGAGGCCGAGGAGGTCGCTGCCCCAGCCCCACTGGAAGATCGCGACGACGATCCCGAAGGAGGCGGCGACGGCGGCGATGTTCATCGCGGCCGCCTTGAGCGGGACTCCGATGCTCCGGAAGGCGAGCAGCAGCAGCGCGCAGCCGAGCGCGACCACGACTCCGACGAACAGCGGCAGCTTGCCGACGATCACGGACCCGAAGTCCTCATAGGCCGCGGTCTGCCCGCCGACGTGGGTGTCCAGCGAGGTGCCCTCCTGCGCCTGCGGCAGCACGTCGTCACGGAGGTGATGGATGAGCTCCGTAGTGTCCGGGGACTGCGGCGAGCTGTCCGGGACGACGGTGATCACGCCGGTGTCGCCGCCGTCGCTGAGCGTGGCGGGCGACACCTGGGCGACGCCGTCCGTGGTCCGCAGGGTCTCGGGCAGCTTGTCGAAGGCCAGCCGTCCCGCGGCGTCGTCGATGTCGGCGGCGAGCGTCAGCGGCCCGTTGAAGCCGGGCCCGAAGCCGTCGGACAGCAGGTCGTACGCCTGCCGGGTCGTGGACGTGGACGGGTTGTTGCCCTGGTCGGAGCTGCCGAGGTGCAGATGGAAGGTCGGGATCGCGAGGATGACCATCACCACGGCCGCGACGGCGCCGAGCAGCTTCGGGTGCCGCTCGACGAAGGCCGACCAGCGGGCGGCGACGCCGGTGGGCAACTCGGGCTGCGGCCCGTGTTCGGCCAGGTGCCTGCGCTCGCGGCGGCTGAGGGCCCGCATCCCGATGACGCCGAGCAGCGCGGGCAGCAGGATGATCGAGGCGGCCACGGTCAGGACGACGGTGAGGGAGGCGGCGAGCGCCACGCCGTTGAGGAAGTTCAGCCGGAGGATCAGCATGCCCAGCAGGGCGATGCAGACGGTCACGCCCGCGAAGACGACGGCGCGTCCCGAGGTGGATACGGCCCGTGCCGCGGCCTCCGCGACCGGCAGCCCCTGCCGCAGGCCCCTTCGGTGCCGGGTGACGATGAAGAGGGCGTAGTCGATGCCGACGCCGAGCCCGATGAGCATGCCGAGCATGGGCGCGAAGTCAGCGACGGTCATCGCGTGGCCGAGCAGCCCGATGGCCAGATAGCCGGTTCCGACGCTCACCAGCGCGGTCGCGATCGGCAGCAGCATCGCGAAGAGCGAGCCGAAGGCGAGGAAGAGGACGGCGGCGGCGGCGAGGATGCCCACGACCTCGCTGACGTGCGCGGTGGACTTCTCGGTGAGGCCGATGCCCGCGCCGCCCAGCTCGACCTGGAGTCCCTCGGCCTCGGCGGACTTCGCGGTGTCGACGACCTTCTGCACGTCGCCGCGCTCGAGGTCGTCGGCCGCCTTGTCGAAGGTGACCGTGGCGTACGCGGTGTGGCCGTCCTTGCTGATCTGGCCCGCGCCCTCGGTGCCGTACGGGCTGGTGACGCCGGCGACCCCGGGCAGCTGCTCCACGTCGCGGAGTGTGTCGGCCATCCGGTCCTCGACACCGGGGGCGCGCACGGTGCTGCCGGTGTCGGTGTGCCAGACGATGGTGTCGCTGTCGCCACTCTGGCCTGGGAAGGCCTCCTGGACGAGCTGGCCTGCCTTGCCGGCTTCGGTGCCGGGGATGTCGTAGTCGTTGGAGTACGACGATCCCGCCGTGGCCGCCGCGACGGCGACGCCTATGAAGGCGAGGAGCCACAGCAGGATGACGGAGAAACGGCGACGAAGACACCACCGGGCAAGCGCGGGCATTCAGTGCTCCCTGTGCGTTACGTGGATCCTTTTCGGACAAGAGCCCTCAAAGGACCCGATACGTACGCCGAACACTGTGGCAGCCGAGAGAGATCAATTGACCGTTTCGTGTGGTTAGTCACACCGAAATGTCCGAAAGGACGGTCTCGCGGAGCGAGCCGTCCTTGCGGATGCCGACATCTGCGCACCAGCTGTCCTCTGCGGACCGGCTGTCCAGCGGTGCACGCCGGGATCAGCCGCTGACGCTCTCCCGGCCGTTCTCGATGTGACCCATGAGGCGGCGGTGGAAGGCCGGGTCCTCCGTGACGGCGATGGTCAGGTCGTACCAGCCGTGGGCGTCCGCGGCCGAGTGGACGACCGTCCGGCTGCGGCCCGGCTTGACCACGATCTCCCGCGTCCAGTCCCACAGGTCCGCATCATCGACGTAACCGGTGGGGCGCACGGTGAACGTGAGGGGCTCGGTGCCCCGGTTGGCGAGCGTGAGGACGACGTCGCGGTCGCGCGGGTCGATACGGGTGGCGACCTCGGCCGCGGCGCCGGCGCCGGCGTGCTTGCCCGCCGCGGGACCGGCGAACTCACGCCGGAAGCCGTTCGGCCCGGTGACCGTGAAGCGGTACGCGTCCCCTGCGACCGGCACCTCCCACCCCGCGATGCCCTTGACGTCCTTGTGCTGCGGATCCTTGAACTCGCCCGCGTACGGGTAGAGCGCGAAGTGCGCGCTGGAGCTGCCCGTGTTGACCAGCAGGAGGCGGACCTTCCGCCCGGCGATCCGGGCGTGGGCGTCCGGCTGGTACGGCAGCGGGCGCGCCCGCCGGGTTCCGGGCTCCTGGGCCGGCATCTGCTGCTCGGCGGGCGGCACCGGCCGCCAGCGGCCGGTGAAGGGCGGGATCGGGGCCGGCCGGTCGAGCTCGGGCAGCGGGCGGCCGCTCCGGAAGTCGAAGGCGGAGGTGAGGTCGCCGGTGACCCTGCGGCGCCAGGGGGTGATGTTCGGCTCCTCGATGCCGGTCCACTTCTCGAGGAAGCGGACCACGGAGGTGTGGTCGAAGACCTCGGAGCAGACGTAGCCGCCGACCGTCCAGGGCGAGATCACGAGCATCGGGACGCGGACGCCCAGGCCGGTGGGGCGGCCCTTCCAGATCTCGTCCTCGGAGTCCTGGCCGTCCTGGGGCGGGACGGGCGGCGGGACGTGGTCGAAGAAGCCGTCGTTCTCGTCGTAGTCGAGGAAGACGGCGGTGTGCCGCCAGACGTCCGGGTGGGAGGCGAGGGCGTCGAGCACCTTGTAGACGATGGTGGCGCTGGCGACCGGCGAGGACGCGCCGGGGTGCTCGGAGTCGGCCGCCGAGGGCACCAGGTACGACACCTCGGGCAGCATGCCCGCGGCGACGTCCTTGCGGAAGTTCTCGGCCAGGCTGCCGGTCTCGCCGCGGCGCAGCCCGCGCTCGAACAGGCTGCGCTCGGCAGGGGTCAGGGCGGCGACGCCCTCCTCGAGGAAGCCGAGCAGCCGCCTGCGCTCGTCCTCGGGCGTCGCGCTGTCGCGCACCTTGGCGTAGAAGCCCTCGGTGTTCTTGAAGTCCCCGGCCTTGGCGAGAGCCTTGCGGGCGACCGCCTTGAAGCCGGCGAAGAACTCGAGGTTGTTGTCCTGGAAGTTGTCCCACTCCTGGTACGTCTTCCAGGTCCGGCCGGCCTTCTCCAGCCGCTCGGCGTAGGTGGTCCAGGTGTAGCCGGGGTGCCTGTCCTCGTCGTACGCGTCGTTGCCGACGGCCCGGTTGCCGTTCGCCTCGTAGCCGGACCAGCCGCTGACCAGGTGGTTGCGATTGGGGCTGGTGGAGCTGTGGATGGAGGAGTGGTAGGCGTCGCAGATGGTGAAGGTGTCCGCGAGCTCGTAGTGCAGCGGCACGTCCCGGCGGTCGTAGTACGCCATGGTGGCCGCGGTCTTGGCCGGGACCCAGTTGTCCATCCAGCCGTTGTTCCAGGCCGTGGCGCCGCCGTCCCAGCCGTGGTCGAGGTCGCCGATGTACTGCAGGTCCTTCTTCTGCGCCTCGGCGGCATCGCGGACAGGGAAGGGCAGGACGGTGTTCCGCGGGCCGCTGGGCTGCTCGAAGACGGACTTGCCGGAGGGCAGCTGGATGGCGTTCCGGTCGCCGAAGCCGCGTACGCCGCGCAGGGTGCCGAAGTAGTGGTCGAAAGAACGGTTTTCCTGCATCAGGATCACCACGTGCTTGATCGCGCTCAGGCCGCCTGGTGGGGGCTCGGCGGCGAGCGCCGACTGCAGCGAGGGGGGCAGCAGGGAGCCCGCTGCCGCCGCGCCGGCCGTGCCCGCGCCCAGGGCGAGCAGCCGCCGCCGTGAGATGTCCGTAGCCAAGAGAGCCTCCCGATCGTCAAGTGACGCCGGGACGGTAGTGATGGGAGGTGGCCGCGGATAGTCCTGCGGACGGCTTGGCGGAAAACGGTCGGATCCCACCAGCCCCCGGCCCGCCCGACCTCACAAGAGCAGGCCTCCACGCAAACAGCCGCATCCCACCAGCCCCCGGCCCGCCCAACCTCACAAGGACAGGCCTCCACGCAAACAGCCGCATCCCACCAGCCCCCGGCCCGCCCAACCTCACAAGGACAGGCCTCCACGCAGACGGCCGCATCCCACCGGCCTCTGGCCGACCTGACCTCAGAGGGGCGGGCCTCCACTGGGGAGGCCCGCCCCTCGGGCGGTCCGCGTCGCTGCGGGCGTCAGGCCTCGACGCCCAGCTTCTGCAGGATCAGCTCGCGGACGCGCCCCGCGTCGGCCTGGCCACGGGTGGCCTTCATGACCGCGCCGACCAGCGCGCCCGCCGCCTGCACCTTGCCGCCGCGGATCTTGTCCGCGATGGCCGCGTTGCCCGCGATGGCCTCGTCCACCGCCGCGCCGAGCGCCGCGTCGTCCGATACGACCTTCAGGCCGCGCTTCTCGACGACCGTGTCCGGGTCGCCCTCCCCCGCCAGCACGCCCTCGATGACCTGCCGCGCCAGCTTGTCGTTGAGCGACCCCTCGGCGACCAGCGCGCACACCCGGGCGACCTGCTCCGGGGTGATCGGCAGGGCGGTCAGCTCGACGCCCTCCTCGTTGGAGCGGCGTGCCAGTTCGCCCATCCACCACTTGCGGGCCTGGTCGGCCGGGGCGCCCGCCTCGATCGTGGCGACGATCGGGCCGATCGCGCCCGCGTTGAGCACGGACTGCATCTCGTGCTGCGAGATGCCCCACTCCTCGCGCAGCCGGATCCGCCGTACGCGCGGCAGCTCGGGCAGCGTGGTCCGCAGCTCCTCGACCCACTCCCGCGTCGGGGCGACCGGCACCAGGTCGGGCTCGGGGAAGTAGCGGTAGTCCTCGGCCTCCTCCTTCACGCGGCCGGAGGTCGTGGAGCCGTCCTCCTCGTGGAAGTGCCGGGTCTCCTGAATGACCTTCCCGCCGTCGCCGAGGATCGCGGCGTGCCGCATGATCTCGAAGCGGGTCGCCCGCTCCACGCTGCGCAGCGAGTTGACGTTCTTCGTCTCGGAGCGGATGCCGAACTTCTCCTCGCCGATGGGGCGGAGCGAGAGGTTCACGTCGCAGCGCATCTGGCCCATCTCCATGCGGGCCTCGGAGACGCCGAGCGCCTTGATGAGCTCGCGCAGCTCGGCGACGTACGCCCGCGCGACCTCCGGGGCCTTGTCCCCGGCCCCGACGATCGGCTTGGTGACGATCTCGATCAGCGGGATGCCGGCCCGGTTGTAGTCCAGCAGCGAGTGCGTCGCACCGTGGATACGGCCCGTCGCACCGCCCACGTGCGTGGACTTGCCGGTGTCCTCCTCCATGTGGGCGCGCTCGATCTCGACCCGGAAGGTCTCGCCGTCGACCTCGACGTCCAGATAGCCGTTGTAGGCGATCGGCTCGTCGTACTGCGAGGTCTGGAAGTTCTTCGGCATGTCCGGATAGAAGTAGTTCTTCCGGGCGAAGCGGCACCACTCGGCGATCTCGCAGTTGAGCGCGAGGCCGATCCGGATGGCGGACTCGACGCCGGCCGCGTTCATGACCGGGAGCGAGCCGGGCAGGCCGAGACAGGTCGGGCAGGTCTGCGAGTTGGGCTCGGCGCCCAGGGCGGTGGAGCACCCGCAGAACATCTTGGTGGCGGTGCCGAGTTCGACGTGGACCTCGAGGCCCATCACGGGCTCGTACGCCGCCAGCGCGTCCTCGTACGACACCAGTTCAGTGACGGTCACTTCAGCTTCAACCCTTCAGCCCGCGAGGACGTCGTCGTCACCGAGGCGGCGCAGCTCGCGTACGAGCAGGGCGACGCCGGTGACGATGG
The DNA here is from genome assembly GCF_052246385.1 of Streptomyces sp. 8N616. Classification (NCBI taxonomy): domain Bacteria; kingdom Bacillati; phylum Actinomycetota; class Actinomycetes; order Kitasatosporales; family Streptomycetaceae; genus Streptomyces; species Streptomyces sp. 8N616. The sequence goes on along the minus strand of NZ_JBQQBY010000062.1, from coordinate 2,397 downwards.
CGGCCGCGGAGATCACCGCGTCGGCGAGCATCAGCCGGTCGCTCTCCAGGCGGGCCTTCTTCGCCTGCTTGACGATGCTGACCGCGCCGAACAGCGAGGTGCCGATGGACAGGTACGTGCCGGCCTTCGACTTCTTGAAGCCCTTGGCCTTCTGCAGCTTGCTCACAGCGACGGAGCCTCCTCGAGAAGCGGGTGTCCCCAGCGGGCGGTGAACGCGGCCTCGACCGCGGCGCCGACCTTGTAGAGCCGGTCGTCCTTCATGGCGGGGGCGATGATCTGCAGCCCCACCGGGAGCCCGTCCTCCGGCGCGAGGCCGCAAGGCAGCGACATGGCGGCGTTGCCGGCCAGGTTGGACGGGATGGTGCACAGGTCGGCGAGGTACATCGCCATCGGGTCGTCGACGCGCTCTCCGATCGGGAACGCGGTGGTCGGGGTGGTCGGCGAGACCAGCACGTCGACCTGCTCGAAGGCCTTCTCGAAGTCGCGCTTGATGAGCGTGCGGACCTTCTGAGCGGATCCGTAGTACGCGTCGTAGTAGCCGGAGCTGAGCGCGTACGTGCCGAGCATGATGCGGCGCTTGACCTCGGGGCCGAAGCCTTCGGCGCGGGTGAGGGACGTGACGTCCTCGGCGGGGCGGGTGCCGTCGTCGCCGGTCCGCAGGCCGTAGCGCAGGCCGTCGAAACGGGCGAGGTTCGAGGAGCACTCGCTCGGCGCGATCAGGTAGTACGCGGCGAGCGCCTTGTCGAAGGACGGACAGGAGATCTCGGTGACCTCGGCGCCCAGCTCGCGCAGCAGCTCGACGGACTCGCTGAACCGCTGCATCACCCCGGCCTGGTAGCCCTCGCCCGCGAACTCCTTGACGACGCCGATCCGCATGCCGCGGACGTCGCCGCCCAGCGCCGCCTCGACGACCGGCGGGACCGGGGCGTCGATGGAGGTGGAGTCGAGCGGGTCGTGCCCGGCGATCACCTCGTGGAGCAGCGCCGCGTCCAGCACCGTACGGGCGCAGGGGCCGCCCTGGTCGAGGGACGAGGAGAAGGCGACGAGGCCGAAGCGGGAGACGCCGCCGTAGGTCGGCTTGACGCCGACGGTGCCGGTGACGGCGGCGGGCTGGCGGATGGAGCCGCCGGTGTCCGTGCCGACGGCGAGCGGGGCCTGGAAGGAGGCGAGGGAGGCGGAGGACCCGCCGCCGGAGCCGCCGGGGATGCGGGTGAGGTCCCACGGGTTGCCGGTCGGGCCGTACGCGCTGTTCTCGGTGGAGGAGCCCATGGCGAACTCGTCCATGTTGGTCTTGCCGAGGACGACGACGTCCGCTTCCTTCAGGCGCTTGGTGAGCGTCGCGTCGTACGGCGGGATCCAGCCCTCGAGGATCTTCGAGCCGCAGGTGGTCGGGATGCCCTCGGTGGTGAAGACGTCCTTCAGGGCGAGCGGGACGCCGGCGAGCGGGCCGAGCTTCTCGCCGCGGGCGCGCTTCTCATCGACGGCGCGGGCCTGGGCGAGCGCGCCCTCGCGGTCGACGTGGAGGAAGGCGTGCACCTTCTCGTCGACGGCCTCGATCCGGGCCAGGTGGGCCTCGGCGACGGCGACCGCGGTCAGCTCGCCGGAGGCGATCTTCGCAGCGGTCTCGGCGGCCGTGAGCCTGGTCAGGTCGGTCATGCTCACTCCTCCCCCAGGATCTGCGGCACCTTGAAACGCTGCTGCTCCTGGGCCGGGGCGCCGGACAGGGCCTGCTCGTGGGTGAGCCAAGGTCGGACCTCGTCGGCCCGCATGACATTGGTCAGCGGCAGCGGGTGGGAGGTCGGGGGTACGTCCTCGTCGGCCACATCGGAAACGCGGGCGACCGCGCCGATGATCACGTCGAGCTGTTCGGCGAAGTGGTCGAGCTCTTCGTCCGTCAGCTCCAGACGTGACAGCCGGGCGAGGTGGGCGACCTCCTCGCGCGTGATGCCAGGCATGCAGCGATCCTCAGGGTGAGTGTGTAGGTTCCGGCCCAATCCTATGGCTGCGGCGACGGTGGTCGCGAAACCCTTTCGCCTCCCGCTGTGGGCTGAGGGTCACCGGGCTGCGCCCGGCACCGCTTCGTCCCCACCCACCCACCCCGAAATCAAGAAGGGGCCGCACCCCTTCACCCACCCCGCGCAGCCTCCGCCCGCCGCCGCGCAGCGGCGGGGCGGAGAAGGCGCCCGCGCGGAGGCGGGCAGCGACCGCGGTGCGGTCCGGGGGTGCCCAAGCACGGGCTGCCCGCAACGCGCGGTACGCCGGCTACGTAAAGGTGGTACGGGTCCGCGCCCGCGGCGGGGCGGATTCGTCTGGGCGGCTCGCACGGCCGGGCCCCGGGGGGGGAGGGGGGGGAGGGGAGGGGGGAGGGGGAAGGGGGGGAGGGGGGGGGAGGGAAGA
>NZ_JBQQBY010000061.1:0-34628 GCF_052246385.1 Streptomyces sp. 8N616 | reverse complement strand
CGTACCGAGAGGTACGGGCCCACGCCCCTTCCTGCTGCCGGGTCATGCCCGGTTCCGGTTCGGGCCAGGCCCCGATTCGGCTTCGGGCACGCCCCGGGCACAGGCGTGAAGCGAGAATCTGTGCCGGGCCGTGCCCCGTTCCGGCTTCCGGATCGCCGCATGCTTCCGGCTTCGGGGGTCACCAGGCTGCGTCGAGCACGGTGGCCAGCAGCGCGGCCACGGCGAACAGCCCGACCAGCCCGTACGACGCCCGCGTCCACAGCCGCGTGCGGCGCTCGCTCCCGGCCCGTACGGACGCGGCCGGCTGGGTCCGTACGTGCTGGGTGGCCGCCTGCTCGCCCAGCATCCGGCGCAGCACCGCCGCGCGCAGGGCGGGCGGGGCCTCGCGCAGCTCGGGCAGCAGCCCGGCGACGGCTGCGCGGGCGTGCATGAGCCGGTTCGCGGTGGCCGCCGTGCTCGCCTCCGTCTCGGCGGCCGTCTCCGGCAGGCCGAGGCCCACACCGTCGTGCAGCAGCAGCGCGCGCCGGTACGACTCCGGAAGGCTGAGCAGCGCGGTGAGCAGCGCCTGCCCGGGGCCGCGCCCTGCGGGCCGTCTGCGGCGGGCGCGGCCCAGCCGGTGCCACGGCGAGAGCGCGTACTCGTACGCGGCCGCCCGCACCCACCCGGCCGGATCGCGGTCCACGGCCACTTCGGGCCAGCGCTGCCACGCCTGATGAAAGGCGTGGTCCACGGCCCGCCGCGCGAGCTGCCGGTGTCCGGTGAGCAGATACGTCTGCCGTACGAGGTCGGCGGCGTGGGCGGTGTAGAGCGCATCGAACGCCAACTCGGCGCCCGTGCCCGCCCGTTCTCTGCCGCGCTGAGCGTAACGGTGCATACGCACATATTGAGCGACACAGAGCGACACGACGGCCATTGGCCCGCTGCGCTGACGAATGGTGTGTTGTTGGCAGCATGTCCGCGTGACCCAATCGACCGATCGGAACCCGGCGTTGCCGCCTTCGCCGCCCCTGCGGCCGTCGCAGCCTCTGCGGCCTTCGCCGCCCTCGCTGCCTTTGCCGCCGCGCGGGCAGCTTGCAGCGGGCGGAGTGGTCGCGGCCGCCCTGGGGCTCGGTGCGGTGACCGTCGCGGTGCTCCTGCTCTGGATCACCTCGCCGTACCCCGAGAGCGGTCCGAGCGGAGCGCTGCACGCAGCCGCGGCCCTGTGGCTGCTCGCGCACGGCGCGGAACTCGTCAGGACCGACACCCTCTCCGGGGCCGCCGCACCGATCGGGCTCACGCCGCTGCTGCTGAGCGCGCTGCCGCTGTGGCTGCTGTACCGCGCCGCCGGTCACGCGCTCGAGGCGCACGAGGAGGAGCTGGCGGAGGCGGGGGGCGACCCGGACGGGCCGCCGCCCGCGGGTCCCACGATCGGGTGGTTGAGCGCGGGCTACCTGTTGACCGGCGTCGCCGCCGTGATCTACGCGTCCGGGGGGCCGCTGCACGTCGACCCGCTCAGCGCACTGCTGCACCTGCCGGTCGTGACCGTGGCCGCCGTCTCGTACGGCTACTGGGCGGCGAGCGGGCGGCCGCGGGAGCCGCTGCGGGTGGTGATGGCGGATGTGTTGCCAAGGGTGACCTCGGGGGTGTTGCCGGGGGTGGTGACCGGCCCGCTGCCGGGGGCGCTGCTCGGGCTGCTGCCGGGCAGGCTGCGCCAGCCGCTGCCCGCGCGGGCCAGGCGGGCGTTCGGCCGCGTCCCGGGGGGCGTGCGGGCCGTGCGCGCGCGCCTCACGCGCCGCAGGCTCGCCACCGCGGTCCGCGGCGGCACCGCCGGTACGGCCGTCCTGCTGGGCGGCGGGGCCCTGCTCGTCGCGTTCTCGCTCACCTGGCACGGGGCGGCGGCGCAGCAGTCCTTCCAGCACCTCACCGAGCCGTGGACGGGGCGGCTGGCGGTGCTGCTGCTGGCGCTCGCGCTGGTGCCGAACGCGGTGGTGTGGGGAGCGGCGTACGGGCTCGGGCCCGGCTTCACGCTGGGCGCGGGCAGCGTGGTGGGCCCGCTGGGCGCCTCCGCGCACCCGGAGCTGCCGCACTTCCCGCTGCTCGCGGCCCTGCCGGACCCGGGCCCGGGCGGGCCCCTGACCTGGCCGGTCGCGACCCTGCCGCTCGCGGCGGGCGTCACGGTGGGCTGGTACACGGCACGCGCGGCGGTGCCGGGGAGCGGCAGGGCCGCGACGGGTGGCGGGGGCGGTGGAAAGCCGGTTGTCCGTAACTGGCGGGACACCGCGCTGACGGCGGCGCTGGGCAGCGCGGCGTGCGCGGTGGCCATGGCGCTGCTCGCCGGTCTCGCGGGGGGCTCGCTCGGGACGGGCGCGCTGGAGGACTTCGGGCCGAGCTGGTGGCTCACGGGCGTGGCGGCTCTGTGCTGGACGGCGCCTGTCGCGGGCCCGACGGCGCTGGTGGCTCGCTGGTGGCGCAAACGCCGCCCCACCCCGGCCGACGCCACCCCGGAAACCCCCAAGGCACCAACCCCCGCGCCTTGAGCCCGGGCCCCCGGCGGCCAACCCCCGCGGGCTGCACGCCGCACCCGCCCCGCGCCGCGCCCTCCGCGCCTTCGGCGCGGATTTCCCACCCACCCGCCCTTGATAGGGGCGGGTGGGGGGAAATCCCGGCGCGGAGCGCCAGTTGGTGTCGGGGCGGAGACCCTGGTGCCGGGGTGGCCGGGGTCAGTCCTGGGTGCTGAGGAGGGGGCGGAGTTGCTTCGGGAGGAGGTCTTCGCAGGACTGGCGCGAAGCCGTGGTGAGGGCGTCGTCCACGCACGCGTAGTAGTCGCTGTAGACGACCTGGAACGTGAAGGTCGCCGCCACGATCGCCAGCGCGATCCCCCCGGTGACCAGCCCGCTGATCGCCGCCGTCGTCTGCGGCCTGGCGTTCGCCGCTCCGCCGACGGCCGCGCCGCCGGTCCCTGGCGCGCCGGCCTCGGGACGGGCGCTCGGCGCCGTGCTCGTGCCGATGTCGCTCGCCGCCGCACCCGCCCGGGTACGAACCGGCTTGCCGCGCAGCGAGCTGATGCCCCAGTACACGGCGAGCGCACCCAGCAGCAGCGCGATCTCCGGCAGGCTGAACAGCGCGAAGAAGAAGCCCCACATGCCCGCGAGCAGCGCGTAGCGGGCCCGGCGCTGCAGTGGGTCGGTCGGGTCCCAGCGCAGACCGCCGGGACCGCTCCCAGGGCCGCCCTGACCGCCGTTCGGGCGCCGGTCGCCCGGCCCGCCGCCGAAGCCACCGCTCTCGCGGCCCGGCTGGCGGCTGCTCCACTGGCTGCCCCAATGCGGCTGCTGCGGGCGGTCGGCGTCCGCGTCCTCACCGCCGCCGTTCCCGGAGCCGCCCGTATCGCCCGAGCCGCCCGTATCGCCGTCGGTGCCGTTCCCGGAGCCGCCGTTGCCGTCGGTGCCGTTGTGGCCGCCGCCCTGCGGGCCGCGCGGCCGCCAGGGCTGGTCGGGTCGGCCCTCCGGCGGGGGAGCGAAGGGGTTGTCCTCACCCTCGGAGGACGGGGAGGCAGACGGCGACCTGCGCTCACGCAGCAACGCCGCGCCGGCGGGCGCCGCGGCGACCGGAGCCACGCCCGGCCGCGCCGTCGTAGCCCAGGGCCCCGCGCCCGGAGTCGCAGAAGATCCCGTCGTGGCAGCCGTAGCGGACGCCGCCGCAAATGTCGTCGCAGAAGGTGTCGTGGAAGGGAGCGGCACGCTCCGCGTCACGATCGCCCCCGGCAGCCCGGGCACCCCCGCGGGCGTCCCGCGCAACGTCCGCGCCAATCCCGCCCGTGTCAGTCCCGCCCGCGCAGTCGCCAGACGACGCGTCGGCGCGGCGGACCCGGAATCCCCCCGCCGCGGGTCGGAGGACGGTGCCGTGGGCAGCGGTAGGCTGAGGGCCGCGCGGCGGCGTCGGTCCGGCATGTGGAGTGTGTCTTCCCCTTGTGTCGTCATCCCGCCCTCCCTGCCTGGCGGGACGGGTTCCGTGTCTCAGACGCTACCTCCCCCGGCTGGCCCCGTCCCGCGGGGGCCGCTCGGTGTGCCGGTATCGTTGCTGACGGTCTGCGGCTTCGTAGGGTCTTCCGGAACGGGGATCGCCCTCACTTGTACGACCCTACGACCACGACGAACGACCCGGTCCCCACAGGGTCCCGTGAAGCCCGTGAGAACCCGTGAGAAAGAGCCCCGCTGTGTCCTCGCCCCGCCCCGGCCCCGCCGCCCCGGCCCGCCCTGCGAGCCCGGCCCGCCCCGCCCGCCTGGTCGTGCTGGTGTCCGGCTCCGGTACCAACCTGCAGGCCATCCTCGACGCCATTGCGGCCGACCCGTCCGGCTACGGCGCCGAGGTCGTGGCCGTCGGCGCCGACCGCGACGGCATCGCGGGCCTCGAGCGGGCCGAGCGCGCCGGGATCCCCACCTTCGTGTGCCGGGTGAAGGACCACACCGACCGCGAGCAGTGGGACCTGGCCCTGGCCGAGGCCACCGCCGCGTACGAGCCGGACCTCGTCGTCTCGGCCGGTTTCATGAAGATCGTGGGGAAGGAATTCCTCGCCCGGTTCGGCGGCCGGTTCGTCAACACGCACCCCGCCCTGCTGCCCAGCTTCCCCGGCACCCACGGTGTGCGCGACGCGATCGCGTACGGCGTGAAGGTGACCGGGTGCACCGTCCACTTCGTCGACGACGGCGTCGACACCGGCCCGATCATCGCCCAGGGCGTGGTCGAGGTCCGGGACGAGGACGACGAAGCCGCTCTGCACGAGCGCATCAAGGAAGTCGAGCGACAGCTGCTCGTCGATGTCGTGGGGCGCCTGGCCCGTAACGGCTACCGCATTGAGGGACGAAAGGTAATGATCCCGTGACCGCCAACGCCAACCCCGCAGCCAACCCCGCCGCCAACGCCAACGGCGAAGGTACGAAGCGGCCCATCCGCCGCGCGCTGGTCAGCGTCTACGACAAGACGGGGCTGGAAGAGCTGGCCCACGGGCTTCACCAGGCGGGGGTCGAACTGGTCTCCACGGGCTCGACCGCCGCGAAGATCGCGGCCGCAGGCGTCCCGGTCACCAAGGTCGAGGAGCTGACCGGCTTCCCCGAGTGCCTGGACGGCCGTGTCAAGACGCTGCACCCACGCGTGCACGCGGGCATCCTCGCCGACCTGCGTCTCGACACCCACCGGTCGCAGCTCGAGGAGCTCGGCGTCGCCCCGTTCGAGCTGGTCGTCGTGAACCTCTACCCCTTCCGGGAGACCGTCGCGTCCGGCGCCTCGCCCGACGAGTGCGTGGAGCAGATCGACATCGGCGGCCCGTCGATGGTCCGCGCCGCCGCCAAGAACCACCCGTCCGTGGCCGTGGTCACCAGCCCCGCGCGGTACGGGGACGTGCTGGCCGCCGTGCGCGAGGGCGGCTTCGACCTGCCCGCGCGCAAGCGGCTCGCGGCCGAGGCGTTCCAGCACACCGCGGCGTATGACGTCGCGGTCGCGTCCTGGTTCACCGACTCCTATGCCCCTGAGCCGACAGCGCCCGATAGCACTGCGTCCATGAGCGGCCCCGTCGCGGGCGCCGCGGGCACCCGACTGCCCGAGTTCCTCGCCGGGGCCTGGGAGCGCAAGAGCGTCCTGCGCTACGGCGAGAACCCGCACCAGGCCGCGGCGCTCTACTCCGACGGCGACCCGGGCGGCCTCGCCAACGCCGAGCAACTGCACGGCAAGGAGATGTCGTTCAACAACTACATCGACACCGAAGCCGCGCGCCGCGCCGCCTTCGACCACGACCGGCCCTGCGTCGCGATCATCAAGCACACCAACCCGTGCGGCATCGCCGTCGCCGACGACGTCGCCGAGGCGCACCGCAACGCCCACGCCTGCGACCCGGTCTCCGCCTACGGCGGCGTCATCGCCGTCAATCGCCCGGTCACCGTCGCCATGGCCGAGCAGGTCGCCGAGATCTTCACCGAGGTCATCGCCGCCCCGGCGTACGAGGACGGCGCCGTCGAGGTGCTGGCCCGCAAGAAGAACATCCGCGTGCTGCGCGTCGAGGGCTCCCCGCTCCAGCCGTTCGATCTGAAGCCCATCTCCGGCGGCGTCCTGCTGCAGCAGAGCGACACGGTGCTGAATGGACACAGCCTGGCGGAGGGCGACGACCCGACCGGCTGGAACCTCGTCAGCGGCCTGCCGCTGGACGAGGACGGACTGCGCGAACTGGCCTTCGCCTGGCGGGCCTGCAGGGCCGTGAAGTCCAACGCCATCCTGCTCGCCAAGGGCGGCGCGACCGTCGGCGTCGGCATGGGCCAGGTCAACCGCGTGGACTCGGCGAAGCTCGCGGTCCAGCGGGCGGGAGCGGAGCGCGCGGCCGGTTCGTACGCCGCCTCCGACGCGTTCTTCCCCTTCCCGGACGGGCTCGAGGTTTTGCTCGAGGCGGGCGTCAAGGCCGTGGTCCAGCCCGGTGGTTCGGTCCGCGACGAGCTGGTGATCGAGGCCGCGAAGCGGGCGGGCGCGACGATGTACCTCACCGGCACGCGCCACTTCTTCCACTGAGGCCCTGCTGGTCATTGATCTTGTGGTGGGTCGTGGTGAGTTGACGGATGGGGCGTGGTAGCGGATAGCGCTGCTGCCGGGTGCGGACGGGCGGGGACGGCCGTGGTGGCCGCCCAGCCGTTCCCCGTATCCCTCGTAGACATCAAAGGTGTCCGGGCGCAGGCTGGTGTCGGCAGGACGTGAACCCCGCGGTCAGCCCTGCCGGCAGCGGCCTCAGCGTCGAGGGAGTGGAAGGACATCCGGTGGGCGGCGCGCGCGTGCGACGGCTGGTTCGGTACCCGATCAAGGGCTGCGCCGGGGAGGACATCGCCAGTGCTGGGCTGCGCCCGGGACTCGGCCTACCGGGCGACCGCGTGCTGGCCATCGCGAACGGCCATCGCCCCGTGCCCCACGCGGGGCAGTGGGCTCCCACCGAAACGTTCGCCCGGCTGACCACCAACACCGAGCTGCTGCGGCTGGGAGCCGGCTTCGACGATGCCGCCGCCACCGTGACCATGCACCACCCGGAACAGCCCCCGGTGACCGTGTTACTGGACCAGCCGGACAGCCGCGAGGGCGCCGATGCGCTGCTGCGCCGGTGGCTACCGGCCGGCCCTCATGGCGGACCACAGCTGGTGCGCGCCGATCGCGGCTACTGGGACGACCGGACGGGCACCGTCTCGCTCATCAACCTGGACACCGTCAAGGCCCTGGCCGACGCGGTCGAGGCGCCGGTCGATCCGTTGCGCTTCCGCGGCAACGTCTACGTGACCGGGCTGGGCGCGTGGCAGGAACTGTCCCTCCCCGGCGAACGCATCGTGCTCGGCGAGGCCGAACTCGAAGTGCTGCACCCGATCAACCGGTGCCGGGCCACCTGCGTCAACCCCGTCACCAGCGAGGCGGACCTCGACATTCCCGCCGCGCTCATGACCCACTTCGGGCATCTCTATTGCGGCGTCCGGGCCCGCGTCATCTCCTCCGGAGCGCTGCGCACCGGTGACCGGCTGACGCGCACTCGGCACCGAGGCAGCCCTCATCCGCCCACAACGGGACTGCCGATCGAGCAGTGGCCGCGGCCTGCCCGCGTCGTCCGGCGCGAGGCCGAAAGCGACGACGTGGTGAGCATCTGGTTGCGCGATCCGCTGCAGCGCCTGCGCGTTCCCCACCGCTCAGGACAGCACCTGCGCATCCATGTCACCGACGACCAAGGTCCGCTCTGGCGCTGTTACACCATCTCCGGGAGCCACGACGGTGACCTGCGCATCAGCGTCAAACGCCACCGCGACGGACGCATGTCGCAGTGGCTGCACCGCCACGCAGGCGTCGATGCGACACTGCACGTCTCCGGCCCGCACGGGACCCTGACCGCCGACTCCGGCTCCCGCTCGCCGTTGTTGCTGGCCAGCGCCGGAATCGGGATCACCCAAACCATCGCCCTCCTGGACGCGGCAGCACGGCAAGCCCCTGGTCGCCCCATCGTGTTCTGCCACACCGCCCGCAGTGGCAGCCGACTCGCGCTGTGGGCGGAAGCCCGCGCACTGATCTCGGCCCTGCCCCAGGGGCACGCCCGCTTGTTCCTGACCCATCCCGAGGAAGGCGATCTCACCCGGTGGAACGCCATGGCCGGCCGCCCCGAACTCGGCGATGTCGCCGCACCTCTGCTCGACTTGCCGACGGCGACGGCCTACCTCTGCGGACCCGCAAGGTTCATGGACGCCGCCAGCGATAGCCTGACCCACCGCGGCCTGCCCGCCCACGCGGTCCACCAGGAAGTCTTCGCCTCGCCCCGCGTTCCGTCCCAAGCGCCGATGGCACCGCCGCCGTCCGGCCCGTTCCGGGTGTCGTTCACCGTCAGCGACCGCCACGCACCCTGGACACCGGACCACGGAACCCTCCTCGACCTCGCCGACACACTGGGCGTACCGGCCCCGTCCGGATGCCGCGCCGGGGCCTGCCACCTCTGTCAGCAAGCCATCAGCAGCGGAAGCGTCACGTACACCACGCCACCCATCCTGCCGCCGAAGGCCGGTAGCGCGCTCCTGTGCTGCGCCGTTCCCACCAGCGACATCCGCATCCCGCTATGAAGCGGGGCATCGGCTCTCGCCGTGAACTCTGCTTCTGCAAATGAGGGAATTGAATTCCAGCCAAGTGTGGCGAGTTTGCCCACGCCTGCTCGGGACCGCCTAGACTGGCTGATGATCAAGGTAGGGCATTTGCGTGCGGTCGCTGTTTTACGGGGGAGTTGCGTACGTGGTTGTGCAGTGCAAGTTAGTCGTCGCCGACGGCCACGAACTGTTCCGCGAGGGATTGTCTGCGCTCTGTGCGGCGCAGCCGGGAATCAGAGTAGTGGGCCAGGCGGACGATGGGCAGGAAACCGTTTCGCTGATTCGCAGGGAACGCCCCGACCTTGTGCTCCTCGATGCCGAACTTCCGGGAGTCGGAGCGGTGCGGACGGCTCACCGGGAGCCTGTGGCCCCGCGGTTGGTGATGCTGACTGCGCACGAGGATGCGCAGCTCATGGAGCGCTCCATGTCCGTCGGGCCGCATGCGTGCATCTCAAAGGATTCGACCCGTGATGAGCTGTTCACGATGATACGGACCATCGTGAGCAATGGGGACCGCATGTTTGTCTCCTTATCCAGAGGGGTGGCCGAGCAAGTGAGGTTCCCCTCGACAGGTCACCTCACGGCTCGGGAGAAAGAGGTCCTGCAACTCGTCTCCAAGGGGTTCCGCAATGCGCAGGTCGCTTCGTCGCTGTATGTCGCGGAGGGAACCGTGAAACGACATCTCGCCAACATCTATGTGAAGCTAGGTGTTGGATCGCGTATGCAGGCTGTGCGTACCGCCGTCAAAATGCGACTGATAAAGGGAATCCAGTGAGTCGCCTCTTCTGTGGCCGAGCCGGTTGCACGGCGGAACGTGCCGGGGGGTTCGAGGTGTGGTCCAACGGACCGGTGCGAAGCTGTACGCGGGGTCACCGATTCCTCGTCACAACGCCCAGGGACGCCGCCACGACACAGCCCAGGGCCACCCACTGGCTGGGACCCAGCCGCTGGGAGAGGACCACGAGACCGATCAGGGCGGCGATTGCCGGCTCCAGGCTCATGAGCACTCCGAAGACCCGCGGAGGTATCTGCCGCAGGGCCCTGAACTCCAGGGAGTAGGGAACCACGGAGGACAGCAGGGCCAGGCCGAGGCCGGTGACCAGCACCTGCGGATTCAGAAGAGTCGCTCCGGCGTCGGCGAAGCCCACGGGGAGAGCGAGCAATGCGCCCCACACCATGGCCAGGGCCAGGCCCGAACCGTCGTTGGTACGGCTGCTGAGCTTCGCGCCGAGCAGGATGTACCCCACCCAGCACCCCGCGGCGGTCAGCGCGAAGGCGACACCGACCCAGGAAAGGCCGCCGTCCACCTCGGTGAGCAGTGCCACCCCGGCGGCGGCCAGGAGCGCCCACCCTGCATCGGACCAGCGACGGGAGCCGGCGACGGCAAGGGCCAGCGGCCCCAGCAGTTCGATGGCGACGGTGACGCCCATGGGAATGCGGTCCAGCGCCTGGTAGAAGGCGAAGTTCATTCCGGCGAGCACGGTTCCACAGGCGAACACGGCCGGCAGAGCGCGCCGTCCCACCCGCAGGGACGTGCGCCACGCGAGCAGCAGGACCAGGGCGGAGAAGACCAGCCGCAGCGTTGTGACCCCGAAGGGACCGGCGACCGGGAACAGCGGCTGGGCCACTGCGGCTCCCAGCTGCCGTAAGGCCATTCCGCACAGGATGAGCCCGGGCGGCGGCACCGCCGCCAGAAGACGCCCGGCGCGCTGCCCGGCGCCGGGCCGGGGCGCAGCCGCCGGCGCCGTCTGGTCGGCGCACTTCACGGTCTGCGCGGCAGTCGTTCCTTGGCTCTCCGTCATGGTCCTCCTCGGAATTCATCGGGCCCCTACGCCGGGCCGGCAGCCACCGCATGCGTCCGGCGGTGCCGACCCGGTGAGAGGTCTCTGCTGCTCGACCGGGTGAGCGCCCCCGGTCAGTCCGGGCTGAGGCCGAGGGCGCCTGCGGGGCAGCGCTGAACAGCGTCCTCGACCGTGCCGGTGGGGTCGGTCAGAGGCCCCTCGTCGAGGAGTTCAACGAGACCGTCGTCGTCGTTCTGGTCGAACACGGCTGGCTCGATGAGCACGCACTGTCCCGAGCCGACGCAGGCTTCCCGGTCGATGGTGATCCGCATGACATGTCCTCCCGGGTCACCAGGTGACGGGCAGTTCGTGAACCCCGTACACGATCTGATCGTTTTTCAGGGGAAGTTCCGCCGCGGGAACTGCCAGACGCAGACCGGGGACACGGGCGAACAAGGTGCTGAAGACGACCTCCAGGTTCACCCGGCCGAGGTTCTGACCGATGCACTGATGGGGCCCGTAGCCGAATGCCAGGTGCCGTCCCACGTCGCGACGGATGTCCAGGACTTCCGGATTCTCGTAGAAATCACCGTCCCAGTTGGCCGATGCGTTCAGCCCGATGACGCCCTCGCCTTCCCGTATCGTGACCCCGCCGATCTCGATGTCGGACAGCGCGACGCGGAAAGTGGCCTGGTCCGAGATGCTGAAGTAGCGCAGCATCTCCTCGACGGCTTGCGGGACGAGTCCTGGGTCGGCCCGCAGTTCGGCCAGTTGGTGCGGGTGCTCCAGCAGGCCGATCGTGCCAAGGGCGATCATGTTCGGCGTCGCCTCGTGGCCGGCGACGAGGAGCAGTCTGGCCATGCCGAGGACGAGGTCCCGGTCGTAGGTGCCCGAGTCGCGCAGGTTGTCGATGAGGCGGCCGATCAGGTCATCGGAGGGTTCGCGCTCCTTGTCGGAGACCACCTCCTCGAGGTAATCCAGGAGTTCGGCATAGGCCTGCTCCTGCTCCGCCCGGGTCGCATTGCGGGAGAGGATGACCGCCGTCTTGGCCAGGAAGAACGCGTTGTCCGCGTACGGCACTCCGAGCAGTTCACAGACGACCATCGAGGGCACCGGGGCAGCGAAGGCCTCGATCAGGTCCGCCGAACGGCCGGCGTCAAGCATGGAGGTGAGGCAGGTGTCCACGATCTCCTGGACACGTGGCCGCATCCTCTGGACCCGCTTGACCGTGAACTCAGGGAGAACCAGTCGGCGTCGGGCGATGTGTTCCGGGCCGTCCATCCCGACCATGCCGACGAGTCGTTCCTTCGGCACCCCGACGGGAAGGCGCACCTGCAGGGGGGAGCCGGGGTGCAGGCGGTCCGTACTCACCTGGGGATGGACGAGGAATTCCCGGATGTCCTCCTGCCGGGTCAGCAGCCACGCGGTCCTTCCGTGCTGCAGGGCGACCTTTGAAATGGGTGCCTCGGCACGTAACTGCGCGTACTGTTCGGGCACCCGCATCGGGCAGGACCGGGGCATGGGGAATGCCGGGTGTTCGGCGTGCACGCTCTGGGCTGCGGAGGCGTGCACGCTCTGGGCTGCGGAGGCGTGCACGCTCTGGGCTGCGGAGTGGGTTGTAGGGGGCACGTGCCTCTCACCTGTCTCCTCGGAGCCGATTCAGTGATGACTCAGAAGTTAGATCGCGCACGAATGCGGCCACATTGACCGCACGAAGTGCCCCGGAGCATGCCTGAGGGTGTAGTGCCCATGCATCCAAAGATGTAGCCGGGGTCCCGTTGTGCCACAGCGGTGAGGTCCGACGCGCCGACTCCGGGCCCGCGCGCCGTCGGCAGCGCACGGGCCCGGAGCCTCCCCCGAGGTTCCCCCGTCGTGCTCCATTCCACCCCGCCGGCGCGCGGACCGGTACCTCGGAGGTCCGAGGGTCAGTTGGCGTGCGGCGGGGTGTACTTCTTGAGGGCGCGCTCGACGCGTTCCGCGTAGTCGCGGTAGGGCGCGGGCACCCCGCCCGCCGCGTTGACCTTGCTGAATGAGGTGCGGTACGCGGCCGCGATCAGCACCTGGCGGTTGCCTTGCAGCTCCGGGCGGAGGCGCGGTGCGATGACGCACAGATAGCGGCCCGCGGCCGGGATGGACACGTCGGGCGGGAACGGCGGCTTCGGGTCGCCGGACTTCGGCACCAGCGAGGGCGGGAGGTAGGACTTGAGCACGCGGGGCGTCCAGCGGGCGATGCCGTACTCGTCCATGGCCGGGTCGGACAGATCCGGGTCGAAGTCGCTCTCGGCCTTCAGCAGCGCGGCGATGAGCGGCGGCGTCACCTCCTCCTCGGTGCACGCATGAGCCGCATCGACGATGAGCTTGCGGTACGCGACCGGCACGCCCGCGTCCGTACGCAACTCGTCCTCGCCGTACGTCGCCGGGGTCACCTTCTCGGTCCCGGCCCTGCCGTCGCCCCGCTCCTCCTCGCCGCCGAGCAGGCCCAGGCCGTAGCCCAGCGCTGCGATCCCCGCCGTCAGGGCGGCCGCGGTGACGACCGCAAGGGTCCGCGAGCGGCGGCCCGGCCTGCCAGGGGGCCTGCCGGCCCGCCTCGGCCCGGACATCCTGGCGAGCCGCCGGGGCAGGCGCGGCGAGCGCCCGGTCCCGGCCGGGGTCTCGAGGCGTCGCAGCAGGTCACGGGCGCTGTGCGCGGCGCGCTCTTCGTGCGTACGGGCCAGGCAGTCGCCGATGATCTCCGGCCAGCCCTCCGGCAGGTCGGGCGAGAGCCGCAGCTCCTCGGTCCCGCGCGCGTAGCGCACGGTGGCGTCCCTGCGGGCGGCCACGGTCGCGCCGGGCATCGGGAGCGTCCCGGCCAGCACCAGGTGCGCGACCACCCCGAAGGCCCAGATGTCCGCGGTCGTACGGATCTGCTGCCCGCGCTCGCCGATGTCCGACCACAGCAGCTCGGGCGGGGTGTAGTCGGGCGTCGAGAAGGCGGGGGAGTAGGCGTGGGTGCCCTCCAGCTCCGCTGCCAGATTGAAGTCGCCGAGCCGTACCGAACTGTCGGGCATCAGCAGCACGTTGCCCGGCTTGAGGTCGCCGTGCACCCAGCCCGCCTGGTGCAGCTGGGCCAGGCCCTCGCAGATCTGGGCGAGCAGCGCCGGCCCCTCCGGCACGGGCCCGGGACCGGAGCGAGAGCCGGAGCCGGAGCGGGCGATGAGCGTGTCCAGGGAACCCTCGGCGCGCTCGAGGACGAGCACGGTCGCGCCGTCGAGCTCGGGACGCTCCGGGTCGTCGACGGTCAGTGCCTCGTACATCCGGATCAGGCGAGGGCGGCGCAGCCTGCGGTGCAACTCCAGCTCGCGGTGCGCGAGATCCTCCAGGTGCCGCAGCTGGCGGGGCGTACGGGTGCCGGTGGGCAGGAACTTGAGCGCCGCCGACCCGGGCAGGTCGGGCGGGGCGTCCGGGCCCGGCTCGCCGCCGCGCCGGGCGGCGTAGACGCTGCCGAACGCGCCGGTGGCCAGCGGTTCGCGGACCTCCCAGCAGCCGACCCGGTACCCCTTCGGCACCCGCACCGCGAACGGCGCGCTCTCGGCTCCTCCGCTCACCGATCCCGCCCCTCGATCACGCAGAGCTCCTCCTCCCGTACGAGGTCGAAGCGCAGCGCGAGGGAGACCAGGGACTCCTTCTTGCCGTTCAACCGGGGCCCGGGGAGGGCGGATTCGGCGGGCGGCTTCAGGCGCAGCTTGACGGCCAGATAGTCGATGTTCCACTGCACCGTGGTCCGGTTCACCGCGGGCCACACAGGCTTGAGGCGCTCCACGACCTGCTCGGTGGTCGGCAGCGGGGCGTGCGGCTCGCCGCGCAGCCGGGGCTCGCAGAGCGCGGCGAGGACGAGGAAGTAGCGCTTGGACCGGTCCAGCGGGAAGGGCAGCGCGGTCGGCTCGCCGCCCGTGCTTCCGCTGCCCTCGAGGTAGTCGTGGCGCGGCGCCCAGACCTCGAAGCCGACCAGGTCGTTCCCGGCCGGGAGCACCACCCGGGAGAACTCGAAGGGGACCGGCGCCTCGACCCTGCCGGGCCCGACCTTGATGTGTTCCCCGGCGCCCTCGGGGTTCTCGACGACGTACGTCTGGCGGCGGCTGAGGTTGGTCAGCGTCCAGAAGGTGGCGGTGGCGGTGATCTCCCCGGCGGAGCGGGACACGCCCGCGTGGTCCATGACGAGATACGGGCCGCCGTCCGCGGTCCTGGACTCCTCCGTACGCCCGAAGCCGAGTGTCTCGCCCGGCTCCAGCCTGATCTGGGAGTCGGGACCCCGCGAGCCGTCGGGCACCACGATGACGCTGAACACCTACGTTCCCCCCGGTCGAGGATCGGCAGCGGTCAAGGCTACTGACGGCCCGATCGCAGCCGCAACGCGGCGCGAGGGGCGCACCCGGACTCCGGGTGCGCCCCTCGTGTGGTGCCGGGTGCGCGTGATTCTGCGCTTGATTCCTCGCGTTCTTCGCGCGATTCCTCGCGATCAGCGGCGCGGGCGGGAAGCGCCGTCGTGATCAGTAGCGCGGCCGGTTGAACCAGGCCGCCGTCTGGGACTGCAGCATCGCGGCGAGGATGAAACCGCCGATCGCGAGGCCGACGACACCGCCGACGGCGGAGCTGCCGGTGCCGGCCGCGAAGTTGCTCAGGCTGAGCAGGATGAACAGCGCGGCGTAGACGATGGTGGCGATCCGGATGCCGGGGCCGCCGTTGCCGAACTTCGCGCCCAGGAAGATCGCGAAGCCGGCGAAGGCCAGGACGACGAAGACGACCGCGTAGCCGAGGCCCGCCAGGCCGTCGGTCTTGTCACCCGCTCCTATCTCGTTCGACACGTCCTGCGCGGCGGCGACGGCGATGGCCGCGACGATCGCCACGATGATCTGCAGCCCCGCGACGATGAACAGGATGACGCGGGCGGCCTGCGCCATGCCCGGCAGCTGCATCTGCACCGCACCGGGGCCGCCGGGATACGCCGGGTAGGGCGGGGCCGGCTGCTGCGCCGGATAGCCGTAGCCGGGCTGCGAGCCGTAGCCGGGCTGAGCCGGGGGCTGCTGCGGATAGCCGTACGGCTGCTGAGGCGGCTGCCCCTGCGGCTGCTGGCTGTAGGGGTTGTTCGGGTCGGAATAGCTCATCCGGGGTTCCTCCGAGCGGATGTACGGGGACGACGCGCGCCGCACGGAGGTCGGATGAAACAGCGGCCCGCCCCCCGTACTGCCGCGGTAACTCTTTCGGTCATCGTCGTGGTGGAACCCGTCGGTTGTCCAGCCAAGATCCACAAACGTGGCGAATCGGAAACCTGGAGGGACTCCGGACGAAGCCCTGGGCGGCGCCCTGGGCGGTGGCGTGAGCTGCGGCGGCTCCCTGATGGGGGCCTGATGGGGGCCTGATGGGGGCTCGATCGAGGCCTGATGCGGGGCTGACGGGGGCCTGATTGGAACGCAAGCCGCCGTATCCGGGAGGATGGAGCTATGACCGCCAAGATTCTCGATGGCAAGGCCACCGCCGCCGCGATCAAGTCAGAACTCGCCGCCCGCGTGGAGGCGCTCAAGGCCCGTGGGGTCACGCCGGGCCTCGGGACCCTGCTGGTCGGCGACGACCCGGGCAGCAAATGGTACGTCGCGGGCAAACACCGCGACTGCGCCCAGGTGGGCATCGCCTCCATACAGCGTGAACTGCCCGACACCGCCACCCAGGACGAGATCGAGGCGGTCGTACGGGAACTCAACGAGGACCCGGCCTGCACGGGCTACATCGTCCAACTCCCGCTCCCCAAGGGCATCGACGTCAACCGGGTGCTCGAACTCATCGACCCGGCCAAGGACGCCGACGGCCTGCACCCGATGAGCCTCGGGCGCCTCGTCCTGAACGAGACCGGGCCGCTGCCCTGCACCCCGAACGGCATCGTCCAGCTGCTGCGCCACCACAAGGTGGAGATCAACGGTGCGCACGTCGTGGTCGTCGGCCGCGGCGTCACCGTCGGCCGCTCGATCGGCCTGCTGCTGACCCGTAAGTCCGAGAACGCGACGGTGACCCTGTGCCACACGGGCACCCGCGACCTGTCCGCCCAGCTGCGCCAGGCGGACATCATCGTCGCCGCCGCGGGCTCGCCGCACATCGTGAAGCCGGAGGACGTGAAGCCGGGCGCGGCCGTACTGGACGTGGGCGTGAGCCGGGACGAGCACGGCAAGATCGTCGGCGATGTGCACCCGGGTGTGGCGGAGGTCGCCGCCTGGATCTCGCCGAACCCCGGCGGCGTGGGCCCGATGACGCGGGCGCTGCTGCTGCAGAACGTCGTCGAAGCGGCCGAACGCCGTGCGCCTGCGGCGCGCTAGGAAGGGAGTCGCCACTCATGGCTGAAGGCCAGGCGAACGGCGCGGCCGGGGCGCCGCGCCTGCGGCGCGGTGCCTTCGGCGCGGAGCCCTGGAATCGGGGTGACGGCAGCGCCGCTGAGCGGCACCGGCCCGCCGGGGCAGCCGGAGGCAGCACCGGCGGCGCGGCCGACCGGCACCCGCCCGCCGAGGCGGACCGTACTGGCGGCGGGCCGGCCGGAGACCCGGGCCGGGACGGCGACGGATCCGCGCGCGCCAGGAGCGCCGCGGAGCGCGGGGGCGCCGGTCCTTCCAGCACACCTGGTGGCACAGCCGCCCAGGGGCCCCGCGGCGAGGCGGCGCCGGGCGCAGGCGCGGCGGTCGGCGACTCGGGCCGCTCGCACAAGAGCCGTCGTTTTCCCCGGGTCACGCGGGACACCGCGCGCCCGGAGGGAGGTGGGCGTGCCGCGTCGGGCGACGCGCCCGCGCCCGCGCGGCAGTGGCCGCTGCTGACCGTGCTCGGCGGGACCGCAGCCGGGCTGCTCGTCGTCACCGCAGGCGCCGTCCGGATCGGCATCATCATCGTCGGTCTCGCGCTCATCACTGGCGCCGTCCTGCGCTGGGCGCTGCCTGAAGTCGGCATGCTGGCCGTGCGGTCCCGGTTCACGGACATGGTCACGTACGGCGCGCTCGGCTTTGTGATCGTGATGCTGGCGATGATGATCCAGCCCGACCCCTGGCTGGAGATTCCCTGGCTGGAGGACGTGGTCCACTTCACGGTGCGCTGACGCGGCGAGGCCGGGCCGGGGCCCTCCCGGCGTATTCTGGGAGCCGGGTATCTCGATGCCGAGATATTCGAAAGCCTGAGCCACGCGAGAGGGACGAAGCACTCCCATGGCCAAGATCAAGGTAGCCAACCCCGTCGTCGAGCTCGACGGCGACGAGATGACCCGCATCCTCTGGCAGTTCATCAAGGACAAGCTGATCCTGCCGTACCTCGATGTGGAGCTGAAGTACTTCGACCTGGGCATCGAGCACCGCGACGCCACGAACGACCAGGTCACCGTGGATGCGGCCAACGCGATCAAACAGCACGGCGTGGGCGTGAAGTGCGCCACCATCACACCGGACGAGGCCCGCGTCGAGGAGTTCGGCCTCAAGAAGATGTACCGGTCGCCGAACGGCACCATCCGCAACATCCTCGGCGGCGTCATCTTCCGCGAGCCGATCATCATGAGCAACGTCCCGCGGCTCGTCCCCGGCTGGACCAAGCCGATCGTCGTCGGCCGTCACGCCTTCGGCGACCAGTACCGCGCGACCGACCTGAAGATCCCGGGCGAGGGCACCCTCACCATGACCTTCACCCCGAAGGACGGCTCCGAGCCCATCGAGCTCGATGTGTACGACTTCCCGGGCGGCGGTGTCGCGCTGGCCATGTACAACCTGGACGAGTCCATCCGCGACTTCGCCCGCGCGTCCTTCCGTTACGGCCTGACCCGTGACTACCCGGTCTACATGTCCACGAAGAACACGATCCTCAAGGCCTACGACGGCCGCTTCAAGGACATCTTCCAGGAGATCTTCGACTCCGAGTTCAAGGCCGAGTTCGACGCCAAGGGCCTGACGTACGAGCACCGCCTCATCGACGACATGGTCGCCGCGGCCCTGAAGTGGGAGGGCGGCTACGTCTGGGCGTGCAAGAACTACGACGGCGACGTCCAGTCCGACATCGTCGCGCAGGGCTTCGGCTCGCTCGGCCTGATGACCTCCGTGCTCATGTCCCCCGACGGCAAGACCGTCGAGGCCGAGGCGGCGCACGGCACCGTCACCCGCCACTACCGCCAGCACCAGCAGTCCAAGCCGACGTCGACGAACCCGATCGCCTCGATCTTCGCCTGGACCCGTGGCCTGGCCCACCGCGGCAAGCTCGACGACACCCCCGAGGTCCTCAGGTTCGCCGAGACGCTCGAGCAGGTCTGCATCGAGACCGTCGAGGCCGGCCAGATGACCAAGGACCTGGCGCTGCTCATCTCCAAGGACCAGCCGTGGCTGACCACGGAGCAGTTCCTGGACGCCCTGGACACCAACCTGCAGAAGAAGATGGCCGCGGCCTGATTCGCAGAAGTCAGCGGAGATTCGGCGATTTCGCACCAGCAACGGCGCCCGTCCTCTCCCCCGGGTGAGGACGGGCGCCGTCGCGTTCGGAAGGGAGCGTCGCTGCCGCGCCCCCGTGGCGCGTCCCTTCCACGCACGAGGATCTTGGGCCCGGCGGCCGGGCTCAAGGTTTACGGGTCCCCTGTGGCGCAGAAGTGACGGTTTCGGCGCGGTGCTGCATCCGTGCAACAACCGTCACCGGAATGTGTCGGATGTCTCGTGCTGGTACACGGGAGCCCGGGGCGCTCGGTGTGAGCATCCGGCCGTCTCCGACCGTATGCACGTGTGGGCCCCCGCTATGGGAACTGACATCCTGGACACGCGCATCCGTGAACGAGTCCCGGACAAGGGTGCGATGGGGGAGTTCACGGTGCCGGGACGATGTGCACGACTCGGGGGGAACAGGGGGAGGCAATGCCTCGTTGGAGGACGCTGCCGGAGGAACTCGACCCGCAGGTACGGGAGTTCACCAGTCAGCTCCGCAGGCTCGTCGACCGCAGCGGCCTGTCCGTTTCCGCGGTCGCCGACCGCACCGGCTACAGCAGGACGTCGTGGGAGCGCTATCTGAACGGCAGACTGCTGCCGCCGCAGGGCGCCGTCGTGGCCCTGGCCGAGGTGACCGGCGCGAACAGCGGTCATCTCACCACCATGTGGGAGCTGGCGGAGCGGGCCTGGAGCCGGGCCGAAATGCGGCACGACATAACGATGGAGGCGATACGCGTTGCGCAGGCGCGGGCCGCTCTGGGGGAGCTCGCCCCGCCGCCCGCGAAGGCTTCGAAATCGGCCAGGTCCGATAAAGGGCGCAAGGCGCGCAAGCCGGAGGAGGCCGCGGCTGCCGTCCCGGAACCCCGGGACTTCCCGGGCCACTTCGAGGCGGCCGGCGCGGTCACCGGCGCCGACGCCGTCGATGGCGCCGGCGCCGGCGGCATCGGCGACGTCGGCCACACCGGCGACGGCAGTGATCGGGACAGCCGCGGCAGCCGGAGGCGGGGCGGCCGCCGCGTACCGATGTTCCTGGCCGGGGTCCTCGGCGCGCTGGTCGTGATCGCGGGCGGCGTGCTGCTGCTCGGCCTCGGCAGGGACGACGGCAGCGAGGCCGCCGAGCCCCCGCCCTCGCCGACCGCCTCGAAGAAGTCCGACCTGCCCGCCGGGGTCAAGTGCAGCGGCGCCGACTGCGCAGGCGAGGACCCGGAGGTCATGGGCTGCGGCGGCAAGTACGCCGAGACCGTGTCCCAGGCCACCGTCGGCGGGGCGTTCATCGAAGTCCGCTACAGCGAGGTGTGCGGCGCGGCCTGGGCGCGTATCACGCAGGCCGCCCCGGGCGACGCGGTCAGCATCACCGCGGCGAAGCGGACCGAGAGCGGCACGGCGGACGCGGACAAGGACGCGTACACCCGCATGGTCACCGTGACAGCGCCGGAGTCGGCGAAGGCGTGCGCGCGGACGAAGGCGGGCGCCGACGGCTGCACCGTGCCCGAGGCCGGGGCCACCGCAGGGACTGCAGGGAACGCCGAGACAGCGGGGACCGCCGGGAACTAGCACGCCGCGGACGTTGTGCGGCCCCGCCCCGTGTGCGGCCCCGCCCCCTGTGCGGCTCCGCCGCCTGGGGGCCCTGCCCCGGATCTCGGGGTCCGGTGGCGCAGCCCCTCCTCATAGAACGTCGCAAAACGTATGCATGCCCCCGCAGATCCAGGGCAGGCGAACCGCACCCCCCACGGGTGCCGTGCACCCCCAGGCGGCCGCTCGCTCTCCCCCCTCATCCCCGCGAGCGGCCGCCACGCACGGGGCGATAGCCTGACGCCGGAACTCTCTTGATACCAAGAGACCCACCGCATACGGGCAGGGACACCCACCGCCAGGCAAGCCAAAGCAGGAGATCGCCATGACCCGCACTCCCGTCAATGTCACCGTCACCGGCGCGGCCGGCCAGATCGGCTACGCGCTGCTCTTCCGCATCGCCTCAGGCCACCTCCTCGGCGCGGACGTGCCGGTCAAGCTGCGCCTTCTCGAGATCACTCCGGCTCTCAAGGCCGCCGAGGGCACCGCCATGGAGCTCGACGACTGCGCCTTCCCGCTGCTCCGGGGCATCGACATCACCGACGACCCGAACGTGGCCTTCGACGGCACGAACGTCGCCCTGCTCGTCGGCGCCCGCCCCCGTACCAAGGGCATGGAGCGCGGCGACCTGCTCGAGGCCAACGGGGGCATTTTCAAGCCGCAGGGCAAGGCCATCAACGACCACGCCGCGGACGACGTCAAGGTTCTGGTCGTCGGCAACCCGGCGAACACCAACGCGCTGATCGCCCAGTCCGCCGCCCCGGACGTACCGGTCGAGCGGTTCACCGCGATGACCCGCCTCGACCACAACCGCGCGATCTCGCAGCTGTCGAAGAAGACCGGCGTCCCGGTCTCCGAGATCCGCAAGCTCACCATCTGGGGCAACCACTCGGCGACCCAGTACCCCGACATCTTCCACGCGGACGTCGCGGGCAAGAACGCCGCCGAGGTCGTGAACGACGAGAAGTGGCTGGCCGACACCTTCATCCCGACCGTCGCCAAGCGCGGCGCCGCGATCATCGAGGCCCGCGGCGCGTCCTCGGCCGCCTCCGCCGCCAACGCCGCGATCGACCACATCCACACCTGGGTGAACGGCACCGCGGACGGCGACTGGACCTCCATGGGCATCCCGTCGGACGGCTCGTACGGCGTCCCGGAGGGCCTCATCTCCTCCTTCCCGGTCACCACCAAGGACGGCAAGTACGAGATCGTCCAGGGCCTGGAGATCAACGACTTCTCCCGCACCCGTATCGACGCCTCCGTCGCCGAGCTGGCGGAGGAGCGCGACGCGGTTCGCGGCCTCGGCCTCATCTGACCCGGGCGGGTCACGGCCCCCGGAGAAATTCGAGCGCCTGAGCGACCCGGAACACCCGAGAATCCGAAACACTCGAAAGGCCCGTGAAGGGCACGTGAAAGGCCCCGGTTGTCTACCGGGGCCTTTTCCGTTTCCCTATGCTGTGACGGCGTCCAAACAGTCAACTCCCCCTGTGCAAACGGGAGTTCGAGCAGCTCGGGGGAACGTGTGTCACGCCAGCACATCCCGGCACAGCCCGCTCTTCCGTCACAGCCCCAGCCCCAGCCCCAGCCCCGACCCGAGTCCCGGCCCCAGCCGGAGCCTGCCCCTCGCCCTGCCGCCAGCGAGGCCACCCGGCTGCTGTGTGCCGGCACGTACCTGGACGACGACTACCGCGACGCGGTCCTCGACGAGCTCTACGTCCACGAGGAGCGGATCGCGGCCCCGTCCCTCGGCATCGACGCGGCCCGGGTGCTCGCCCACGCGCTGCGCGCCCGCCGCCTCCAGGCGGTCTGGGCGGTGGCCGTCGTCGCCCTCTGGGTGCTCGCCTTCGTCTTCGCCAGTACGCAGGCCACTGCCTTCCTCATCCCGTGCGTGCTGCTGGTGCTGGCCGCCCGGCTCCGCGGCGGCACCTCGGGCCCGTTCCACGCCGATTACCCGGGCGCACGGCGCACCCGCCGCTTCCGCCGGGTGGCAGCGGCCTATCTCCGCCTCGTGGGCCGGCTGTCGCTGGCGCTCTACGCGGTGTCGGCGCTCATGGTCGCCACGGCCGACGAGGAGACCCTCTACGAGCTGCAGAGCACCGACCTGATCGTCTCGGACGAGCGCGCGGCGGCCTGGTTCGCACTGGTGATTCCCCTGGCGATGGCCGCGTGCATCGGAGCTCACCGCGAGCAGGTGGCCAGGATCATCTCACGCGAGCTTCAACCCGAAGCCTTCGCCGACCGGGCCCGCCCGGACGTCGCGGAGGCCACGGCCGGGGAGCGCTTCGCGCGCCTGCAGCAGCGGATCCGGCTCGAACAGCGCTCGCCCCTCATCTATTACCACCCGCAGCAGCCCTTCCTCGGCGCGGGCAGCCCGTACGAGCCCTGGACGCTCGCCGTCGAGCTGCGCCGGGACCAGAACGCGCCGGGGAAGCCGCTGGCCGAGCTCAACAACCGGGAGGTCCTGCGGCGCGTCAAGCCCCTGGTCGAGAATCTGCGCACACCCGCGAACCCCGATGCCCCGCAGGCCGCCACGGTCCGCGACCGGCTGCGCGGCCTCGAGGTCGACGAGTGCGTCTTCGTACGGGCCACGGGCGTGCCGGTGCGCGCTCAGGCGCCGCTGCAGCAGAAGCACTTCGACGCGGAGCGGGAGCGCGCCATCGAGGAGGGCGGCGAGGGCCGCAGGCACTTCCTGCGCATCCGCGTCGGCGCCTGGGAGGAAGAGGTCGTCATCACCGTCTTCGTCCGCGTGCACACACAGGGCCGCATGCTGATGCTGGAGATCGCCCCGCACGTGCTGCGGCCCGTGCGCCGCGACTTCCGCGCCGTGGACCGCGTCTCCGCCAACTACTGGCGCGGCAAGCCGGTGGGCAGGGCGGTCTGGGCGCTCGGACAACTGCCCACGGGCGCCGTCCGGTCAGTCGTCCACGCCTTCCGCGAGGCCGGTTTCCTGTGGCGGATGTGGACCGGAGGTCACGCGGCGGCCCTGCCCGACGGGCCCTGGACGTCCGTACGGGAACTGGGCAGCGACGAAGGAGCCTCGCTCTTCCAGGAGATGGACGTCAGCCGCTACCTCAAGAGCGTCCAGGACCGGGTCGCCAACGGCGTACGGCAGGCGCTCGCCGCGGCGGGCTGGCAGACCGACGAGTTCGTGCAGCAGGTCGTCAACGTCAGCGGCGTGTACATCGGATCCGCGGAGAACAGCGCCATCGCGGTCGGCGACCACAACACGCTGGAGAACAAGCCGGCGGAGGACCAGCCGGCGGCAGGCGGGGAGCAGGACCAGGAGCAGGAGCACGTGGAAACGGGAGGGCAGTGATGGCGGCCGGTGAGCCGGACGAGGGCAGCGGGGGTGGCGGCGGCCGCGGGCGCGGTAGGGGGCCGGGCGGCGGAGGCACGCGTATCGGTGACGTGACCGGCAGCGCCGTCGTGATCGGCAGCAACAACCAGGTCAGCAACACGGCGGGAAACACCGGCGGCCCGGCGGCGGAGGACGAGGTCCACGAGCGGCTGCTGCTGGCCGTACAGCAGCTCAGGGACGACCTCGGGCGGCTGGTGGAGACCCCCGAGATCACCGCACTGCGCGACGAACTCGACGACACCGAGGGCGAGATCCGGCGCACCGGCCAGGCCGACCCGGTCCGCTTCGCCCGGCTGCGGCAGCTGCTGCAGGACGCCGCCACGGGCATCGGCGCGCTCGCCTCAGGGGTCGCCGTCGGGCAGGCGCTGGCCGCGCTGGGCGGCTGAGATGGGCGAGGGCGAGAACGAGCCGTACTGGGACGAGCAGTCGCAGCGCTGGGTGATGGGCACGGCGCCGCCCGGCCCGCCTGCCCCGCCCGGACTCTACGATCCGGCGCCACGGCCGCCGAACAGCTGGGTGCTGCCCGCGACCCGCTCCCGGGTCGCCGTGCTGCTGACCGCCGCGGCCGTCCTCGGCGGCGGGCTCGGCTTCGGCGTCTGGGCGCTGCTCCGCGACGGCGGCGGCCCTGCCGATGCCCGGCCGGGTACGAGCGTGAGCGCCTCGCCGACCGGGCCCGCGTCGGAGTCGAACCCGCCCGCTTCCGCGTCCCCGAGCACGGTGGCGGATGAGCCCCCCGAGGGCTTCCAGCGGGTGGAGGACCCCGGCGGATTCAGGCTGGACGTGCCCACGGGGTGGCAGCGCAGCGAGGACGGGACCGGAATCTTCTACAAGTCGTCCGACGAGCGGGGCCTGATCCAGATCTTCCGGCTGGACGGCCCCGAGGCGACCCCGTACGACGCTCTGCTGGAGGCTGAGCGGTTCCTCAAGAACAACAAGAACTACGAGCGGCTCGGGCTGCAGAGGCTCGGCCCCGGCGACGGCTCCGACGCGGAGCTCGACTACGCCTACGACAGTGAGAAGACCGGCCCGCGCCGGGTCCTCGACCGGGTCTTCACGGCGCCCGACAGCGAGATGTACGCGGTGCTGGTGGCGGGGCCCCGCGAGGACTGGCCCGAGCAGCGGGACATCCAGGAGGTCGTACTGGGCGCGTTCTGCCCGACAGGCTTCTGCGACGCGGGAGACGGCGGAGCGCCTACGCCGTAAGCGGGCGGTCCGCCGGGCCGATGGGGGCCGGGAGGACGGTGGACCCGGTGAGGTAGCGGTCCACGGCCGCCGCGGCGGCGCGGCCCTCCGCGATGGCCCAGACGACCAGGGACTGGCCACGGCCCGCGTCGCCCGCCGCGAAGACGCCGTCCGTGGTCGTCGTGAAGCGCGCGTCGCGGGCGAAGTTCCCGCGGCCGTCCAGCTCGAGACCGAGCTGATCCATCAGCCCGTCGTCCTGCTCGGGCCCGGAGAAGCCGAGGGCCAGCAGCACCAGCTGCGCCGGGATCACCCGCTCGGTGCCCGGTAGCGGCCGCCTGTGCTCAGGCTCGACCTCGGCGAGGTGCAGCGACCGGACGCCGCCGCGCTCGTCCCCCTCGAAGCGGAGGGTGGCGGAGGCGAAGATCCGGGGGTCCCTGCCCGCTCCGTCCCTGGCCTCTTCGTGGGCGTGCGAGATCCGGTAGACCTTGGGGTACGTGGGCCACGGCTCGTCGTCCCGCCGTCCTTCGCCCGGCTCCGGGTTGATGTCCAGCTGGGTCACGGTGGCCGCGTGCTGGCGGATGGCGGTGCCGAGGCAGTCGGAGCCGGTGTCTCCGCCGCCGACGATCACGACGTGCTTGCCCTCCGCGGTGACGGGCGGCGCGTCGTAGTCGCCCTCCTGCACCCGGTTGGAGAGCGTCAGGTACTCCATGGCCTGGTGGATGCCGGTCAACTCCCGGCCGGGTACCGGAAGTTCCCGCCACGCGGTGGCGCCCACGGCGAGCACCATCGCGTCGTAGCGCCCGCGCAGCTCTGCGGCGTCGACATCGCGGCCTACGTCCACGCCGGTGCGGAACTTGGTCCCCTCGGCCCGCATCTGGTCGATGCGGCGGTCGATGTGGCGCTTCTCCATCTTGAATTCCGGGATGCCGTAGCGGAGGAGCCCGCCGATGCGGTCGGCCCGCTCGTAGACGGCGACGGTGTGCCCGACGCGGGTGAGCTGCTGGGCGGCGGCGAGACCGGCGGGGCCCGAACCTATGACGGCGACGGTCTTGCCGCTGAGCCGCTGGGGCGGCTGCTCAGGCGCATAGCCCCGGTCCCACGCCTGGTCGGCGATGGTGGACTCGATGTCCTTGATCGTCACGGGTTCGGAGTTGATCGCCAGGACGCAGGAGTCCTCGCACGGAGCGGGGCAGAGGCGCCCGGTGAACTCGGGGAAGTTGTTGGTGGCGTGCAGCCGCTCGGCGGCGGCGCGCCAGTCGCCCTGCGAGGCGTACTCGTTCCACTCCGGGATCAGGTTTCCCAGCGGGCAGCCGCTGTGGCAGAACGGCACGCCGCAGTCCATGCACCGGCCGGCCTGCTCGGTGACGACCGGGAGCAGGTCCTGGCCTGCGTAGACCTCATGCCAGTCGGACACGCGCTCCGCGGCAGGGCGGCGCGGTCTGGATGTGCGGGGGGTTTTGAGGAAGCCCTTGGGGTCGACCATGTGCTGCTCCATCGCTTGCAGCGTCGCACCACGGCGTTCCGGCCACTCTACGCCTGCTTTGTCCACCTTTCACCGGCCGGAAACCCCCGGATCGCGCCCCGGGCGCCGCCGTGGGGGCGGCCCTCCGTCGCACCGCCCCGAGTAAGCGCCGGCCGAGCCGAATGCCGCCCCGCGGCGGTGCGTACCCGCCCGGCCCCGCCCGTCTGCAGTCAGCGCGGAGTCCCGGTGCGCGCAGCGTGAAATGGGTCACTGAGCGTGAAAACTTGCGCATGCCTTTGCCGCTTCGGGGGAGGGGTCCCTGCTGCTGGTCGGCCGCGCGGTCGTCCGGTGATGAACATGTCAGGCAGGGGAAGGCAGAAAGCGACGTGTCGGCAACCGAGAGTATTCACATCGACGGGGTGTGGCGATCCGCCGCATCCGGTGTCAGCCGCGAGGTCCTCGACCCCGCAGACGCCAAGACTCTGGCGCGCGTCGCCGAGGGTGGCGCCGAGGACGCCGATGCAGCCGTCGCCGCAGCCCGCCGTGCGTTCGACTCCGGTTCCTGGCCGCACACGCCCGTCGCCGAGCGCGCCGCGCTGCTGCGCCGGGTCGCCGAGCTGCTGCAGCGTGACCGCGAGGCGATCGCGCTCATCGAGAGCCGGGACACCGGCAAGACGCTCGAGGAGGGGCGGGTCGACGTCGATGACGTCACCAACGCCTTCCGGTACTTCGCCGACCTCGTCGTCAACGAGAGCGGCGGGCGCGTCGTCGACGCCGGCTCCGACGACGTACACAGCGTCGTCGTCCACGAGCCGGTCGGCGTCTGCGCGCTGATCACCCCCTGGAACTACCCGCTCCTCCAGGCCAGCTGGAAGATCGCCCCCGCTCTCGCCGCCGGCAACACCTTCGTCATCAAGCCGAGCGAGATCACGCCGCTCTCCACGGTCCACCTCGTCGGACTGCTCGTCGAGGCCGGGCTCCCGGCCGGGGTGGCCAACATCGTCACCGGCGCAGGTGACCCCGTCGGCGCCCGGCTCTCCGAGCATCCCGGCGTCGACCTGATCTCCTTCACCGGTGGCCTCGCCAGCGGCACCAAGGTCATGCAGGCCGCCGCGCCCACCGTGAAGAAGGTCGCGCTGGAACTGGGGGGCAAGAACCCCAACGTCGTGTTCGCCGACGCGTGCGCAACCGACGAAGGGTTCGACACCGCCGTCGACCAGGCCCTGAACGCCGCCTTCATCCACAGCGGCCAGGTCTGCTCCGCCGGCGCCCGGCTCATCATCGAGGAGTCCGTCCGCGACCGGTTCGTCGCCGAGCTGGCCGCCCGCGCCGAGCGGATCAAGCTGGGCCGCGGCACCGAGGACGGCGTCGAGTGCGGCCCGCTCGTCTCGGCCCAGCAGCTCGAGAAGATCGAGGCGTACGTCGACTCGGCCAGGGAAGAGGGCGCGGTCGTACGCTGCGGCGGCAAGCGGCCGAAGCCTTCCGACGTACGGCCCGCGACCGGCTACTTCTACCCGCCGACCGTCCTCGACTACTGCCACGGCGAGATGCGCGTCGTGCGCGAGGAGACCTTCGGACCGATCCTCACCGTCGAGACCTTCCACACGGAGGACGACGCCGTCGCGCTCGCCAACGACACCGAGTACGGGCTCGCGGGCGCCGTGTGGACCTCCGACCCCGGCCGCGCGCGGCGCGTCGCCCGCCGCCTGCGCCACGGCACGGTGTGGATCAACGACTACCACCCGTACGTCCCGCAGGCCGAGTGGGGCGGCTTCGGCAAGTCCGGCATCGGGCGCGAGCTCGGCCCCTCCGGCCTCGCCGAGTACCGCGAGGCCAAGCACATCTACCAGAACCTCGACCCGCGCCCGGTGCGGTGGTTCGGCGGCTGACGCCGCGGAATCGGCGGGCGTGTCCCGCCGGCGGTCGCGCCCTCCGGTGGTCGCGCCCGCGGGTGGTCGCGCCCTCCGGCCGGCCGCCCCGCCGGCGGTGGCGTACGGCGGCCCGCGCCCCGGAGTGACCGAGGGTGCCGGGCCCCCGCGGACACGTGAAGACCGCCCCTGAGACCCCAGAGAAGGCCACCAGACGGCAAGTACGACGGTGGCACGTACGACGAGGAGCAACACTCCCATGACCATCCCCCGCAGCTACGACTACGTCGTGGTCGGCGGCGGCACCGCAGGATCGGTGATCGCCTCCCGCCTCACTGAGGACCCGGACGTCACGGTCGCCGTCATCGAGGGCGGTCCCTCCGACATCGACCGGCCCGACGTCCTGACCCTGCGCCGCTGGCTCGGCCTGCTGGGCGGGGACCTCGACTACGACTACCCGACGGTGCCCCAGCCGCGCGGGAACTCGTACATCCGGCACAGCCGGGCCCGCGTGCTCGGCGGCTGCTCCTCGCACAACACCCTGATCAGCTTCAAGCCGCTGCCGTCCGACTGGGACGAGTGGGCTTCAGCCGGCGCCGAGGGCTGGGACGCGGTGTCCATGGACCCGTACTTCGACCGGCTGCGCAACAACATCGTGGCCGTCGACGAGAAGGACCGGAACGCCATCGCCCGCGACTTCGTCGAGGCGGCGCAGGGCGCGCTGGGCGTGCCGCGCGTCGAGGGCTTCAACAAGGAGCCGTTCCACGAGGGCGTCGGCTTCTTCGACCTCGCCTACCACCCCGAGAACAACAAGCGTTCCTCGGCCTCCGTCGCGTACCTGCACCCGCACATCGAGGCGGGCGACCGGCCGAACCTCCACATCCTGCTGGAGACCTGGGCGTACAAGCTGGAGCTGGACGGGACGCGCGCCACCGGCGTCCACGTCCGCACGAAGGACGGCGAGGAGATCCTCGTCGGGGCGGGCCGCGAAGTCCTCGTCTGCGCGGGCGCGGTGGACACCCCGCGGCTGCTGATGCACTCCGGCATCGGGCCGAAGCGGGACCTGGAGGCGCTCGGCATCCCCGTCGTGCACGACCTGCCGGGCGTCGGGGAGAACCTGCTCGACCACCCCGAGTCGGTGATCGTGTGGGAGACGGACGGGCCGATTCCGGAGAACTCCGCGATGGACTCCGACGCCGGTCTCTTCGTGCGGCGGGACCCGGAGTCCCGCGGCCCCGACCTGATGTTCCACTTCTACCAGATCCCGTTCACCGACAATCCCGAGCGGATCGGCTACGAGAAGCCCGAGCACGGCGTGTCGATGACCCCGAACATCCCCAAGCCGCGCAGCCGCGGGCGCCTCTACCTCACCAGCGCCGACCCGGCCGTCAAGCCTGCCCTCGACTTCCGCTACTTCACGGACGAGGACGACTACGACGGCAACACCCTCGTCGACGGCATCAAGATCGCCCGGGAGATCGCGAAGACCGAGCCGCTCGCCCAGTGGCTCAAGCGCGAGGTCTGCCCCGGCCCCGAGGTCACTGACGACGAGGAGCTCAGCGCGTACGCACGGCACGTCGCGCACACCGTCTACCATCCTGCGGGCACCTGCCGCATGGGTGCCGCGACCGACGAACTCGCCGTCGTCGACCCGGAGTTGAGGATCAGGGGCTTGGAGGGGATCCGGATCGCCGATGCGTCCGTGTTCCCGACGATGCCCGCCGTCAACCCCATGATCGGTGTCCTGATGGTGGGGGAGAAGGCCGCAGAACTGCTCGTCCAGAAAACGACACCGGGAGGTGACGCGTGATGTCCGAGAACCAGGCAACCGATCCGGTGTTCTCCGTCCGCAACCTGTGGAAGGTCTTCGGCCCCAAGGCCGACCGTATCCCCGGCAGCCCGTACGCCGAGCTGCCCGCGGACGAGCTGCGCGCGCAGACCGGCTGTACCGCTGCCGTGCACGACGTCTCCTTCGACGTCCGCAAGGGCGAGGTCTTCGTCGTCATGGGCCTGTCCGGCTCCGGCAAGTCCACTCTCGTCCGCTGCCTGACCCGGCTCATCGAGCCCACCAGCGGCAGCCTGACCATCGACGGCGAGGACGTCCTCGCCATGGACCGGACCCGGCTGCGCGAGCTGCGCAGGCACCGCGCCGCGATGGTGTTCCAGCACTTCGGTCTGCTGCCGCACCGCTCCGTCCTCGACAACGTCGCGTACGGCCTGGAGATCCAGGGCGTCGGCAAGGCCGAACGCCGGGCCAGGGCGACCGAGATGGTGGAGAAGGTCGGCCTCGCGGGCCTCGAGGCGCGCCGCCCGGGCCAGCTCTCCGGTGGTCAGCAACAGCGCGTCGGCCTCGCCCGTGCGCTCGCCGTCGACCCCGAAGTGCTGCTCTTCGACGAGCCGTTCAGCGCCCTCGACCCGCTCATCCGCCGCGACATGCAGGAAGAGGTCATCCGCCTGCACCGCGAGGAGGGCCGGACGATGGTCTTCATCACCCACGACCTCAGCGAGGCGCTGCGGCTCGGCGACCGGATCGCGCTGATGCGCGACGGCCGGATCGTGCAGCTCGGCACGCCCGAGGAGATCGTCGGCTCCCCGGCCGACGACTACGTGCGGGAGTTCGTCCGGGACGTGCCGCGCGAGCAGGTGATCACCGTCGGTACGGCCATGCGCCCGGCGGACGTCGGCGAGTCCGCGTCCGGACCCGCGCTCGCCCCGAGCGCCACGGTCTCCGAGGCCATCGAGGCCGTCGCCCGCTCCGGCGACCCGGCCGCCCGGGTCATGTCCGACGGCAAGCTGCTCGGCGTCGTCGACCACGAGTGCCTGATCGGCGTCGTGGCGGGCACGGGCGCCTCGGGCGCCTCGGGCGGCTCCGGCGCCGAGGGCAAGGAGGTGACGGTATGACGAGCCACCTCCACGTAGCCATGTCGGCGGGGCACCGCCGCGGTGATGGCGCGTCGTTGGCGGGTGCGGGCCGGTGGCCCGCCCACCCTCCCCCAGAGCTTCGCCTGGGTGGGGGTACTCCCCCCGGCGAAGCCAGGGGGAGTACCCCCAGCCCCGCGGAACGCATGCCCACAAACCGGCGGAGGTGTTCATGACCGCCGCCACGTCCGTCGGCGGGGCCGACACCACCCGTACGTTCTCGTTGCGCGCGGTGGTCCGCCATCCCGCCGTGGTCAAACTGCTCCTGCTCGCCGTCGCGGCAGCGGTGCTCGTGCCGCTCGCCAACGCTCAGTGGGCCAGCGGCCTCTGGCCGGACGCGCTGACGGTCGACCTGTCGGGGCCGCTCGGCACCGCCAGCGACTGGATCATCGACAACCGTGACAGCCACCCGCTCTTCCTCTACTTCTTCGGGCACATCAGCAACGCCATCGTGCTGTCCGTGCGCGCCGTCTATCTGCCGCTGCTCGCGCTCGGCTGGGCCGGCGTCACGGCCGCGGCCGCGCTGATCGCATGGCGCGTCGCGGGCGTACGGCTCGCGCTGACCGCCGCCGCATCCTTCGCGCTGTGCGGCCTGCTCGGCATGTGGGTG
Organism: Streptomyces sp. 8N616; assembly: GCF_052246385.1. NCBI lineage: Bacteria > Bacillati > Actinomycetota > Actinomycetes > Kitasatosporales > Streptomycetaceae > Streptomyces > Streptomyces sp. 8N616. Next base: position 2,808 of record NZ_JBQQBY010000061.1, on the reverse strand, counting down.
CCGACGATGCAGACCCTGGCCCTGATGGTCGTGGCGGTCCTCGCCTCGGTCGTGCTGGGTGTGCTGCTCGGCCTCGCCGCCGGGTTGTCGGACCGTACGTACCGCGCGCTGCGGCCCGTACTCGACACGATGCAGGTGCTGCCCGCCTTCGCGTACCTGCTGCCCGTCGTGCTCGTCTTCGGCATCGGCGTGCCGGCCGCGGTCCTGGCGACCGTGGTGTACGCGGCACCGCCCATGACCCGGCTCACCGCGCTCGGGCTGCGGAACGCCGACGGCGGGGTCATGGAGGCCGTCGCCTCGCTCGGCGCGACCGGCAGGCAGCGGCTGCTGACGGCGCGGCTGCCGCTGGCCCGCAAGGAGCTGCTGCTCGGCGTCAACCAGACGATCATGATGGCGCTGTCCATGGCGGTCATCGCGTCCATGATCGGCGCGGGCGGCCTCGGCGACCGGGTCTACCAGGCGCTGTCCTCGGTGGACGTGGGCGCTGCGCTCGCCGCCGGTATCCCGATCGTGCTGCTGGCCGTCGTCCTGGACCGGGTGACCGGAGCCGCGGGTGAGCGGATCGGCGCCGAGCCGACCGGGCACTCGCTGCTGCGCGGATGGCGGGGCTGGGGCCTCGCCGCCCTGGCAGCGGCCGCCGTCGCCGTTGCCGGACGGCTGGCGGGCCGCACCGCCTGGCCCGACAGCTGGGTCGTCGCCATCGCCGGGCCCGTCAACACCGCCAAGGACTGGATGGTCGACCACCTCTACACCGGCGTCCCGGTGGTGGGCGGCACCGCCGACTGGGCCGCGCACTTCACCCACTGGGTCCTGGACCCCGTACGCGACGGTCTGCTCGGCCTGCCCTGGTGGGCCGTGCTGCTGATCGTCGCCGCCCTCGCCTGGCTCATCGGCACCTGGCAGACCGCCCTCACCGCCGTCCTCGCGATGGCCGCGATCGGCGTCCTCGGGGTGTGGAAGCCGTCGATGGACACGCTCTCGCAGGTCCTCGCGGCCGTCGCCGTGACGCTGGTGCTCGGCCTCGCCATCGGGGTCGCCGCCGCGCGCAGCGCCCGCCTGGAGAAGCTGCTGCGGCCGGTGCTCGACGTCTTCCAGACGATGCCGCAGTTCGTCTATCTGATCCCGGTGGTCGCGCTGTTCGCGGTCGGCCGCGCGCCCGCGGTGGCCGCGGCGGTCGTGTACGCGCTGCCCGCCGTCGTACGCATCACCACCCAGGGGCTGCGGCAGGTCGACCCGGCGGCGCTGGAGTCCGCGCGCTCGATGGGCGCGACCGGCGCCCAGCAGCTGCGCCAGGTCCAACTGCCGCTGGCCCGCCCGGCGTTGCTCCTCGCCGTCAACCAGGGAGTCGTCCTGGTCCTTGCCGTCGTCATCATCGGCGGTCTGGTCGGCGGTGGCGCGCTCGGGTACGACGTCGTGGCCGGTCTGGCCCGCGGCGACCTCGCGACCGGGCTGGTCGCGGGCGCGGCGATCGTCTGCCTGGGGCTGATGCTCGACCGGGTCACCCAGCCCACACAGCGCCGCGCGCGGAAGGAGGCCTGACATGGCGCGTATACGGATGCCGCGTCCGCGGATTTCGCGTCTGCGGATTTCGGATCTGCCGATACGGAGTCTGCCGATACGGAGGAAGACCGCCGCGGCCGTCGTCTCGGCCGCCGCACTGCTCGCGGCGACCGGCTGCGGCGCGGCGGACATGACCAAGCAGGCGTCGCCGTACGCCAACGCGCAGGGCGCGAAGACCGTCACCCTGTCCGTCCAGTCCTGGGTGGGCGCGCAGGCCAACGTCGCCGTCGCGCAATACCTGTTGGAGCACGAGCTGGGCTACCGCGTCGACACCGTCCAGGTCGACGAGATCCCCGCCTGGGACGCACTCAGCCAGGGCCGCGTCGACGCGATCATGGAGGACTGGGGCCACCCGGACCAGGAGCAGCGGTACGTCAAGGACAAGAAGACGATCGCGCGCGGCGGCGACCTCGGGGTGACGGGACACATCGGCTGGTACGTGCCGAAGTACTTCGCGGAAGCGCACCCGGACGTCACCGACTGGAAGAACCTGAACAAGTACGCGGACCAGCTGCGCACGGCGGAGAGCGGCAGCAAGGGCCAGCTCCTCGACGGCTCGCCCTCGTACATCACCAACGACAAGGCGCTGGTGAAGAACCTGGACCTGGACTACCAGGTGGTCTTCGCGGGCTCCGAGGCGGCGCAGATCACCCAGATCAAGCAGTTCGCCAAGCAGAAGAAGCCGTTCCTGACGTACTGGTACGAGCCGCAGTGGCTGTTCAACCAGGTGCCGATGGTGGAGGTGAAGCTGCCGGCGTACACGGATGCGTGCGGGGAGAAGGGGACGGAGGACCCCGAGTCCGTCGACTGCGCGTACCCGACGACCCCGCTGCAGAAGTTCCTGAACGCGGACTTCGAGCAGAAGGGCGGCAAGGCCGCCGAGTTCCTGAAGAAGTTCAAGTGGACCAAGGAGCACCAGAACGAGGTCTCCGAGCTGATCGCCGCGGACAAACTGTCGCCGCAGGAGGCGGCGGAACGGTGGGTCAAGGAGCACCCGGACGTCTGGAAGGCATGGCTGCCCTAGCGTCCTGCGTACCCAGGGTCCGGGCCGCGCCCGCAGGAACCAGGCCCGGGCCCGGGGCCGGGCTCTGCCCGGTCCCGGCGTGACCTGCCGCGCTTCCCCCAACCCCCCTTCCTCCACTCCCAACCCGCCCCGCTCCTCTTCCCTGCAGAGCAGGGAAGAGGAGCGGGGCGGGTTGAGGTTTCTGGGGCGGGTGGGCGGGTGTCGGTCGGTGTGCAGTTGCTGCG